>CAMWMK010000004.1 GCA_947175295.1 uncultured Porphyromonadaceae bacterium
ACCTTGTAACGCCGATGGTACTGCGAAAGCGGGAGAGTAGGTAATCGCCGCCTTAGAAGACACACAGAAATGTGTGTCTTTTTTTTATTTATATTTTGTGATATGAAAAGATTTATGATGTGGGGCTTGGCGCTGATGGCGCTGGCCGCTTGTAATTCGAATTCCGATGAACCGGTAAACGGCGGCGAGGAGCCCCCTTTGGTGAGTGATGAGACTCTGTATGTGGTCAATTCCGGTTCGTTCAATTACTCTAATTCCTCGCTGACCGTCTGGAGTCAGGACAATGGGGCTAAGAACGAGGCTTTCGTCAAGGCCAACGGTTTCAAGCTTGGCGATGTAGCACAGTCGGCTACTTTATATGGAGACAACCTCTGGGTGGTGGTCAACAACTCCAATGTGATCTTTGCTCTTGATAAGAAGACCTGTAAGGAGGTAGGCCGCATCGACAAGAATCTGGTCAGTCCGCGTTATATCCATTTCGTCTCGGAGCAGAAGGCCTACGTGAGCCAGATGTATTCGTCGAAAATCGCCGTAGTTGATCCGCGCATCTTCACCGTAACCGGATATATCGATGTGCCGGACGGTACGATTCCCGAAAGCTCCGGAAGTACGGAGGAGATGGTGCAGATAGGTGATTATGTCTACGTAAATCTCTGGAGCTACGACAACAGGATCCTGAAGATCGATACGAAGACCGATAAGGTGGTAGACAGCCTGACAGTCGGTATTCAGCCGAACTCTTTAGTGGTTGACAAGAATTTCGACCTCTGGACAATATGCGATGGCGGCGGTTGGGAGGAAAATCCCGCCGGATACGAGGCTCCTTCATTGGTATGCATCAATGTGATGGACATGAAGGTGAAGAATACTATGAGCCTTATGCTTAAAGATGACGTTTCGAAACTTGCAATCGACGGCAGCCGCACCCGCCTCTATTGGAATATCAACCGCTACAACAGCGTAGGCGACAACATCGGGGGTGTATATTCGATGGATGTCTCGCGCACTACGCTTCCGGCAACTCCGACGGTTGCGGCCAACGGCAAGAACTTCTATTCACTGACTGTCTCGCCCTTGAAAGAGGATATTTTCGCAGCAGATGCCCTCGACTATCAGCAGAACGGAGTGATATACCGGTATAATTCCGACGGCGATCTTATAGGACAGTTTGAAGCCGGAATCATCCCTACGGCTTATGCCTGGGACATAGAATGAGAAAATACAATTAACCGACATCATGAAACACATAAACCACAGAATAGCCATTATGGCGGGAGTCGCGCTTCTCGGGGCGACTCCCTTCATGCTTTCAGCAAGTGAGGCCGCGAAGGGTGAGCCAATCAAGTCGTGGAGTGCGGACAACGGCAACGGAACCTATACCAATCCTCTTTTCTACGATGAATTCTCGGATCCCGACGTAATCAGGGTCGGCGAGGACTATTACCTTGCCGGCACTACGATGCACAGCGTGCCGGGACTCGTCATCCTTCACTCGAAAGACCTCGTCAACTGGGAAAACGTATCGTATTGCTTCGACCGCTTCGATTTCGACGACGATGCCTTCTCGCTCAAGAACGGCAAGGAGATCTACGGCCAGGGCATATGGGCGCCATGCATACGGCATCACGACGGAAAGTTCTATCTCTACAGCAATATCAACGGCAAAGGGCTTCAATGCTTCGTCAGCGACAAAATCGAGGGTCCGTGGAAGCACATCAACATGAAGGGGCGCATCTACGACCTCGGGGTCATCTTCGACGACGACGGCAAGGTGTATGCCGTGCATGGCTACGACGAAGTGAAATGCACCGAGCTCAAGCCCGATATGTCGGGCCCGATCGAAGATACGGAGCGCGTCATAATTCCGAAGGGCTCGGGAGTGGGGGAAGGACACCACATCTACAAGATCGACGGCCGCTACTACATCGTTTCGGCCGACTACGCGCCCAACGGACGGCTTACCTGCTCGAGGGCCGACAACATATGGGGCCCTTACGAGACCCGCGTAATAACGGCTGACGAGACATTCGGCTACCATCAGCCTCCCATGACTCAGATCAAGGGGAGGATAATGCCCGATACGCACCCCGTAAAGGTAGCGATGTCCGACCCGAACCAGACAGGAGCCTGCAACATACATCAGGGGGGTATCGTAGACACCCCCGACGGACAGTGGTGGGCACTGCAGATGCAGGATTTCCATTCGCTGGGACGCACCACATGCCTCGTGCCCGTGACGTGGAAAGACGGCTGGCCGATGATAGGACTCGAGGGGAACACCGGGCGTGCGCCACGCACCTGGCTTAAGCCGGAGACCGCGGCACGCGACACGGAACCCATACACGCTCCATATGAGCGCAACGAAGACTTCAACGGCAAGCAGCTCGGACGCGTCTGGCAGTGGAACCATAATCCCGACGACAGCAAATGGAAGCTCACGAAGGGACGCCTGCGGCTCAACACCATGCCGGCGGAACAGCTCATGTGGGCGCGCAACACCCTTACGCAACGCTCCATCGGTCCGGAATCAGACGCGACGGTAGAACTCTATACATCAGGAATGAAGGATGGCGATGTAGCCGGACTCTGCAACATCAATGTGCCGTGCAGTTGGATCGGAGTGGTAAAGGAGGGCGATAAGCTCACCTTGCGACGCTTTGAGCAGCTCAAGAACGATACGCTCGACGTGGCGCTCCCTGCGAAGACCGACAGGATATGGCTCCGCCTTCACGGCGACTACGACGCAGACAGGGCAAGATACTGCTACTCTACCGACGGCGAGAACTTCAAGCCGCTCGGCGACGACATGACGCTCAGCTATCAGCTCATCACCTTCCAGGGGTCGCGCCCGGGACTCTTCGCCTTCAACAAGAACGGGAAGAACGGCGGCTATGCGGAATTTGACAATTTTACGGTCGACGAACTCAAGGCGGACCGCAGCGGAAACATTCCTTTAGGCAGGAAGGTGCGCATCATCAACCTGGCTACGGAAAAGCCGATGCACGCCACGCCGCATGGCGTGGTGCACGACGCGGCATTCGGAACCCACAATCCACAGACGGAGTTCAAGGTGATAGACAGGGGCAACGGCAAGGTGATCCTTCAATGTGGCGACGGCCGCTATGTGTTTACGGCAGGAGACGGACTGCCCGGAGATGTGCGTCTGACCTACGACGAGTCGAAGGCGGAGGAATTCATGTGGCAGGACTATCTGGACCGGGAATTCATGCTGATGTCGATGCGGACACATAAGTACGTAGGTAAGAGTCCGACTACGGGGAGCCCATATTCGATGGACTATACCGGAGCGGATCCCGCCCGCAGGAACGGTGCCGTGTTCCGTTGGGAGGAGCTCTGATTGATTTTACATCCTATTTTAGAAATTTCGGCCGCACCGGGAGGAAACTCCTGCAGTGCGGCCGCTTTAGGTATAGGAAAATGTATTAAGTGGTAATGCATAATTAGCTACGCTCAAGCTAAAGCAAGTCACAATGCATAATTCATAATTATTTGCCGCTGGATTTCAGCTTAAAATATTTTGATGATACTATGCATTTAATTTGAATAGCTACTTAAGGTAGTAGTTGTCGTCGATTTAGAATGAGAACTGGGCCATGAGGCCGAGGCGGTCGGCTCGGCGCGATGCGCCGTCCCAGTTCTTGCGCACTCCGGTGTCGAATTCCAGACCGGCCTGAATGCGGGGGGTGAGGTTCCAGAATACGTTTGCCGTAAGAATGTTGCCGTAGCGGTATTCCGAATCCTCGCGAGGACGGCGCGGCAGGTAGCGGCTGTCGGAGTATGAGACGGAGGCGAAGAGGTTTGGACGGAAGTTATACTGCACTCCGGCACACCATCCGAGGGCGAATGGCGCATACATGTCGGTGGGATTGCCGGGAGAGGGCACGAGGTCGTAGTTGCCTACCTGAAGGTCGCCTGCGGTGCTTTCGTGTCCGCGTCCGCAGTTGAAGGTGCCGTAGAGTGTCACCGGCGATATCGGATGCACCACCGTGGAAAGCTGCAGGCCCCAGCCGAACTTGTGATGGCGCGTATGGCTTAGAAGGTCTTCATATGGCAGGGAGCGGGTAAGGGCCGCGAGGCGTACGTGTTCGCTCTTTCCCCACGCATACTGGATGAAGGCTGCGAAATCAGGCATTGTCTGGCTTGCGGTGCCGATCTTACCGGCTACAGTAGAGACGGCGGCGCTTTTTGGAAGTTCCACCGAACCCGCCACGGTCCAGCGTGTCTTATACGTATTCATCCATCTTACGAGCACGGATGTAGGTGAGATCTTATTGGAGGGGCCGTTGGCGTCGACGGTAGGAGGAAGCGCGGCAGGGTCGGAGAATGTGGAGGAAGCGTAGCCTACGGTCACGTTGTTGAGTTGGGCGTATGCCTTCTTCAGGTGGAAGTCGGAGCCTCCGTAGCCGTTGAAATTTGCCTCTATGTAGAGCTGATAGTTGCCGAAGGTCTTGTTTTTGCCGATCACGCGGAAGAAGAGTGTGGAGCCGGCGGGGGTGGCGCCGATCTTGCTGTTGTTGGCGGGATCCTTCACCATAGGAATCAGGTAGGGGGTGAAGCTGTTGGCGGGAATCGCGGCATCCATGTCATACCATCCCCGGATGCGCACGCATCCTCCTATGCCCATTGCGAGGTCGGCGTCGCGGCTCATGAATAGGAAGTAGGGGGCTGCGGGGTCGGAGAAGCTCTGAAACTGATCGTAGAAGAAGTTTTCCACGATATCGCGTATGGAGTCCTGATGCTGAGGGGCGTCGGCGTTGGCCGGGCGGCCGTCGATATAGATTATCTTATGGTCGGAGAGGAGGGCTTCCTTCTGCTCGTCGACGAGGGAGCGTGACGGAAGGGTCTGCACAGTCTCGGACTCTGGCGATTCCTCTGCTATCGGCGTCGGAATGGAATCCTTCGGTTGTGTCTTCTGGCGGCTCTTTCTTGCGGGAGCGGAGAAGGACATGGCTTTGTGATGGTCTTGCGCGAAAGCGGGCATGCAGACGGTCAAAGCAAAAATGGCGGCGAGTAGGGAAGTGTATTTCATAGTCGGAATCATTTAGTATGTCAGATAAACCTTAAAGTAGGTTAAAAAGTTCGATGATGTGTGAATTTTTTTTGAGATACCCTATGGCGGATATTTCGCACTGCGTGCTCAACACAGTGTAGACGACATGAGTGAGAGGATGACCGCGAAAAGATAGATAAATGAAAGAGCTGCGACGCAAGATTGATTTTTGAGAGGTGGAATTTGGAGAAGTGGGGAATTTGAGTTATCTTTGCATTCAGATACTTAAACTAACCGCAGACATGAATCGAAACTCGGGTAAATACATACTGGCAGCATTCGTGGTGCTGCCTTACCTATTCTCTTCCGGGAAGAACATAGAGGGGAAACTGGTGAAGGTCGGCGACGGATATGCCGCTACTTCGGTGAATACGGCGGTGTTCCGCGGCAGTTCCCTTGCCACCCACGGCGATACGCAATACATAGCGTATTACGATGGCGACGGGTATGTGACGCTCGGAAAGCGTAAGCTCGGCAGCGACGACTGGACGCTGCAGCGCACACAATACAAGGGCAAGGTGACCGACGGCCACAATGTGATAAGCATAGGAGTGGACGGCGACGGATATGTCCACGCCTCCTTCGACCATCACGGACATCCGTTGCGCTATGCGAAGTCGACGGCGCCGGGAAGTCTGGAACTGGGCGACATGATTCAGATGATAGGCGACGGCGAGCAGGACGTGACCTATCCTGAATTCTACACACTGGCAGACGGCGACATGATCTTCGCCTATCGGTCGGGCGCTTCAGGCCGGGGCAACCTCGTGCTCAACCGATACGACACCGAGTCGAAGACATGGAGCAGGGTGCACGACGTGCTCATCGACGGGGAAGGGGAGCGCAACGCCTACTGGCAGATGTATGCCGACCCGAAGGGGACGCTGCATCTATCATGGGTATGGCGCGAGACATGGCTTGTGGAGACCAACCATGACCTCTGCTACGCCCGCTCAGACGACGGCGGCAAGACCTGGAAACGCAGCGACGGGACGCCCTATCAACTGCCCATCACTCAGGCTACCGCTGAAAAGGCATGGGAAATCCCGCAGAACTCCGAACTAATCAACCAGACCAGCATGACGGCCGACGCAAAGGGACATCCCTTCATAGCTACTTACTGGAGGGATCAGGAGAGCCGGACTCCGCAGTACCGCCTCGTATGGCACGACGGAAAGAAATGGCGGATGAGCACCGTAGGGGAGCGGAAGACTCCCTTCTCGCTGGCTGGCGGCGGCACGAAGATGATACCCATCGCGAGGCCCCGCATAGTATCAGACGGCAGGAAGGCCTGCTATATATTCAGGGATGAGGAAAGGGGAAGCAAGGTGAGTGTGGCCTATACCCCGCAGCTCGGCAAGAAGGACTGGACAGTGACGGACATGACCGACTTCAGCGTGGACGCCTGGGAGCCTTCGCACGACCTCAACCTCTGGAACCAGCGGCGGCAGCTTCACGTATTCGTGCAGCCCAGCCATCAGGGCGACGGAGAGAAAGTGGCGGATACGGGAAAAAACACCGAGCCGGTGTATGTCATGGAGGTGGAGTTTTAAGTCATAATGCATAAAGCATAATCGGCTATAAAGCAAATAAATCAAAATAAAGATATGGACGGGAGACCTTTGATATCGGTGATTACGATCACCTATAATGCAGCTGAGACTCTGCCCCTGACGATGGAGTCGGTAGCGGAACAGACCTTCAGGGACTTCGAGCACATCGTGGTGGACGGAGCATCTTCCGACGACACCATATCGATCGCGCGGCGTATGGGAAGGCGGGATCTCCGAATCATCAGCGAGCCTGACGAGGGCCTTTACGACGCGATGAACAAAGGATTGAAGACTGCCCGTGGACGCTATCTGATATTCCTTAATTCGGGCGACCGGCTGCATGGCCCGGATGCGCTTCAGGCTTATGCGGATGCAATCGAGAAGCGTGATCCCGACATAATATACGGTGAGACCGATATCGTGGACATCGAAGGAAAGCGTATCGGTCCGCGCCATCTGTCGGTGCCGGAGATCCTTACGGTAGACAGTTTCAGCAAAGGGATGCTGATATGCCATCAGGCCTTCATGGTCAAGAAGGACATAGCGCCGCTGTATGATACCGACTATCGGTTTTCGGCCGACTATGACTGGTGTATCCGTTGCATAAAGGCTTCGAGGGCGGGCGATCGGTTGAATCTGCACCGCGTGACGATCGACTATCTCGCCGACGGCCTGACCGACAGGAACAAGAAGGCGTCGCTCATGGAGAGGTTCAGGATCATGTCGGCCCATTACGGGGCGATGAAGGCAATCGCGCAGCATTTAAGTTTTATACCGCGGGCCATCAAGAGGGGGAAGCTCTGACGCGGGCTGACGCACCGGGCGTGCGTCCCTGCCGAAGAGGGTGGATCCCGGGGAGGCATAATGAAGGAAAAAAATTAAATTTTAATATAAATGAAGAAAATCTTGGCAATGGCCGCTTCGGCAATGATAGCGGCCTCAACGATGACAGCTATGGCAGGAAATCCTCTCGTGGAGCCTTATACGTCGAAGTATGAGATTCCGCCTTTCGAGCAGATCAAGACGTCTGACTTCATTCCGGCTATAAAGGCCGGAATCGAGGAGCAGGAGCAAAACCTTGCGAACATACTCCGCAACCGCGCTACTCCAGACTTCGACAACACCATCCTTCCGCTTGAGAACATCTCTCCGATACTCGAGAAGGTGGCAAGCGTATTCTACCACTACGACAGCTGCATGAAGACACCGGAATTCGCGGCTATGGCGGAGGAGGCGATTCCTTTGCTGAATGACGCGCAGAACAAGGTGATGCTCAACCAGCAGCTCTTCGACCGCATCAAGCAGGTCTACGACATGCGCGACAAGATGAAGCTTACTCCGGTGCAGAAGCGACTGGTGGAGAAATACTACCGTCAGTTCTCGGAGCAAGGGGCCGCCCTTTCTCCCGAGAAGAAGGAGCAGCTCGTGAAGATCAACGACGAACTCTCCAACCTTTTCATCCAGTTTAACAAGAACCTTCTGAACGCCACCAACGAATTCTTCGTGACGGTATACGACAAGGCAGACCTTGCGGGACTTCCCGACAATGTAGTGGCCGCAGCGGCCGAGGAGGCTACGGCCCGCGGGCTTGACGGACTCTGGGTGTTCACTCTGCGCGCTCCGAGCCGTCTGCCGGTGCTTGAGTCGGCCGACAACCGCGGACTCCGCGAGGCCATCTACAAGGGCTATACCAACCTTGCGAGCTATGGCGCCAACAGCAACTATCCCGTAATCGAGAAGATCGTGAAGCTCCGGGCCGAGAAGGCCAAACTGATGGGCTTCGACAACTTCGCCCAGATGCAGACGGCCAAGGTGATGGCCAAGACACCGGAGGCGGCCGAGGAACTGCTGCTGCAGGTGTTTGAGCCGGCTGTGAAGCGTTCGCAGGAGGAAGTGGCCGACATGCAGGCGTATGTAGACGCCAACGGCGGCGGATTCAAGATCGCTCCGTGGGACTATTATTATTATGCGGGAAAGGTGAAGGAGCAGAAGTTCGGACTCAGCGACGCCGATATTCAGCCTTACTTCTCGCTTGATAACGTGAAGGACGGCCTTTTCTACTGCGCCGAGAAGCTCTACGGCATCAAGCTCGTGGAGATGCCTGACGCTCCGAAGTATATGGATGAAGTGACGGTCTATGACGTGCAGGACGCCAAGACCGGCGAGCATATCTCAGTGTTCATGACGGATTACTTCCCGCGCAACTCGAAGGTGCAGGGGGCATGGATGGAGCAGATGCAGTCGGCGGGTACGTATTCGGGGGGCGAGATGAAGCGTCCGATCGTCTACAACGTATGCAACTTCTCGCGTCCGGCCGGTGATGTGCCGGCTCTTCTCACTCTGGATGAGGTGGAGACGATGTTTCATGAGTTCGGCCATGGCCTGCAGGGCATGCTTGGACGTTCGCAATACAAGACGCTGGCCGGCACCAATGTAGACCGCGATGCAGTTGAGCTTCCTTCGCAGCTCAACGAGCACTGGGCCACTTCGCCGGAAGTGCTCCGCTACTACGCCAAGCATTACAAGACGGGCGAACCGATTAGCGAGGAGATGATTCAGAAGATACAGGATGCCTCCAAGTTCAACCAGGGCTTCATGACGACAGAGCTCGCGGGGGCTGCGCTCCTCGACCTTGCCTGGGGCAAGACCGACGGTGAGGGTGTTGACGTGCCGGGCTTCGAGGCTGCCTTCGCGGAGAAGATCGGAATGCCGGAGGAGATAACCTACCGTTACCGTTCGCCTTACTTCAAGCATATCTTCGGCGATGACGGTTATGCGTCGGGCTACTATACATATCTCTGGGCGCAGGTGCTTGAGGCCGACGCGTGGGAGATGTTCCAGGAGAAAGGCATCTTCGATAAGAAGACGGCTGAGATTTACAAGAAGAACATCCTTGAGGGCGGCGACGACCAGGACGCCACGGTGCTCTTCAAGAACTTCCGCGGCCATGCTCCCGACGCCAAGGCGCTGCTCCGCCTCCGCGGATTCGAGGATGAGCCTCAGAAGCAGAAAGACATCAAGGTCTACAAGGACAAGCACTGATAGGAGCGAGTTATAGCACATCATATGCACTCCCGGCTGAGAAAATCTCAGTCGGGAGCTTTGTTTCTTTTCCTGGGGCAACACAGCACTCGGAGCGAATGGAGCCGGGGATGGCATCGCTACGTTGGCTGCTGACTGCGAATGCTGAATGTAGGAAGCGGTTCCTCTCGGAAAGGAATGTGGATTCCCATAAGTATTTAGACAATGTCTAAATTAAGGGCGGAAGGTGCGATTTTGGGGCGGAATGTTTGGTGGATTGCAGTTTTAGGTTTAAATTTGCATCGTGAATCAACCGAATAACAATTTAACAAAATAATAAACCTTTAAAAGAATTACAATTATGGCTTATGTAATTGGCGACAACTGCGTCGCATGTGGCACTTGCCAGAGCGTATGCCCCACAGACTCCATCACAGAGGGCGATATCTACCACATCAACCCGGACACCTGCATCGATTGCGGCAGCTGCGCACAGGTTTGCCCGAGCGACGCTATCTCTGAAGGCTAATCTTCGCCTTTCGGACTTAGGAAACAAAATCCTCCTTTCACGCCAGCGTGAAAGGAGGATTTTTTTAATTCTCAAATTTGCGAATTATGGGAATTATTACTAATTTTGTATCCGATTGGACAAAAAGAAATTAATAAGCAGGTGGCGAAATCAGATCCGACTTTCCTTGCAAGGCTGGCCGGAATACGTCAGGTAGCGGCATTTCTATAAATCGAATGAAAGACTATGAAGAAAGGATATATAAGGATGGCTATGGCCATCGCGATGGCCATATTGGCCGGGACTATAGGAGGGATGGCTGGCAGACCCGCCAAGGATCCTGCCTCTGACAGGGCCAAGGCACGCTACTACTATGTAGAGGGAAGCGTGGCGCTCTCGGAAGGCAGACAGGCGGAAGCGTATGAGCTCTTCAAGAAGGCAGCCAGGACCGACCCCTCGTATGCCGAGGCCAACTACTCTTACGCCCTCATGCGCATGACCCTGCGCAACGACACGCTTGCCACTCCAACAGAGATAGGACGGAGCGTCGCGATGATGAAGCCTTACGTAGACCAATATCCCGGTGAGACAGAGGAGGCGATGAACTATTCCTTTCTCGCGGCGCGTACCGGCAATCTCGATGAAGCCATACGTGTAGCCGAACGAAGCGATACACTGACAGGCAACCAGCCCAATATCCTTCTCCAGCTCGCTCAATACTATGCCGGCAAGCAAGACTTCGATAAGGCCATCTCCACCCTCGAGCGCTTTGAGCGCATAGAGGGCAGCAATCCCGACATCGCGCTCAGGAAATTCTCCTTCATGTATATGAAAGGAGACACGGCGGCCCTCATCAGCGAGAGCGCGCGGCTCGTAAGGGAGAATCCGCTGAGCACGGACTACCTTATAATCCGCGGCAACACCTTTGAGGCCATCGAGATGCAGGACTCCGCCCTGATGTGCTATCAGAAGGCCGAGGCCCTCGACCCTGACGACGGCAGAGTGAAGCTGACACTCGCCGACTTCTACCTCGAGCGCGGCGACTCCGCCGCCTACGACCAGAAGAGCACGGAAGCCATGCTGAGCGAGAACATCATGCTCGACGAAAAACTGGAGATGATGACACGCTACATGAAGAACATAATCGCAGACACCACAGCCGACTCGCGCCGCGGCGCGCGCCTTTTCGACGGACTCCTTAAGCAGTATCCCCACGAACCGAAGGTGCTCGACCTCGGCGCGCAGTATGCCGCCGCCGTGGGCGACCCCAAGAGGGCCCAGGAACTGATGGCATATGCCACCGACCTCGAACCCGAGAACCCCGACTACTGGACCCGCCTCGCAAATTTCTACCTGCTCGACGATGAATACGCCAAAGCGATGGCCGCATGCGAGAAGGGAATGGAGAAGCTTCAGGAGACTCCGAAAGGACTGCTCTTCGTCTACGCCATGGCCGCTTCGCTTTCGGAAGACTTCGGGAAGGCACGCGACATCTATCAGCAGCTCCTCGAGATGGAGCTGCCCGGTGCTTCGCTGACCGACGACGCGCAGACCATACTGCAGAAAGCCGGGAATCTTCCGTATGACGGCCTGATGAGGGTGGCGCGCATCTTCGAGATGGTGGGCGACGGAAGTTTCAAGACCGGCGA
Source organism: uncultured Porphyromonadaceae bacterium (assembly GCA_947175295.1). Classification (GTDB taxonomy): domain Bacteria; phylum Bacteroidota; class Bacteroidia; order Bacteroidales; family Muribaculaceae; genus Lepagella. Next base: position 11,803 of record CAMWMK010000004.1, read on the forward strand.
CGTGGAGCGCAGCGCGAAGGAATACGACGTGGTGCTGGCCCTGAATCCGGACGACATGATGGCGCTCAACAACTACGCCTACTATCTCGCCATAGGGGGAGGCGACCTTGACAAAGCAGAGGAGATGAGCCGCAGGACTGTGGCCGACCAACCCGACAATGCCACATATCTCGACACCCTCGCCTGGATACTCTACCTTAAGGGACAGTATGCCGAGGCTCTGGAGCTGCAGGAGAAGACGATGGACGTAATCTCGACCGATGCCGAATCGACCGGGGAATACTGGGACCATATGGGCGACATCCAGTATATGAACGGACAGAAGGACAAGGCCGTGGAGAGCTGGAAGAAAGCCTTGGAGCGCGACAAGGGAAACAAGAAGATAGAGGAAAAAATCAAACATAGAAAAATATGAAAGCCATAAAGATACTGCTGCTGGCAGCTTCGATGGCCGGCTGCGCCGCAGGAGCCTTCGGACAGTCGGCTCCGGATTCGATAGCGGTGTGTCCGCCGGGAGAGCCTGCGGAGATGATCATCATCCAGCCGGATGAGGTGGTCGCTTCGGAGCCGGAAGAGGAGCAGGATGCCTCCAACGCTTCACGGCTCATGACAGTCGAGGAGATATCGGAAGCCGCCGACAGCATCGCCGCCAATTACGACACCGACTGGACCGACCTTTCGATGCAGGGAAAACTGACGCTCGACGGGCTTCCGATGTCGGTCAGCGTAAAGGTATATATGAAGCGGGGCGAGGCCGTGATCCTCTCGGCGCGTGCTCCGATCTTCGGGGAAGTGGCGCGCATGGAGGCCACTCAGGACTCCATCACCTTCATCAACAAGCATACGCGCTGCTACAACACACAGCCACTCCAAGAACTTGGAGTGGATCCTGAAGCCTATATCTCCGACCTTCAGGACGTATTGTTAGGGCAGGTGGCCTTCCCTGGCCACGGGCGGCTTACGACAGACAACGCCCTGCTCTCGCAATGGATCGCGCTCCCTACAGCGGAAGTGCTGCTCTATCCGGGCCTGGAACTGCAGACAGCCGGCACGGAGTATGGATTCGTGATGGATCCGGCGGGATGGCAGCTGCGGTCGTTCGTACTGATGCTGCAGAAGACCGGGACCGTGATAGAGACAAAATACCTCTATGGCGACAAGGGCTGGACGCTCGGGCTTGAGATAAACCTTCCGAAAAAGAAGATGGAAGGGGAAGTGCAGCTGTCTTATCCCGACTACAACCCTTCTCCGCTGCAGATGACGGAGATAGGAGGGAAATACAGGAAAGTGGATTTCAAGCAGCTGATGAAATTCTGAGTCAATCCAAAGTGCATAATTCATAATTCACACGATAAAGACGATGAAGCGATTCTTTGATGTCGATAATATTGGAAGATCACTGGCCATACTGACGGTAGCGGGGGCGATGGTCGCTGTAGCGCCGGCGTTTGACGTGGACCGGGGCATGGCGGCGCAGACCAAGACCGCAACCGCGAAGAAGAAATCCGCCGCTGCTTCCGGCTCGCAGAAGAAGGCGTCTTCGCCAAAGAAGGCATCTCCGCAGAAAAATGCGTCTTCGCCGAAGAAAGCGTCGGGCAGCCAGAAGAAAGGAACGCAGAGTCAGAAAAAAACATCGGCCACAGGGAAAAAGCAGTCTGGCCGGAGCAATGGAAAATCCACACAGCCGTCGGGACCGAAATCGTCGGCCGAGGCAAAGAAAATGCAGGAGGCCACTCAGCGCGACATACAGCAGACCAAAGAGAAACTGCGCCTCAACGAGCAGCAGATAAAGACAGGGCTCTCCGACCTCAACCGCCTTTCCTCGGAAATCGCTGCGGGGCGCACGCAAGTGGCGGGGCTACAGAAGAAGGTGGCGGGACTGAATACGCAGATCTCCAACTTAGGCACGGAGATAACGAAAAACGAGGCGGAACTGAGGCTCATGCGCGATGAATACCTGAAGGCTGTGAAGAAGATGAGGCTGACTAAGAAAAACCAGTCGACGCTCGCCTTCATCTTCGCTTCTGAAAACTTCAACCAGGCCATGCGCAGGATACGCTACATGCGGCAGTTTTCCGCCTGGAAGGAGAGGAAGAGCGCAGACATCGACGGCAAGATAGAGCAGCTTGGCAAGGAAAGGGAAAACCTCGCGAAGGCCAAGGACGCGCAGACCGTAGCGCTCGGACAGCTGACCAAATCGCAGGAAGAACTGGAGGCCAACCATAAGAAGCAGGAGACGCTCGTAGCCACGTTGCGCCAGAACGGCGACGCGCTGCAGACCCACCTCACGGCTAAGCAGAACGAGGCCAACAGGCTGAAGGAGACCATATCCAACCTCATAGCCCAGGAACAGGCCAAAGCTGAAGCCGAGCGACGCGCCCGCGAGAAGGCTGAGGCCGAACGGAAAGCGAAGGCCGAAGCCGAACGCCTGGCCCGGGAGAAGGCCGAGGCCGAAAGATTGGCTGCCGAGAAGGCTGCGGCTGAAAAGGCGTTGGCCGAGAAGATAGCGGCGGAAAAAGCCGCGGCAGAGAAGGCCGCAGCGGAGAAAGCGGCAGCCGAAAAGGCGGCCGAGAAAGCACTTAAGGAGAAACTCGCGGCTGAGAAAGCCTTGGCTGAGAAATCGGCGGCTGAAAAGGCCGCGGCCGAGAAAGAAGCGGCCGAGAAGGCCAAGGCATACAGGAAAGCGCAGGAAGACAAGGAAAAGGCCGACAGGAAGTTTGCCGAAGCAAAAGCCAAGGCCGATGAGAAAGCCCGCAAGGAGCAGGAGAAACTCGACAAGAAGAAGTTTGAAGACAGTCAACGGACAGCCCGCAGGAAGGGCGACCGCCGCCTGAAGAACTCGGTTGAGGTGAAGGAAGCGGCCAAAGCTGCGGATCCGGTAGCTGTAGCGACTCCGAAAACCGTAGAGAAGAAAGCAGTGAAGGAAACCGTCTCGAAGGTCAACTTCGCAAGCCTGCGGGGAAGCCTGCCGAGGCCGGTAGACGGCAGCTGGAGGATCACCAATCAGTTCGGACGCCACGCCATGCCGGAGATGCCGGAGATACAATACGACAATCCGGGCATTGACGCCGAAGTGGCCAAAGGCGCTACCGTAAAGTCGGTATGCGGAGGCAAGGTGTCGGGCGTATACAAGCTGTCGGGTTACGGCAATGTGGTCATAGTCAATCATGGCGATTACTATACCGTCTACGGCAACCTCGGCTCCACCAACGTATCGGTAGGAACGCAGGTGGGGAGCGGCACGGCACTTGGCACTGCCGGCAGCGACCCTGACGACCCGCGACGCGGATCGGTGCATTTTGAAGTCTGGAAAGGACGCGAGAAGCAGAATCCGAGCGCATGGCTCCGCTGAATTGAGAAAAATTAAATAAAATTGCTGTAAGATTTGGCTGTTTGAATTAAAAAGTGTAATTTTGTGCTTTTAACAGGAAAATCTTATGGCAAATAAGTTGAGAAGCGCGGCAGTGACCGAGGGGCGACGGATGGCCGGAGCCCGTGCGCTCTGGAGGGCCAACGGCATGAAGGAGGAGCAGTTCGGTAAGCCAATCATAGCGATCGTGAATTCATTCACCCAATTCGTGCCGGGACATACCCACCTGCATGAAATAGGGCAGATCATAAAGAAAGAGATAGAGGCCCTCGGCTGCTATGCGGCTGAGTTCAACACGATAGCCATCGACGACGGTATCGCGATGGGGCACGACGGCATGCTCTACTCGCTGCCCTCGCGCGACCTGATAGCCGACTCGGTGGAATATATGGTAAACGCCCACAAGGCCGACGCCATGATATGCATCAGCAACTGCGACAAAATCACCCCCGGCATGCTCATGGCCGCCATGCGCCTCAACATCCCGAGCCTCTTCGTATCGGGAGGACCGATGGAGGCCGGACGCGCCGGCAGCCGTCGGCTCGACCTCATCGACATAATGATCGACGCCGCCGACCCGACTGTAGGCGACAGCGAGGTGGAGGTGCTTGAGAAAGAGGGATGCCCTACGTGCGGAAGCTGCTCCGGAATGTTTACGGCCAACTCGATGAACTCGCTCAACGAGGCGATAGGTTTCGGACTTCCGGGCAACGGGTCGGTGCTCGCCACGCATGCCAACCGCATCGCGCTCTTCAAGAAGGCTGCCGGGAAGATAGTGGAGATGGCCTACAGATACTACCGCGACGGCGATGACTCCGTATTGCCGCGCAACATCGCCACTAAGGAAGCCTTCCTCAACGCCATGGCCCTTGACATAGCCATGGGTGGAAGCACCAACACGGTGCTCCATCTTCTCGCCATCGCCAACGAAGGGGGTGTAGACTTCACACTCGACGACATCGACGCCCTTTCGCGCCGTGTGCCGGTGCTTTGCAAGGTGGCGCCCAATTCTCATTACCATATGGAAGACGTGAACCGCGCCGGAGGCATCCTCACGATAATGAAACAGCTTGCCGACAAAGGTCTTATCGACACGGGCGTAAGACGAGCCGACGGCCTGACGCTCGCCGAAGCCATCTCGCGCTACGCCATAGGGGGCGGGGAATACTGCGAGGACGCCGACACGCTATGGCGCTCCGCTCCGGGACTCGTGCACACCACGGAGGCCGGAAGCCAGACGGCCATGTACCGCGACCTTGACATGGACCGCCAGGAGGGCTGCATCCGCGACTGCGAACATGCCTATGTGAAAGACGGCGGGCTGGCCGTATTGAAAGGAAACATCGCAAAAGACGGCTGTGTGGTCAAGACGGCCGGAGTGGACGAAAGCATCTTCCGTTTCTCGGGTCCGGCGAAGGTATTCCACAGTCAGGACGAAGCCGTAGAGGGAATCCTCGGCGGCCGGGTGAAGAGCGGCGACGTGGTGGTCATCACCTTCGAGGGCCCGAAAGGGGGACCCGGCATGCAGGAGATGCTTTATCCCACGAGCTACATCAAGAGCATGCACCTCGGCAAGGAATGCGCGCTTCTGACCGACGGCCGCTTCTCGGGAGGCACATCGGGCCTCTCGATCGGGCATATCTCGCCTGAGGCCGCCGCCGGAGGAGAGATAGGACTGGTGAGGGACGGCGACATCATCGACATAGACATACCTGCGAGAAGCATCAGCGTAAGGCTCAGCGACGAGGAGCTTGCTCAGCGCCGAAAGGAGGAGGAAGCCTACGGAAAGGAGGCCTTCACGCCGAGGGGACGCGACAGGCAGGTGAGCCGCGCGCTCAGGGCCTACGCGGCTAATGTCACTTCGGCCGACAAAGGGGGAGTCAGGACTGAAATCTAATGGTATAGGCTTTTAAACTCCCAAACCAAACAACCAAACAACTCAACAACCTATATGGAAGAGATGATAACGGGATCGGAGATACTCATACGCTCGCTTGCCGACAACGGAGCCGACTGCATGTTCGGCTATCCCGGCGGCCAGATAATGCCGGTCTACGACAAGATATACAATAATCTGTATGGAGTGCGCCATTATCTGGCGCGCCATGAGCAGGGAGCCATACATGCCGCAGAAGGATATGCCCGCGCCACGGGAAAGACCGGAGTGGTGGTCACCACTTCGGGCCCCGGAGCCATGAACCTGCTGACGGGCCTGGCCGACGCGCTTATGGACAGCACTCCGATAGTGGCCATAAGCGGCCAGGTGGGATGCTCCATGCTCGGCAAGGATGCCTTTCAGGAGAGCGACGTGATTTCGAGCGTGCTTCCGGTGACGAAATGGGCGCTCCAGGTACGCCGTGCGGAAGACATCGCTCCCGCCATCAGCAGGGCATTCTTCATAGCCAACTCGGGAAGGCCGGGGCCGGTGGTGATCGACCTCGCCCGCGACGCGCAGATAGGCACGGCGGCATATGAAAAGCAGGAAGCCCCATTCATACGCAGCTACGACTCCGATCCGGAGCCGGAGGAGGGAGCCATCGAAGAAGCCGCGCGGCTGCTCAACGCCGCGGAGCGTCCGCTCGTGCTTGCCGGACACGGCATCATGATCTCGGGCGCGGAGAAAGCGCTCGCAGAGCTCGTAGAAAAGGCCGGGCTTCCGGTGGGATGCACCATGCTCGGACTCTCCGGCATCCCCAGCGACCATCCGCAGTATGTAGGCATGCTCGGCATGCACGGCAACCTCGGGCCGAACATCAATACCAACCGCGCAGACGTGATCCTTGCGGTCGGTATGCGTTTTGACGACCGCGTGACGGGCGATGTGCGTAAATACGCCCCCGACGCCAAAATCATCCATATCGACATCGATGCAAGCGAATTCGACAAGATGATAAAGTGCGACCTCCACGTGCATTCCGACGCCAAGAAGGCCCTTGAGGCATTGCTGCCGCTTGCGGAGAGGAAAGACCGCAAGGCATGGCGGGCGTCGTTTGACAAGCACCGGAAGATAGAGGAGGAAAGGGTGATGGCCCGTGAACTCGCCTGCAACGCTCCCGACGGTAAGATGCTCATGGGGGGAGTGGTGAGGAAGGTATGCGAGGCATTCGGCAACGACGCCATCGTAGTCACCGACGTAGGGCAGAACCAGATGTTTGCCGTGAAATACTCCAGGTTCAACAAGTCGCGCAGCCTTATATCCTCGGGCGGCCTGGGCACGATGGGCTACGGCCTTCCGGCTGCCATAGGCGCCAAAATAGGAGAGCCGGAGCGCCCTGTAGTGCTCTTCTGCGGCGACGGAGGCCTGCAGATGACCATAGAGGAACTCGGAATGATAATGGAATACGGGGTAGACGTAAAGATAGTGCTGCTCAACAACAATTTCCTGGGCAATGTCAGGCAGTGGCAGCATCTCTTCTTCAGCGGGCGCTACAGCAGCACTCCGATGGTGAATCCCGACTTCCGGATGCTCGCCGGAGCCTACGGCATAGGAGCGGCCGACGTAGCCGACGCCTCGCAGCTCGACGCCGCAATCGGGGAGATGAAGGCCCACAAGGGAGCATTTCTGCTCAATGTCAACATCGACGAGACCGATATGGTGTTTCCGATGACGCCGGGGGGCAACGGAGTGGACGAGATACTGCTTAACGAAAGCGAATACTATAAACCGGTCTGAAGCAATTGTTGATTTATGGAAGAACAGTTATTTACAATATCGGTCTTTACCGAAAACAGAGTGACACTTCTGCATCAGATATCGATGATCTTCAGCCGTCGCTGCCTCAACATAGACAGCCTGACGGTGAGCGCCTGCTCGATAGAGGGAGTGCATAAATTCACCATCACCTGCTACTCTACGCGCCCGATGATGGAGCACGTGGTGAAGCAGATAGAGAAGCGCATCGACGTGATCAAGGCATTCCTGCTGACCGACAGCGAGATACTCTTTCAAGAAGTGGCGCTCTACAAAGTGCCGACCGAAAGCGTGGTCAATACCGACATCGAAGACATCGTCAGGCGTCACGGCGCCAGGGTGCTTGAGATACATCCGGAATACACCGTATTCGAGAAGACCGGACACACCGACGAGATAATGGAGCTTTATGCGCATCTCAAGCCGCTCGGCATCCGCCAGTTCGTGAGGTCGGGGCGTGTGGTCGTCACGCGCTCTTCGCGCGAGCTCGTAGATGAGTTCCTTGAAAAGAGAATGAAGAAACTACAAGATTAACAATCCAAAAAAATACATAGATATGGCAAAAATGAAATTCGGTGAGGTCGAGGAGACCGTAGTCACCAGAGAGGAATTCCCTCTCGAGAAAGCCCGTGAGATACTTAAGGATGAGACCATCGCCGTGATCGGCTATGGCGTGCAGGGCCCCGGCCAGAGCCTCAACCTGCGCGACAACGGATTCAACGTGATCGTAGGGCAGCGCGAAGGCAAGACCTACGACAAGGCGGTGGCCGACGGATGGGTGCCGGGCGAGACCCTCTTCTCTATTGAAGAGGCATGCGAGAAGGGCAGCATCATCATGTGTCTTCTCTCGGATGCCGCCGTGCTTTCAGTATGGCCTACCATCAAGAAGCACCTCACGGCTGGCAAGGCCCTCTATTTCTCGCATGGGTTCGCCATCGCATGGCCCGAGCGTACTGGAGTCGTACCTCCGGCCGACGTAGACGTAATCCTCGTAGCCCCCAAGGGGAGCGGCACATCGCTCCGTACGATGTTTCTTGAAGGGCGCGGCCTGAATTCCAGCTACGCCATCGAGCAGGACTATACCGGACGTGCGCTCGACCGCACGCTGGCGCTCGCCATCGGTATCGGCTCAGGCTATATCTTCGAGACCACATTCAAGCGCGAGGCTTACAGCGACCTCACCGGCGAGCGCGGCAGCCTCATGGGTGCAATCCAGGGTCTGTTTCTGGCTCAGTATGAGGTGCTCCGCGAAAACGGCCATACACCCTCCGAGGCCTTCAACGAGACAGTTGAGGAGCTGACCCAGTCGCTTATGCCGCTCGTAGCCAAGAACGGTATGGACTGGATGTATGCCAACTGCTCCACTACCGCACAGCGCGGCGCCCTCGACTGGATGACTCCCTTCCACGACGCCATCAAGCCCGTAGTGGAAAGACTCTACAAGAGCGTAGCCGACGGAGTGGAGGCCCAGAACTCCATCGACAGCAACTCCAAGCCTGACTACCGTGAAGGGCTTGAGAAGGAACTCAAGGAGCTCCGCGAGAGCGAGATGTGGCAGGCCGGCGCCACCGTACGCAGCCTCCGCCCGGAAGGCAACTGAATTCTCAATGCATAATTCATAATGCATAATTCATAATTGGCTACGCATTTGATTATGCATTATGCATTGAGCATTATGCATTAATTGTGGGGGCCGGGAGACCGGTTCCCATTTTTTTTTCTGAGACTTCTATCTTCAGGTCGTCGTAGAGGCCGAGGTCGATGAAGCTCTGGAGAAGGGTGGGGCCTCCTTCCACCATCAGGGAGGTCACACCCTCTTTGTATAGTTCGCGCATCTGGGTCTCGAGGTCGTGGCGAGGCTCGACGCGGCGTGGCGCACGTCCGGGCCAATGGCGGCAGTCGAGGCGTGGACGGTCGATCTCAAGCGTATTCTTCCCTACCATGATGGCATCCACCATCGAACGCCGGCGATGCATCCATACCGAGGATACGGGGGTGGAGAACTTCACCGGGAAGGGTCGGCCGTCGTCTCCGACGCCTGCCATGAATCCGTCGGCGCTCTGGGCCCATTTCAGCTGAATCCAGGGGCGACCGAGACGGTGGGCGGTAAGGAAACGTACGTTTAGCGCGTCACACTCGTCGCGCAGCACGTCTTCCACCACTTCCACTCCTGCTTCGCGGAGCATTCGGATGCCGCGACCGCTCACTTCCGGAAAGGGATCGGCGCTTCCTACCACCACGCGTGGAATGCCGGTGTCGATAATGAGCTTGGAGCAAGGCGGGGTCTTGCCGTAATGGGAGCATGGCTCAAGAGTAACGTAGATGGTGGAGTCGGAGAGTAGCGGCCTGTCGGCTTCCCTGACGGAGCGCACGGCGCAGACCTCCGCATGGGGGCCTCCGTAGCGATGATGGTAGCCTTCGCCGATTATCCGGCCGTCGGCCGACACGATTACGGCGCCCACCATCGGGTTGGGGGAGACGAGTCCTTCGCCGAGACGTGCGAGCTGAAGGGCCCGGCGCATGTATTTTTCTTCTATATGCATGGCAGAATTAGCTTTTCTGCAAATTTAAGCAAAATACGGGATATGTGCAAATCAAAGAGCGCTTATCGGGCGGGGAAAGAGGCATCGCATAAGGCTATGGACTTAAAAGTTGTTAAAAACGTAGAGTTAGGGTATAAAAGTTGGGTGTCAATGCGGTATTATTTGGCAAATAATGTTAATTTTGCAAGTTGAAACTACGCGCCAATGCGATAAAAACATACGTTTGTGAATATAAAGAGCTCATTATTAAGTGGTTTGATACTGTCGGCATGCCTTGCCATGCTGATGGGGACACTGTCGTCGTGCAATAAGAAGACGGAAACTGAAGAGGAAGTATATATGCCGGCGTCGTCGGTGGCCGTCACCGGCTTCAGCCTGAAGTCGAAGAGCGGCACCTCGGTGAGGCTTGACTCCGTATTTTTCTCGATCGACCTCAACAAGGGTGTGATATTCAATGCCGATTCTCTTCCCATGGGGACCGATATCACTAAACTTGTGCCTGTGATCAGCTATACGTCTTCCGCCTCCGCTGTGACGCTTACCCAGAGCGGCGGTAAGTATACGGGAGAGATCGACTATAAGACCAACCCGTCTGACTCCGTCGACTTCTCGGGCAAGGTGGTGCTGAAGATCACGGCCGAAGACAAGGAGACTACGCGCTCCTACTCCATCAAGGTCAACGTGCATCAATGCGAGCCTGACTCCCTGGTGTGGGACCAGCTCGCCGTCACTCCGATGCCGTCACGTCTCCGCTCACCGAAGCAGCAGAAGACGGTAGGATATAAAGACACATCGTATACACTTCTTCAGGAATCGGACGACAGCTACACGCTGGCCGTGGCGACCGACCTTATCGCCGGCGAATGGACGAAAAGCACTCCGGCATTCGACTTCGAACCTGAGGTCAGGACGCTTAACGCTACCTCCGACAGGCTTTTCGTGCTTGATAAGGCAGGTGTGCTCCACACATCGGCCGACGGACTGACATGGGAAAGCACCGGCAGCGTATGGACCAATATCATCGGCGCTTATGGCGACTCGATGCTCGGCATGCGCAGCGAGGGAGGACAGCTCGTGCATACTTGCTGGCCTGCCGACGCAGGATATGCAGAGCAGCCGGTAAGCAGCGATTTCCCGGTGGCAGAATACTCGGGTTTCGTGCAGTTCAGCAACCGCTGGACCACTCTTCCGATAGGCTTCATGGTAGGCGGACGGCTTGCCGACGGTACATATACAAGCAAGACATGGGGCTACGACGGCGACCATTGGGCGGTGTTGTCGGAAGACATGACGCCTGCCATAGCCGGCGCCACACTCGTGCCCTACTACGTCTACCGCAAGACGACCTCCTCTTTGGTGCAGACTGAATTCTCGGTATGGATGCTGATCGGCGGCCAATGCTCCGACGGCGATAGCAACCGCACCATCTACGTGTCGTATGACAATGGAGTGAACTGGTATGCGGCTGAGAAGCAGATGCAGCTTCCCGACCATTTCCCGGGCCTTAAGAACCTTGACGGCATCATGGCCGAATGGCCGAAGCAGGCGTCGCTGAAAGACAACTGGACCGATACCGCCAGCCGCGCGCTGCCGGGAATGGCCAGAGTGAAGTATGAGGTGGAAGACTATGAGGTATACTGGGACTGCCCCTACATCTACATCTTCGGCGGAGCGAAAGACAACGGTGCGCTCAACGATGAGATCTGGCGCGGAGTACTCAACCGCATGACATTCGTACCGCAGTTCTGACAAGGATATGAAGAAGACCATCATGTCGATATTGCTTGGCGCGCTCTGCCTCGGACTCCCGCAAGGAGCCTCAGCGCAGGAAGACTACCGGTTTGACGCCGGCGGCGGAATCGGCATGACCGGATATCTCGGCGACGCCAATACCGCCAACCTCTGGAGCCATCCGGGAGTGGACGGCATGCTGCTCTTCCGCTATATAAAGAGCCCGAGGATAGCGTTCAAGACAGGCTTCTACGTAGGCACGCTTTCGGGCAACAGCGCCGACATGACAGACGTACTCCCCGATGGAGCCCAGTTCAAGTTCTCGACCACATTCTTCGAACTCAGCGAGATGTTTGAGTTCAATTTCTTCAACTACGGGATAGGGGAGCGCTACCGGAAGCTGAAGCGCTGGAGCCCCTATATCACCGGAGGATTGGGCGCGACGGTGTGGACTACCGACGGCTATACCGGAGCGGCGTTCACGATCCCATTCGGCATCGGCGCCAAATACAAGATCAACGAGCGACTCAACCTGGGGCTTGAGTTCCTGATGAAAAAGACATTTTCCGACCGCCTCGACGGCCGACTCCTCTCCGACCCCCACGCCATAAAGTCGGGTTTCGCTAAAAACACCGACTGGTATTCAACACTCTCCGTGACGCTGAGCTATGAGTTCTCAAAGCGATGCGCCACTTGCAACTACAAAGACTAAGCAGCTAACAATGACTCCTGAAATGGAAACACTTGACGACATACTCAGCAGACTCGACATGGAGCGCATCCCGCGCCATGTAGCCATGATCATGGACGGCAACGGACGCTGGGCCAAGAACCGCGACAAAGTGCGGAGCGACGGCCACTACGAAGGCATCACGAGCGTACACAACGTCACGGCCCTATCCTCCGACCTCGGAATGGAATACCTGACACTCTACGCATTCAGCACCGAGAACTGGAACCGCCCGAAGGAAGAGGTGGACACGCTGATGACCCTCATCGGCTGGGCAATAGCCCGCGAACTGCCGGAACTTCTTCAGAACAACGTGAGGATCAATCTGCTGGGCGATATAGAAAGGGTGCCGGAGGGTCCGCGCGCCGAACTCTATGACTCGCGCGACAAGACAGCCCACTGCACAGGCCTGCAGCTCAACATCTGCATCAGCTACTCCTCGAGATGGGAGATAGCCGACGCGGCGCGAAGGCTCGCACGCGAGACCGCGGAAGGCAGGCTCAATCCCGACGATATAGATGAGAACGTATTCGCCTCCCATCTCGCTACCGCCGGCATGCCCGATCCCGACCTGCTCATCCGTACAGGAGGAGAGGAGCGCATCAGCAACTATCTGCTATGGCAGATAGCCTACAGCGAACTCTACTTCACTCCGACCCTCTGGCCCGACTTCGGAAAGAAGGAGTATGCCGAGGCCCTCGTAGACTATCAGCAGAGGGAACGCCGCTTCGGCAAGACATCGGAGCAAGTGGCCAAGTGATTTCAGACTATTCAGACAAATTCAGACAACTAAGATATGACTTTGACAAGAACGCTAAGACGGATCATGCTTGCAGTCGCTGCAGTCGCCGCGACCATGCCCGTGCTTGCACAGACGCCTACAAACGACACCATATACAATCCCGACATAATCTACAGCCCGATCCCGAAAGTGTATGAGATCGCCGGCATCAAGGTGACGGGAGTGCCTGATGTGGAAGACTACGTCATCATCGGATATTCGGGCCTCTCGGTAGGGGAGCGCATCGAGATTCCCGGTGAGGCCATATCCACGGCCGTCAAGCGCTTCTACCGTCAAGGCCTCTACTCCAAGGTGGAGATCAATCTGGAGAAGACCGTAGGCGACAAGGCCTGGCTTGAGATCTCGCTCAAGCAGCAGCCCCGTATGGCAGAGCTGCGCTTCAACGGAGTGAAGGGGGGCGAGAAGAAAGACCTCCTCGAGCGTCTCGGCGTGGAGAAGGGCCAGCAGCTTACTCCAAACATCGTAGCGCGAATAGTGCAGGTCGTAAAGCAGTATTATAACGACAAGGGTTTTAAGAACGTCATCGTCACTTCCTCACAGCAGCCCGACCTCTCTCAGGAAAACTACAACTACCTGACCATTAATGTGGACAGGCAGAACAAAGTGAAGGTACACAAGATCTACATCAACGGCAACGAGGTGCTTTCCGACCGCAAGGTGAAAAACGCCATGAAGAAGACCAATGAGAACCACGACATACTCAATCTCTTCAAGCAGAAGAAATTCGTGGACTCAGACTATGCCGACGACAAGATCCGCATCATAGAGAAATACAACGAGCTCGGCTACCGCGACGCCGAGATCCTCAGCGACTCAATCGCGAAATACGACGACAAGGAGATAGACATCTACCTTAACATCGACGAGGGCGACCGATACTTCATCAAAGACATCAACTGGGTGGGCAATACCATCTATTCCACCGACTTCCTCAACCAGGTGCTCGGTATGTATCCCGGCGACGTCTACAACCAGAAGCGCCTCAACAAGCGCACGATGGAAGACGATGACGCAGTGGGCAACCTCTATCTCGACAACGGCTACCTTTTCTTCCAGCTCGTGCCGATCGAGCAGCAGGTGGAGGGCGACAGCATCTCGCTGCTCATGCGTGTCTACGAAGGGCAGCCGGCGAAGATCAACAAGGTGGTGATCAACGGTAACGACCAGCTCTATGAGAAGGTGATCCGTCGCGAGCTGCGCGTGAAGCCGGGCGACCTCTTCTCGAAGCGCGCGCTTATGAACTCGGCGCGTGAGATCGCCGCCAGCGGACACTTCGACCCTGAGACCATGGGAGTCAACCCGATCACCAACGATGCGGACGGCACCGTAGACATCGTATTCGACCTTGAGCAGAAAGCCAACGACAAGGTGCAGCTCTCGCTCGGATGGGGCCAGACCGGCGTCACCGGCCAGGTGGCACTCTCATTTTCCAACTTCTCGATCAAGAACCTCTTCAACCCGTCGAGCTACCGAGGCATCATCCCGCGCGGCGACGGACAGACCTTCTCGATCTCAGCCCAGACCAACGCCAAATACTATCAGAGCTACAACATCAGCTTCTTCGATCCATGGCTCGGCGGCAAGCGACCGAACTCATTCTCCTTCTCCGTAGACTACAGCCGTTCGACAGGCATCAACAGCAGGTTCTATAACAACAGCTACTTCAATGCCTTCAACAACTCGTATCTCTATTCCGGCGGCAGCTCCTACTATAATGACTATGCCGGCTACAGCTATCAGAACGCCTACGACCCCAACAAGGTGCTTCAGCTCGCGGGTGTGTCGGCGGCATATGGTACGCGCCTGACCTGGCCCGACGATATGTTCCAGTTCCAGGTGTCGCTCGCCTACCGCTGGTATTACCTCAAGAACTGGGAATATCTCCGATTCATGAACACCGGCTCGGCCAACTCCATTGTGCTCGGCCTGACGCTCAGCCGCAACACCACCGACCAGCCCATCTATCCGCGTACGGGCTCCAGCTTCGCCCTCTCTCTGCAGATGACTCCCCCATGGACTTCGATACGTAAAGGCCATGACTGGAAGAAACTCTCCGAGGAGGCTAACTCCAGAGACGTGAAGGCTCAGGCCGAACTCTACAAATGGATTGAATACTGGAAGCTGAAGTTCCAGTCGAAGACCTTCACCCCGCTTTCCGATCCGGATGGCAACTGGACACTCGTGATGATGACGAAGGCTGACTTCGCTCTCTTGGGTTCATACAATAAATATGTAAAGTCGCCCTTCGAGACATTCTATTTCGGTGGCGACGGTATGACGGGAAGCTACACCTATGCTACAGAGACAGTAGGCATGCGAGGCTATGAGAACGGCCAGTTCACCCCCTACTACTATGAGGCATATGCCTACTCGAAGTTCACCTTCGAGCTTCGCTTTCCCTTCATGCTGCAGCCCAACACTACAATCTTCGCGCTTGCCTTCGCTGAGGCCGGCAACGCATGGACCGATATCAAGCAGTTCGCACCCTTCAACCTGAAGCGCTCCGCCGGAGTCGGCATCCGCCTCTATCTCTCCATGCTCGGCTTCCTCGGCATAGACTGGGGTTACGGCTTCGACAATGTATGGGGCAAACGCGGCGGCGGCAACCTCCACTTCGTGCTTGGACAGGAGTTCTAAGTTTTACGTTGTACGTTTTACGTTTTACGTTTTACGTTTTACGATTTGCGTTTTGCGTATTGCGTTTTGGGACGTGGGGTTGGAAATTTAAACTTTAAAGGCACTGCATTGTCTTTAAAGTAGTAGTAACTTTAAAAATAGGAATAACATGAAGAAACTTATCATATCGCTGGCTGTAGCGCTTTTCGCAGCCGCCGGAGCCTATGCACAGAAGTTCGCGCTTGTCGACATGGACTATATCCTCCGCAACGTGCCGAGCTACGAGATGGCCAACGAGCAGCTCAACCAGGTTTCACAGCGATGGGAGCGTGAGGTCACCGAGCTTTCCAAGGAGGCCGAGACCATGTATAAGAACTATCAGGCCGAGATGATCTTCCTGACCGACGACCAGAAGAAGAGCCGCGAAGAGGAACTCGTAGCCAAGGAAAAACAGGTCACCGACCTCCGCTACAAATACTTCGGGCCTGAGGGAGAACTCTTCAAGAAGCGTCAGAGCCTTATGAAGCCGATTCAGGAAGACGTCTACAACGCCGTGAAGGCCGTAAGCGAGGAGAAAGGCTATCAGGTGATTTTCGACCGCGCTTCGTCGCAGAGCATCGTGTTCGCTTCCCCGAAGATCGATGTAAGCAACGACGTGCTGGCCAAACTCGGATATTCGAAATAAGAAAAAATAAACAATAACAAATAAATCAAACAAAAAAGAAATGATCAAGAAAGTACTTTTAGCCATCGCGCTCATCTGCCCGATGCTTCTGTCTGCCCAGACCCTCAAGATCGGTCTCGTAGACTTCGGCTCGATACTCCAGGCCATGCCGGAGACTACAGCCGCTCAGAACCAGCTCAAGGAAGTGAGCGATAAATATGAAGCCGAATATAAGAAACTCGGCGAGGAGATGAATCGTCTTGTGGAGGAGTATCAGAAAATGGCGGAAAACGAACTCCCCGCCATCAGGGAGCGCAAGACCCGTGAGCTCAGCGATTATCAGGTGAAGCTCCAGCAGTTTGAGCAGACCGCAGGCAATGACCTTCAGAAGATGCATGCCGATCTCATGGGCCCCATCCAGCAGAAGATCGGCCAGGCGGTGGAAAGCGTAGGACGCGAAGGCAACTACTCGCTCATCCAGATGTATGACCCGCAGCTTACGCTCTATTACGCAGCTCCGGTAGAAGACATCACTCCCATAGTGAAGGCTAAGCTCGGTGTGAAATAATACGGATTCATACATGTGTTGAAGACGACACTATGAATGACTGTAACGCATATGGAATGGCGGAGGCTGAGGCTTCCGCCATTTCGTTAGGTCCCATTGGGGTGTTCGACTCCGGCTATGGAGGCCTGACTATCCTGCGGGAGCTCAGGAAGACACTGCCGGAATATGACTATCTGTATCTGGGCGACAATGCCCGCGCTCCGTATGGATCGAGAAGCTTCGAAGTGATCTACCGCTATACCCTTGAAGCCGTCAGGGAACTCTTCGCGAGAGGGTGTCCGCTCGTGATCCTGGCGTGCAACACGGCCTCGGCGAAGGCCCTTCGAAGCATTCAGCAGAGGGATCTTCCCGCCATTGATCCGTCGAGGAGGGTGTTGGGTGTGATAAGGCCTACGGTGGAGATATTGGATAAGGTGTCGGAGTCAGGACATATCGGAGTGCTCGGAACTCCCGGCACTGTAGCGAGTGAATCATACGTAATAGAGACCCGCAAGCTTTTTCCGGAGATGAAGGTGTCTCAGCAGGCTTGTCCGCTTTGGGTCCCGATAGTGGAGAATTCTGAGGCGGACGGCGACGGAGCCGATTATTTCGTCAGGAAATATATCGACGGGCTCATGGAGAAGGATCCGGCGATCGATACCTTCGTGCTTGCATGCACTCACTATCCCTTGCTTATCGATAAGATACGCCGCTACGCTCCTGCGGGCGTGCGGATACTTGAGCAGGGCAGTCTGGTGGCGGAGTCGCTGAAAGATTATCTGCGGCGTCATCCTGAGATGGAGCGCAGGCTGAGCAAGGGAGGAGAGGCCGACTTCCTGACGAGTGAGAATCCGGATAAGTTTGACGCGCTGGCGTCGATGTTCACGCATGGCAGCGTGGTGTCGGAGCATTGCGCCCTTGATTGAATTGTATATGAAAATGGAAAGCATACCGGAAGAGAGCGCTGCAAGACTGAGGAGTCTTGATGCGCGTATAGCTGCCGATGGCGGCGATGAGGAAGCTCTGATAGAGCGGGGACGCCTTTACTGGGCGCTTGGACGGCGGAGCGAGGCAATCGGCGACTATCTGGCGGCCCGGCAGATCAATCCGTCGGGTAAGGCCACTCAGTTGCTGAAGGCTACATATGAGATATTGAACTTCTATAATAAGGACCTATACAACCCTTAGAAATCCCAGGGAAAGAACATCGGCACCTGCACGGCCTTCGGTCGCTGTGCGGGTGCTTGTCTTTTCTGGGGATAGAGCATGATGTGGCGCTCGCGAGCCCATCCGCGGTCATGGTTGCGCACGTATACTGTAGCAAGTCCGCGCATGCCGCGTGTGCGTCGGCGTAGGTCGGCTATCAGGTCGGTCATGTCGGCTGCCTGGCGTGTCTCATACTGCATGGCCGGCTGCCCGTCGATTGTCACGCGGACCGACATTCGGTCGCCGTAGCTCATGAGGGAATCGGCGCGTCCTACTGCTACGCGGCGTACGGAACGGGGGGTGAAGATGGGCCCTCCTAATGATTGGGTAGTGTAATGGTTGGTATTCATATCCGGTGTCTTTTATTGCGTTCAGGCCTCCGCAAGGGTCGCCTTTGATGTTTTCATAGTGCAAATTTAACCGGAATGACTGCCTAATTCAGGCAGTAGATTGTTAAATGAAGTTAATCGACTGCCTGATCCGTGCAGTGAATAAAAAAGGCTTCGCTGAAAAGCGAAGCCTTTTAAAGTACAGGAAATGGGACTCGAACCCACACAGCCTCAACGGCCAGGGGATTTTAAGTCCCCCGTGTCTACCATTCCACCATTCCTGCAACAGGGAGCCGTATGATGTGGACGGGCGTTCCGAATGCAAAGTTAATGAAATTTTCACTTGTGTCCAAATTTTTCAGGATAAAAAAGAGAAAAAATGATGCCCCGCTTGGAGCGGGGCATCCGTTTCCGCCGTTCTCACGGCAGTCACTAACCTAAAGTTATATTATTTTCTAACGGTGGTTTCAGTGGATACAGGCACGTCATTGTCAAGGATGCAGACTGCTACGCGGTTCCAGCTTTCTTCCTCAAACATGTGTCCTACGCCGAGGCCTTCAGCCTTGATGCGGTCGGCGGGGATACCGTATTTCTTAACGAGCATGTTCTTGACGGATTCAGCACGCTGGTTGGCGAGACGTTCGTTGACTTCGATCGGGCCGTCCTGGGAAGCGTAACCCTTGATGTTGACGGTAGCCTTCGGGTGGTTCTTAAGATAAGAAGCCACAGCTGCTACGTTGGGGAGCTGGTCGGCAGGCACATTGTATTTGCCTAAGCCGAAGTTGACGTATCTTACAGTGCTGAGGAAGTCCTGAGTCTCCTTTACTACGACGGGCTTCTGGTTTTTCAGTCTTTGGAGTTCGTTGGCGAGTGCCATGTTCTCGTTCTGGCTTGCATTGAGGGCGTCGCCTGCAGCTGCGAGGTCTGCGCGGAGGTTATCTACCTTTGCGTTGAGGGCTGCGATCTCATCAAGGTTGTAGTTAGGCACTGTATACTTGAATCCCTGACCGAGCCTTACAGATACGCCTGCTGCGATGTTGAAGGTAGCCTTCTCTACGTTGTAGGCTGCGGAAGTCTGGCTGACGCCTGCATCGCTCATGTCCCAGAGTACGCTCGGACGGAGTGAAAGTGTCACGGCGTCGCTTACGTTGAAGTTGAAGTTGAGGCCGGCCTTTGTGCCGAAGAAATTATGGTCGTTGCCCTTACCGTTCTGGTAGTTGTGGCCCCAACCGGCGCCTGCCACTGCTTCGATGTCGAATACATTCTGAGTTCCGTAAGGCTGGAAAAGCTTGAAGAGGTTGACGGCTCCGTAAGCGCCTACATAAGATGCGTCGAATGCTGTAGTGGAGTGAGTCTGGCCTTTCCAGCTGGAAGTGTTGACGGCTGCGTCGCCCTCAATGCCGACTCCGAAAGCGGGAGTGATCTGTTTGCGGATATCGAGGCCTGCTGCTCCGCGCATGTCCTTGAAGAACTTGGAGCCATGGCTGAGAGGTGTTGTTGCGCCACCCTGTACGCCAATGGAGATGTTGTCGAAGAAACCGGGTTTCTGGAGTGACTCCTGGGCCATCGTGGTTGCCGCTCCTGCTGTGAGGACTGCTGCGGCGAGTAAAGTCTTTTTCATAATCGTGCGTTTTTTCAAGTTATTAAATAAGATATTTGTTATGCGGTTTACAGCTTCAATGAAGTCATGTCCGCTTCAGTGAAATTGTACCTTTAAAACACGCATCAAAGGAAAATGGCACAATGGAAATGTGCAAAAAATTTAATTTTAACATTTGTTAAGTTAAAACAGAATGGCTCTGGATTGATAAAACAAGTGTCTGCCTATTGATAGACAGACACTTATCTTGGATTTTGAATCGAAATGACGGATGAATGGTCGGAGTCACGGAATAAGCTCGAAAGTAGCTTCCACCGGGTAGTGGTCGGAGGTATTGATCCTGTAGCGCTTGGTCTTAAGCGCCTGCAGGTGGGGCCCGCGGTAGAAGATCTGGTCGATATGGAAAAGGAAGAGAAACTGGTTGAAGGTGTTTGTCGGGCCGAAGCTGGTCTCAGGATACGCATCCCGGAATCCTGCCTTTCTCATGAGTCCGTAGCTCCAGCTGGCCGGAACGTCGTTGAAGTCGCCGCATGCGATAAGGGTCTTATAGCCGGAAGTGGTCGAGATCATCTCCTTTACGTTTTGCGCGCGCGTGCGGAAGGCTTCGCCGAGTTTCGGGAATATCTCATAGCGGAACTCCTTGAAGCTGTTTTTTGCGGAGTTTACTCCCTTGATGTCCGTCACCACCACGCGCTCCGTATCGGAAAGATTGTAAGAGGTCATATGGAAATTCAGAATGGGAATCTTCATGCCCTTTATCTCCACTTCGAATAGTGCCCAGCGACGGCGTTTGTGCCAATATTCGGCATCTTCGGCATCTTGGCATGCCAACGGTATGTATTCCACCGGATACTTTGACAGCACCTTGAGGTCGTCAGCCTGCGGCTCCGGACTGGCCGCCCTGTAGGGATACACCTTATATAGCGAATCCATCAGAGTGCGGCTCCAGTGGTGGATTTCGTTTGGATCCTCGAAGTTGTCAAGCTCCTGCAGGCAGATCACGTCGGCTCCGCACTCAGTCAGAAACCTGATGGCGCGGTTGCCCGGAAGGTCGCGCTTTGTAGTGTCGGCCAGATGCAGGGAATTGAAGGTGAGGAGCGTGAAGGTGCGGCGTGGGTCTTGAGGTTGCTTGGAGAAAGAGAGGGGAGTGACGTCCTTGAGGCTACCCCAGCCGGCGAAAAGGGTAAGGCCGGCGAGAGCCGCCATGATGAGGCGCCCTGAAAGGAGCCATCCGATTCCTGTCAGCAATGTGGCGATGGCGAGATAGGGGAGGGCGAGCACCATGATGGAGGGTACGGTCATGTATTCAGGATTGACCTTGCCTCCGTAGGCGGCTGCGAGGGTTACTAAGAAAAGCACTATCGACGCTATCTTGAGCGCCAGGCGTATAAGCGGGGAAATGATGATCACTTTTATAGTGGATTAAAGGGTTAATGTAGTTAAAAAAGGTCTATGCGGCTATTTCTTCAGGCGCGCGGAAAGCTCGTTGAGCTCTTTGCGCTCCTTGCCGGAGAGGGAGCCATAGCCTGAAAGGCGAATTTTGTCGAGGAGTTCGTCGAGGCGTCGGATGTCTTCCTGTCGGTCGCGGAGCACGCGCACCATTCTGTCGGGCTGCCGCTTGGGCTCCTTTTGTCTATTTTGGCTGAAGTCAAACCATCGGGATGGGTCGATGCCCCGGCTGAGCATAAGTCCGAACGCCACTCCCCATAGCAGACCTCCGATATGGGCCGCTTGGTTGCCTCCTCCTCCTATGAAGGTCAGTACGCAGCAGGCTATCGCCACCCATTTGAGCTTCACTTCTCCTATCAGGAAGAGATTGACGGGATGGTCGGGGAGGCGTATGGCTGTGGCGCACATCACCGCTATCACCGCTGCGCTGCATCCGCAGAGCCAGCCAGACCCATATCCGAGCGCGGCGGAGGCGAGGAAGAGCACTCCGCCGGCCAGCCCTCCTCCTGCGAAAGCCACGGCGAGATGTCGGTCTGATAGCGTGATGAGCATAATCCGGCCAAACCAATAGAGCCATAGCACATTGAAGAGCATATGGAGGAAATCGAAGTGCACTCCCATATAGGTCAGTAGGGTCCAGGGGCGGGTGAGGAAGATGGAAAATATGGATGGCAGGGTGAGCCAGTCGGCCACCGGCACATAGAAATGCATAGCGCTCCCTACGAGGGATATGACCGTCACACCCAACCATATGGCTGCCTCTCCGAGGGTGAGCCATGCAAGCAGCAGACTGCCGCCGCAATATGATCTCCACTTATCGAGCATGATTCTCAATTATATCGGTGCAGTATCCCTTTCTTTTTCCAATACAGGAGCATGAGTATGCCGAAGAGCATGCCGCCGAGATGGGCGAAATGGGCCACTGTGCTCATGCTGCCGCTCACTCCGAGGAAGAACTCGATCACTCCGTAGCCTATCACCATATACTTGGCCTTTATGGGCACCGGAATGAAGAAGAGATAGAGCGGCATGTCGGGGAAAGTGAATGCGAATCCGAGCAGAATGCCGAAGATGGCTCCGGAAGCTCCGATAGTGACCATCTGCGATTTGAATCCCGCTATTGCATCCGCTATAGTCGGATCGCCGGAGGCTATGGCGGAGTTGACTATGGATGCCATATGGTCGAGCGTCATGCCGTTTTGGCGCGCGAGCGCATTGATGTAGTCAGACTTCCAGGTCAGTTCCCAGACTCCCTCCTGCACGAGGGCAGCCCCTACGCCGCATACCAGATAGAACACCAGAAACCGGCGCGAACCCCATACCTGCTCGAGAATACGTCCGAACATCCATAGTGAAAACATATTGAAGAAAATATGTGCCGGGCTGTGGGAGTCGTGCATGAACATATAGGTGAATATCTGGGCCGGATTGAAGAGCGTGCTTCCGAAGAGGTGAAGCCCGAGCACATTCACGAGAGTCGTCGAGAAGCGGGGGATGAGAATCTCCGCCAGCCAGACGATGAGGTTGATGAGGATGAGGTTTTTTGTCACGGGCGGGATGGCGCTCCACCAGCTGCCCGACGATGAGCCGTTGTACATTGTATCCGTTTTTGGGTTGGTTACTGATTCAGAGTGCAAATTTAGCAAAATTCGTCCGCATTTAAGGAGGGAAAAAGGTAAAATCGCAATTTTTTATAATTTTTTTAATTTTTTTTCATTGAAAAGTTTGCTGATATTGTTTTTAACACTAAATTTGCGTCTTGAAAATTGTTAGAATAGATAGAATGTAGTAACCCTAAATTAAATTTGGAATTATGAATAAGACAGATCTTATCAATGAAGTAGCCGCCAAGGCCGGTCTCAGCAAGGTAGACGCTAAGAAGGCCGTAGACGCGGTGTTCGAGTCAATCGAACAGGCCATTGCCAACGAAGACAAGGTGCAGCTCATCGGTTTCGGCACATTCGCCGTTCAGGAGAAGCCGGCCCGTGAAGGCATCAATCCCCGCACGAAAGAGAAAATCCAGATCGAAGCCAAGAAGGTGGTGAAGTTCAAGGCCGCCGACAATCTCGGCAAATGACAGAGGATTTCTTCCTTATATAAGAAGACACCCGGTTTCGCGCATGGCGTTGCGCGAAACCGGCATTTTTTATTTTTATTTGTATATATCGGTATTTATTGTTAAATTTGCATACCTAAACGCACAAAATACTGAAATGAAAATCGAATCGATAATCACGCAGGGCGTAAGCGACGCCGTAAAGGCCCTATACGCCCTCGATTTCCCAGCTGACAAGATACAGCCACAGCAGACGAAAAAGGAATTTGAAGGCAACCTCACCATCATGGCCTTCCCCTTCCTCAAGGCCTCACGCAAGAGCCCGGAAGCCACCGCCACTGAGATTGGCGCATGGCTTGTGGAGAATGTGCCGGCCGTAGAGAAATTCAATGTAGTGAAGGGATTCCTCAATATCTCCGTCAATCCTACATTCTGGCTGACTACGCTCCACGGCATAGCCGAGGATCCTGAATTCGGCATCCGCCACGCCGACGAGAATTCCGACCTCGTGATGGTGGAATACTCCAGCCCCAACACCAATAAGCCCCTCCATCTCGGCCACGTGCGCAACAACCTCCTCGGTTACTCACTCTCGCTCATTCTGGAGGCCAACGGACACAAAGTGGTGAAGACCAACATCGTCAACGACCGCGGCATCCACATCTGCAAGTCGATGCTGGCCTGGAAGAAATGGGGCGACGGCGCCACTCCGGAATCAACCGGCAAGAAGGGCGACCACCTCATCGGCGACTTCTATGTGCTCTTCGACAAGCATTTCAAAGACGAAGTGAAGCAGCTCATGGATAAGGAAGGTCTCAGTGAAGACGAAGCCAAGGCTAAGTCTCCCCTGATGCTCGAGGCCCGCGAGATGCTCCGCAAGTGGGAGGCTGGCGACAAGGAGGTGCGCGACCTATGGCGGATGATGAACGAATGGGTCTATGCCGGTTTCGACGAGACCTACAAGCGCCTTGGCGTAGGATTCGATAAGATCTATTATGAAAGCGACACGTATCTTCAGGGCAAGGACCTCGTGCTGAAAGGTCTCGACGAAGGAATCATGTATCGCAAGGAAGACGGCTCCGTCTGGGCCGACCTGACTCCCGATGGCCTTGACCATAAGCTCCTGCTCCGTGCCGACGGCACCTCCGTCTATATGACCCAGGACATAGGCACCGCCAAGCTCCGCTATCAGGACTATCCGATCGACAAGATGATATATGTGGTGGGCAACGAACAGAACTATCACTTCCAGGTGCTTTCGCTGCTGCTCGATAAGCTCGGCTTCAAGTGGGGCAAAGACCTTACCCATTTCTCCTACGGCATGGTGGAGCTCCCCGAAGGGAAGATGAAGAGCCGCGAGGGCACGGTGGTCGACGCCGACGACCTCATCGACAAGATGATCTCCGACGCCGCCGAGACCGGAGCCGAACGCTTCGCGGATATGCCGGAAGACGAGCGCAGGGAAGTGGCCCGCATAGTGGGAATGGGTGCGCTGAAGTATTTCCTGCTTAAGGTGGATCCCCGCAAGAACATGCTTTTCAATCCGAAGGAGTCGATCGACTTCAACGGCAACACCGGGCCTTTCCTTCAGTATACTTACGCTCGCGTGCAGTCGGTGCTTCGCAGGGCCGGCGACGACTTCGATCCCCTCTACATGCCGACGGCCATCCCCAACGAGGTGGAGAGCGCCCTCATACAGAAGGTGGCCGACTTCCCGGAAGTGGTGAAGGAGGCAGGACGCACCTACAGCCCATCGCTTATAGCCAACTACTGCTTCGAACTCGCCAAAGACTACAACCGTTTCTATCATGACTTCAGCATCCTGAAGGAAGAGAATCCGGCGGTGCGCCAGCTGCGTCTGCTGCTCAGCTATGTAGTGGCCCGCACGCTGAAGACGGGCGTGGCGCTTCTCGGCATGGAGATGCCGGAGAGGATGTAATCCGCGGCGGATTAAACCGAAAGCCATATATCATTGTCTATATTATAGAAAGATCATAAAAAGGATCATAAAGTAGGCAACATAGAATGATATAAACTTTAAACTATATTAGCAATGTATCCAGATTACAATAACCCCCAGCAGACTCCTCCTCCCTACTATGGCCAGTCTGCAGTGAAGACACAGACCAACTCGGTCATGAAGCGTGTCTATGTGAGGATGTTCATCGGACTCCTCGTGTCGGCGTTCTGCGCCCTTGGCGTGGCTTCGAGCCCTGCAGCGCTCAACTTCGTATTCGGCAACGCCATCATGAGATGGGGCATCCTCATCGCCATGTTTGCCATGGCTATCCTCATTCCGGTGAGGATGTTGAAGATGTCGAGCAGCACCGTGCTGGCCCTATTCCTTGTATATTCCGCGCTTATGGGCACATGGCTCAGCGCTATCTTCGTAGTGTATAAAATGACGGCCATCGTGGCTACTTTCTTCATTACGGCCGGTACGTTCGGAGCGATGTCTGTCTATGGATATGTCACAAAGACCGACCTTACCAAGATGGGGTCTTTCCTGATGATGGCGCTCTTCGGACTCGTCATCGCCATGCTGGTCAATCTCTTCCTCCACAGCAGCACGATGAGCTATGTGATCTCCATCATAGGAGTGCTTATCTTTACAGGCCTTACGGCCTGGGACACCCAGCAGGTGAAGCAGTTGGCGGCTGCCAACCTTGATCCTGCGCTTGCCGACAAGCTCGCCACAATGGGCGCGATGAACCTCTATCTTGACTTTGTCAATCTCTTCCTCTTCATCCTGCGCATCTTCGGCGGCAACCGCGACTGAAAGAATATTCCAAGGGCCTGCAGCGTGACTCCCACGCTGCAGGCCTTTTTCGTCTTAATAATAACAATTCAAACAACTACCTGAAAAACTTATGTCAAACTACCCTAAAATCGGTATACGCCCTACTATCGACGCCCGTCAGGGCGGAGTGCGTGAAAGTCTTGAAGACAAAACCATGAACCTCGCGAAAGCAGTGGCAGACCTCATCTCCACCAATCTCCGCTACCCGGACGGCACCCCGGTGGAGTGCGTGATAGCCGACGGCACCATAGGCCGTTTCCCGGAGACTGCGGCATGCGCCGAGAAGTTCGAGCGCGAGGGAGTAGGGGCTACCATCACAGTCACTTCATGCTGGTGCTATGGCTCGGAGACCATGGACATGCACCCCCACTGGCCGAAGGCCGTATGGGGCTTCAACGGCACGGAGCGCCCGGGTGCCGTATATCTCGCAGCCGTACTCGCCGCCCACGCTCAGAAGGGACTTCCCGCATTCGGCATCTACGGCCATAACGTGCAGGACCTCGACGACAATTCCATCCCCGCTGACGTGCAGGAGAAACTCCTGCGTTTCGCACGCGCCGCACTCGCCGTGGCCCTCATGCGCGGCAGATCATATCTTTCCATCGGCTCCGTATCGATGGGCATCGCAGGCTCGATCGTAAATCCCGACTTCTTCCAGGAATACCTCGGCATGCGCACCGAGTCGGTAGACGCTACCGAACTCATACGCCGCATGACGGAGGGTATCTACGACAAGGAGGAGTATGAGAAGGCCATGGCCTGGACCGAGAAATACTGCAAGACCCGCGAAGGAGAGGATTTCAAGAACCGCGAGGAGAAGAAGAAGACCCGCGAGCAGAAAGACGCCGACTGGGAGTTCGTAGTGAAGATGACATTGATCGTGCGCGATCTCCTTCAGGGAAATCCGAAGCTCAAGGAGATGGGCTTCAAGGAGGAGGCTCTTGGCCACAACGCCATCGCGGGTGGATTCCAGGGCCAGCGCCAATGGACCGATTTCTATCCCAACGGAGACTTCACAGAAGCGCTGCTCAATACTTCTTTCGACTGGAACGGCATACGCGAGGCTTTCGTGCTCGCCACCGAGAACGATGCATGCAACGGAGTGGCCATGCTTTTCGGCCATCTGCTGACGGGTCGCGCCCAGTTCTTCAGCGACGTTCGCACTTATTGGAGCCCTGAAGCCGTATATCGCGTGACCGGCAAGGAACTCACGGGCCGCGCAGCAGGGGGCATGATACATCTCATCAACTCCGGCGCCACCACACTCGACGGAACCGGCCAGGCCTCCGGAGAAGACGGCGCTCCGGTGATGAAGCCGCATTGGGAGATGACCGATGAGGATATGGAGAAATGCCTTGGAGCCACTACATGGTATCCGGCCGACCGTGACTATTTCCGCGGTGGTGGGTTCTCTTCCAATTTCCTTACGAAGGAGGGTATGCCGGTCACTATGATGAGGCTCAATCTCGTGAAGGGGCTCGGTCCGGTGCTTCAGATTGCCGAGGGCTGGACTGCCGACGTGGATCCCGAGATCAATAAGGTGCTCGACATGCGTACCGACCCCACATGGCCCACCACATGGTTCGTACCACGCCTGTGTCCGGACCGCGATGCCTTCAAGGACGTATACTCGGTGATGAACAACTGGGGTGCCAACCACGGCGCCATCTCCTACGGCCACATCGGCCAGGACCTCATCACCCTTGCCTCCATATTGCGCATACCGGTGTGCATGCACAATGTAGAGGAAGAGAAGATATTCCGCCCGGCTTCGTGGAACGCTTTCGGTATGGACAAGGAAGGCGCCGACTACCGTGCCTGCGCGGCCTACGGACCGATTTATAAGTAAAGGCCATGAAAGACCATGTAAAGGGAGCCGCTTTCGGCGGTTCCCTCCTCAGTCTTGACGGCGTGAGCTATCTCGTGCCGTTCATACTGATCACGAGCTGCTTCGCATTGTGGGGATTCGCCAATGATATCACCAACCCGATGGTGAAGGCCTTTTCGAAGATCTTCCGCATGAGCGTCACCGACGGAGCCCTCGTGCAGGTGGCGTTCTACGGCGGATATTTCGCCATGGCTTTCCCGGCTGCGATCTTCATACGCCGCTTCTCCTATAAGGCCGGTGTGCTTCTCGGGCTTGGCCTCTATGCGTGCGGGGCGTTCCTCTTCTATCCGGCTATGCTTACGGGGAGCTACTATCCCTTCCTTATAGCCTACTTCATCCTGACGTGCGGTCTTTCCTTCCTTGAGACGAGCTGCAACCCCTATATCCTTTCGATGGGACCGGAGTCGACGGCCACTCGACGTTTGAATATGGCCCAGTCGTTCAATCCCTTAGGTTCGCTTATGGGCATGTGGGTCGCGATGAATTTCATCCAGGCTCGCCTCAATCCGCTTGAGACGGAGGAGCGTGCCCGGCTTTCCGACGCTGAGTTTGAGGCAGTGCGCGACGCCGACCTGCTGACGCTCATCACTCCCTATGTCTTCATCGGCATAGTAGTGGTGTTGATGTTTGTGGTCATCGCTGTGGTGAGGATGCCGAAAAACGGTGACAAGTCGCATTCCATCGACTTCTTCCCTACGCTGAAGAGGATCTTTTCCAAGGCGCGCTACCGCGAGGGCGTCGTAGCCCAGTTCTTCTATGTCGGGGCGCAGATCATGTGCTGGACATTCATCATCCAGTACGGTACCCGCATCTTCATGCTTGAGGGAATGGGAGAGAAGGCTGCGGAGGTGCTCTCGCAGAGATACAACATCATCGCCATGGCCATCTTCTGCGGCAGCCGCTTCGTCTGCACCTATCTTCTGCGCTACGTCAATGCCGGGCGTCTGCTGGCCATCCTTGCGGTGGCAGCGGCGGTGCTTACGGTGGGCGTGATTCTTTTCCACGACCGCATGGGGCTCTATTGCCTTGTCGGGGTGTCGGCATGCATGTCGCTGATGTTTCCTACCATCTACGGCATAGCGCTCGACGGCATGGGCGACGACGCAAAGTTTGGCGCGGCGGGTCTTATAATGGCCATTCTGGGCGGTTCGGTGCTTCCACCCCTTCAGGCAAGCATCATCGATTGCGGCGAGATAGGAGGGTTTCCGGCAGTCAATCTGTCGTTTGTGCTTCCGCTCGTCTGCTTCCTCGTCATCATCGCCTACGGCCTGCGAAGCTCACGCGGGTAGGCATTTGACGTTTGACGTACAACTTACAACGTACAACGTACAACTTCCCCGAGGCTTACATACCATATGTAGGCCTCGCATTTTTTCGCTATGCCGGTCTTCAGAAGGGTGTAGGCGTAGCGTATTGCCTGGTTGCAATAGTCTTCGTCGTTGCGATGCTCTCCGAATTTATAGTCTACTATCACTGCCGAGCCGTCGGGGCGCAGTAAGATCCTGTCAGGACGTTGCACTTTCCCGTCTACCGCGATGCCGCGCTCGTTGATCACCCTGCATCCGGGGGCGAACCATCCGTATGGCTCCACATCCGCTATGGCTCGGGCGAGCATGGGCTGCATCTCCTCCATTTCCCGACGTGTGATATGGCCTGTGCTCTTTGCCTTCAGCAGGGCGCATGGAAGATCGGCGGCTATGATTATATTCTCCATGATGGAGTGCATCAGTTCGCCATAGCGGCGGCTTTCTTCCGATTCTTCCTCTTCGGGAGTCTCCTCTTTGAGGTCGGAGGGCAACGTGTCAGTATCCGGACTTGAGGGATCGGAACATATGATGGCGGGTAGATGCTCGCTGCATCGGTAGTCGGTGATGACGCTGTCTTCAGGTCCGGCTTCTTTCTTTTTCCGGCCGGCTTCTATTTCCTGACGGGTGAGGGGAGTTCCGAAACTCCAGGTCAGATTCTCCTCGTCGACGGTGATTTCCTCTGGTGAGGGAATGAGGTCGGCCACATTGCCGTCTGTCCCGTTGATGTTCGGGATGATGTCTTGCGCCTCGGCTCCGCATCTCCATAAGAAATGACCTATGAGGCTGGTTTCAGGGTTTTTACGGGTGTAGGGACTTGGTGTGAAGATGTAGAGTTCGTCTACCGCGCGTGTATAGGCCACATAAGCATTGTTGACATTATCGGTAAGGAAGTTTTCCAGATATTCCCCGTAGGTCTTGGCGTGAGGGGTGTCTGCGAGGCGGTCATGGCTCCAGACCGGTATCCAGGGAATGGCCGGTATGTCTTCCGCTTCCGATAGGTCCGGCTCCACCCATAGCCACTCCTTTTTCTTATCCTTTGAGGGCTTTAGGGTCTGCTCGGAGTGAGGCACGATGACGCATCTGAATTCAAGGCCTTTGGATTTATGCACTGTCATGATGCTGACTGCGTCAGACCCTTCGGGCGATGCTATTGACGTGAACCGGCCTTTGGCGTCCCACCATCTCAGGAATGACCCGAGGTCGGCTGTGTGTCCTTCGCAGTAGTCGGCCGTGATGTCCTGAAGGGCAGCCAGGAAAGCGGCTTCCGACTGCCGGGCATGAGGCGATATGAAGTTGCGGATTATGTTTTCCACAAGAGCCGGAAGCACGGTGGTGCTCATGCCGGCGAGCATGACGCGGATGGCGTCGGGGTCGTATTCACCTTCCAGAAATCTTGAGAGGGCATCCTGAAGGGAAAGTTCAGGATGGCTCATGGCGAAGAAGCTGAAGTCGGCCTTCAGCCGGCTCCAGTCGCCCGCTCCTTTGTCTTTACGTTCTTCTTCAGGGTTGAGGCGCGCTTCTGTTCCGTTGTTGATGGCCTCCAGGATCGAGATTACGGTCTGTACGGCCGGAGATTCTCCGGCCTTGAGCGAGTCCGCGCTGATGAAATTGATTTTTCGCTTGGCTTCAGAGCTGTTGTTGTAGGCCATCAGGCTCTCTATGATCTGCGAGCCCTGTATGCGGGTATTGACAAGCACGGCTATCTCGCTCATCCTGTATCCGCGGTCGAGCATGTCTGCGATGAGTCCGGGAATCTCGTCGAAGTGGGCGGGCGCCTTGTCGTCGTTTTTCTCTTTGCCGAAGAGAGAGACCCTTACGTAGCCTATATCCTCCTTGTGCGAGTATGGCTGCATCGTATTGGAGTATAGGCTTTCCATGCGCTGCCCGAGTTCGTTGGAAAAGAAGCGGAAAAACAGGTTGTTGAATTTCACTATCCTTTTGCTGCTCCTCCAGTTGGTGTTTTCCGCCGGAGTGTTGCCGCACTCCCGGCAACTGTCTTTAAACCAGGCCGGCACTTCTGCCGTGATGAGGGATGGGTCGGCGTTTCTGAAGCGGTAGATGCTCTGCTTGGCATCGCCTATGATGAGGTTGTCGTGGCCGTTACCGTCGCTTTCGGAAAGGAGCGGACGAAGGTTAAGCCATTGCAGGCGGCTTGTGTCCTGAAATTCGTCGATGAGGAAATGCTCCAGCTTTGAGCCGAGTCTCTCGTAGATGAAGGGGGCGTCGTCTTTGCCGATTATGCGGTGGAGTATGGAGTTGGTCTCGCCGAGCTCCACTGTATTGCTGTCGGTCAGGAAGAGGCGTGAGTTTTCGCGTACGCTCTGCAGGATTCCGACATAAGGCATCGTCTCGCGGTAGATCAGCCAGCGGCGCCAGCGGTCAGACATGGCCTCGGCCTTCCAGGCGTCAAAGCACCGGTACATTTCCTCCGCAAGTTCCTGTATGTGGTCTTCCACCGTGGTATTGAGGTAAGGATTTTCCTTTTTAGGGTCGAATACCCTTGTCTGGGTGCCCTTGCGCGTGAATTCAGGAATCGAGAATGTGGCTCCCTTCTCTATGGGATGGTCCCATCTCCATGTGACGGCCATATTGTTGACGCGGCCGGCGAGATATTGTCCGGCCGTCTTCTCCATGTCGAGTCCGGCCTTAAGGAATGCGTCGCGCACTGCGCGGGCACTCTCCCGCATGCGGTCGAAGGCCTCGCGTAGAGGAGTCTCGTAGATCTGGCAGAGCTTAAGGTATGTCGCGTGGAAGTCGGGATTCTTCTCAAAATAGGCATCGAGTTTTTCCCGTATTTCCTTGAAATCCTCTTTCTCAAGGTTTTTGCTGGCGTCAAGTATTTCCTTGTAGACGTTGTAGTTGCTCTGACTTTTCTGAAATATGTTCCATCCTTTGTTTGATGCCGCCTTCTGCTTCATCATACTGCTGATCCACTCGCTTCCTTGAGTAGATTTAAGATCCGAGTCTATTTCGTCGAGTGTCGTGTCGAGTCCCATCTGGGTCACGTAGTTGGAGTCGAGTTCGAGCTGGTAGGTGTCGTCGAGGTCGGCCTCGTAAGCGAAAGTGCGGAGCACTGTCTGGAAGAAGGAGTCGATGGTAGACACCTTGAAGTCGCCGTAGTCGGTCAGAAGCACCTTGAGCGCGTATCGGCATAGGGAGGCGATTTCCTGCGGGGAGCAGGAGAATTCTTCGGTGAATCCGTCAAGATAGTCTACATCCTTGGTCTTTATGGCCGGTGTCCAGGAGGCGATGGCATTGAGTTTCTCCACTATCCTCAGCTTCATCTCGTTGGTGGCCTTGTTGGTGAATGTTATGGCCAGGATATGCTGCAGCGACTCGCGCAGCGCGCGTGCTGGGCGTAGCTGACGTCCTCCCTTGCCGTCGGGCTGGGAGATATAGAATTCGATGAATTTTCTGGCCAGCGTGTAAGTCTTTCCTGACCCGGCTGAGGCTCTTTGAAGCTGAAGCACTTATTTAAATTTTAGTGATTGATAATCAATGTATAATGCATAATTCACAATGCATAAGCGTTAGTCTTAACCCTTAACCCTTAACCCTTAACCCTTAACCTTGAATCCCATTTCCTTCAGGAGTCGGATCACGTCGGCCTTGCGGTCGCCCTGGATGAGGATTTCGCCCCCGCGAGAGCTGCCTCCGGTGCCGAGCTTTTTCTTGAGTTTCTGGGCAATCTCGTCGATTTCTTCGTCGGAGATCTCGAAACCCTCGATGATGGTGGCTGTCTTCCCTCCACGTCCTTTCTTCTCGATCAGTACGTGGAGGGGAGATTTCTGACTTGCGGTAGCTGAGGATGCAGTCCTCAGCATGGTATTGTCATCGGTCGGGGTGTCGGCGGCTCCTTCCGGGAGTCCTGAGAGTGAGGCGAGAGCGTCTTTCCAGTCCATAATGCTCATAACACTTAAACTTCTTACAGATTCTCACGGATCTCCTTGACGCTCATGCAGCGTGCGGTGAGGTCGCCGTTGGCGTTATAGATGAAGAATGTCGGGAGCTGGCCTACGTTATACTGAAGAAATACCTTGTCCTGTCCGGCAGACGGATCGAGCACTGTGGTCCAGGGCAGGTTGGATGCTGCTTCTCGCCATCCGTATTGGTCACGGTCGGGGCTGACGTTGTAGATGTCTACCCGTCCCGCCTTATAGAGTTCGGCGAGCTGTCGGTTGATTTCGGGAGTGGCGCCGTCGCGCATAAGGGTGAAGGCTACGACTACCGGTTTTCCTTTGCCCACCAGGTCTGTGAGTTTCCTTTCTTTGCCGTTCTCATCGTTGAGGGCTATTTCGAGCACCTTTATTTCCTCGGCATTGATTACGGTGCGTATGCCGTTCTGGTCGTTATGATGGCGCTGTGCGGCACGGGCGAGGTTGATCAGGAAGGGGGTGTGGGCGTCGTCGGGACGGAACTGCTGAAAGTTGTTGGCTACCGCCACGATGTAGCGGAAATCCTCGGTAGTCGGGTCGAAGAGTGCGCGGTTACCGATTGTCTTGGTGAGGATATAGTATGTCATCACGTTGCCCCGGCCGTCATGGATGTATTGGTTGTAGACGCGGCGCTTGAAGTTTGAGAGAGAGTCGGCGTTGTCGATGTAAGGCGAGAATGCGATCAGGTCTTTTTCAAACTGCGCCATGCGTGTCGCCTGCTCGGTTCCGGAGACTGTGAACTCATGGCCGAAGTTCTGCTTGGAGCTGCTTACGGTGAGGGTCTCTGTGGAGTCTACGGGCAGGTAGATGTATTTGTCGTCGAGCGAAAGACGGAAGATTTCAGGGCCGCTTTGCTGGGGCTGGGAGAATGAAAACTGCCCCTTGCTGTCGGTTCGGGTTGAGTCTACGATGGTCCAATAGCCCGAAAAGTCGGCCTTTTCGAGCAGCACTTTGTCGCCGTCGCTGTCGGCGAGCTGTCCTTCTATCTTGAATCCCTTTTCGCCGCATCCTCCGGCGAGCGCGATGGCTGCCACTGAAGCGGCAGCCGCGAAGTATCTTGCTATCTTGTTCATGCTTCAATCAATTCTTAATGCATAATTCATAATGCAAAATTAGTGAAAAGTGAGCGGATAAGCAATTATAAGGGCGATAAAATTTAGATTTTATGTATTAATCCGGATTGGATTTCTTGAGTCGGCGGGCGGCTTTAGCCTCGTAATCGCGCAGGAGCTGATTATATTGCTCAATTTGCTGCTCCGCATCAGGATTGTCCTTGTCCCAGAGCAGATGGTCGATCCACTCATTGACCCTGACGAACTCCTCGTCATTCCGGATCTTACCTCGAGTCAGGACTCCGGCCATTCTCTTTGCCATACCGGACATCAGATCCTCCCCGAACTTCTCCATGAGAATCTGGTTTAGCTTTATCAGATACTTAGATTCTATACCCTGCAGCATTTCTTTCGTATCTCCGATAAACATTCTCATCTCACGCAGTCGTCCTATCTCTACGCATTTATCGAAAATTTGACGGTACTCTTTCGAATAATCTTCATCAAAGTAGGGTGATTCTGATATGAATGTCAGCATTGTCTCGCCCCATTCCTGAAGTTTGGTAAACTCTTCACTTTTTTTTCTCATCGTATAGTAGTCGTATTAAGAAGTTTATAATGAGAAGCACATCTATCTCAAGTCTCATCCATAATTTCAAGACTGTTTCTTGCGGAGACGTCGCGCAGCTCTTTCCTCATAATCGCGCAGGAGCTGGTTGTACTGTTCGATCTGCTGCTCCGCATCGGGGTTGTCTTTGTCCCAAAGCAGATGGTCGATCCACTCATTGACCCTGACAAACTCATCGTCATTCCGGATCTTGCCGCGAGTCAGGACTCCTGCCATCCTCTTTTCCATACCGGACATCAGATCCTCCCCGAACTTCTCCATGAGAATTCGATTAATTCCTATTATATCTTTTTGATTCAATCCCATAACCATTTCATTCAGATCTCCAATTAACATTTTCATAATCGATAATCTGCCTATTTTTATGCATTTGTTGAGTGATTTCAGCCAACTTTCGGCTATGAAAATGTTTCCCTTATCGTTTGACTCAAGCAGATACATGAGTATAGTTTCTCCCCATTCCTGAAGTTTGGTAAACTCTTCACTTTTTTTTCTCATCGTATAGTAGTCGTATTAAGAAGTTTATAATGAGAAGCACATCTATCTCAAGTCTCATCCATAATTTCAAGACTGTTTCTTGCGGAGACGTCGCGCAGCTCTTTCCTCATAATCGCGCAGGAGCTGATTATATTGCTCGATTTGCTGCTCCGCGTCGGGATTGCCCTTGTCCCAGAGCAGATGGTCGATCCACTCATTGACTCTGACGAACTCCTCGTCATTCCGGATTTTTCCTCGAGTCAGGATGGCTGCCATGTCCTTGATTTTCTTGGAGCTGATGTCTTCCCCGAACTTCTCCATCAGAATATCATCTAACGCTTTGAGATGTGTTAAAGACATGTCTTCCACAATCCATTTAACATCATTCACTGCAATCCTCATTTGAACTAAACTGTTATGTTCAAAACTGACTCTGATTCCTTCGTTAAACATTTCATATATATTGCTGGACATCTCTCCTGATTCATATGCATATGAAAGAATTGTTTCTCCGAAGGATTTCAGTCTTTCCATTTCGAGTTGTTTTTTATTTTTCATTGTAACGATAAAATAATTTATATAAAAAGGTTAAATAATAATATGGTGTAGGCACTTGCATAGAGTGCAGAAAGTGATGATAGTAAAAATGTAATTAACGTTTTCATGATATTTTTATATTTGTAAGGATTTTGTTTATGCGGCTAAAGTTAAAATTCTTTTTTGAGATATACAAATTTTTTGGCTTATTTTTTAAGAATTTGTTAATCTGTACCCACATTTTTGATTATAGACCAATCTTAATGAATAGAAAAGAGGACTCACCTGCCGGGTGAGTCCTCTTTTTCAAAAATTTGAAGCTGTCAATAATTTATCATTGATCATTAGTCTGAAAGGTCTTTTGCCTTCTTTGCAGCGGCTTCGGATGCTTTTGAAGCTAATTCCGACACCTTGCTGAATGCTTTGGCGGCAAAGCCCTGGATAGTGTCTTTCGCATCGTCGACTTTATCGCCGAGGGCATCTTTGGCGTCGGCGAGCTTGTCCTGAAGGTTGTCTTTCAGATCGGCGGCCTTGTCCTGAGCCTGAGCTGCCGCCTGCTGAGCTGCAGTCTTAGCGTCGGCGAGCTTTTCGGCTGCCGCTTCTTTTGCTTCAGCAAGCTTTTCAGCAGCCGCATCTTTGGCATCGGCAGCCGCATCTTTGGCCTGAGTGAGTTTGTCGGCTGCCGCGTCTTTGGCTGCCGCCATTCCGGATTCGGCTGCGATTTTTGCTGATTCAGATGAAATTTCCGCTGCTGTCTTAGATACTTCCGCCGCCGCTTTCGCTGCGGCCATATTCAAATTGTTTTCCATAGTTTTATAAGTTTAAGGGGTTTAATTGGTTTAGGGGGGACTGTGTTAAAGGGTTTTTAGGGCCTTAAGGGTAATCCCTATTGAATAAACACTCGTATCGGTTTCTTGGTTCAATTCCTTACGTTGCGTAGCCGATTATGAATTATGCATTCGATTAAGGGCTTCCCTTGTGGCTTCATGGGTATTGAAGGCAGTCAGGCGGAGATAGCCTTCCCCTTCGGCGCCGAAGCCTGATCCGGGAGTGCCGACTATGCCGTGGGTCTTCAGCAGATGGTCGAAGAATTCCCATGAAGTCATTCCGTCGGGTGTCTTAAGCCATATATAAGGAGAGTCGACGCCTCCGGCTGTCTCGTATCCGGCTGCCGACAGGGCATCGCGCATCATACGGGCATTTTCCATGTAATATTCCACAGTCTCCATGATTTGCGCCCGTCCTTCCGGCGAGTAGACAGCCTCGGCCGCGCGCTGCGAGATGTATGACGCTCCGTTGAACTTTGTGCACTGGCGGCGGTTCCAAAGTCGGTTGAGGCAGACTTCGTTTCCTTCGGAATCATTCCCCTTCAGAGCTTTCGGAACCACGGTATACCCACAGCGGACACCCGTAAAACCGACTGTCTTTGAGAAACTTCGGAATTCCACAGCCACTTCCTTGGCTCCCTCGATCTCGTAGATGCTGTGTGGCACGTCTGCGCTGTGGATATACGCCTCATAGGCGGAATCGAAGAGTATGAGGCAGCCGTTATCCCGTGCGTAATCCACCCATTTCTTCAGTTCGTCGCGGGTCATGGCTGTACCCGTAGGATTATTGGGGCTGCAGAGGTAGATTACGTCGGGTCGCTCCTCCGGCAACTGTGGCACATATCCGTTGGCCTTATTGACAGGAATATATATTATCCCCTCATGGTGCTCGCCATGGCGCCTTCCCCCGCGTCCTCCCATCACGTTGGTGTCAACGTAGACGGGATATACAGGATCCGTCACAGCTACCTTTAGGTCTTGCGCCAGTATGTCGAAGAAGTTTCCGAGGTCGCTCTTGGCTCCGTCGCCGATGAATATCTCGTCGGCCTTGATGTCAAGACCGAGGCGGCCATAGTCACAGTCGGCTATTTTGTCACGCAGGAATGCATAGCCCTGCTCGGGACCGTAGCCATGGAAGGTTTCGGTGGCGCCCTCATCGTCTACGGCGCGGTGCATGGCCTCGATGGCTGCCCGGCAAAGCGGGCGTGTCACATCACCGATGCCCATGCGGATTATCTTAACGTCAGGATTGGCATCCTGGAAATCCTTTACCCGTCTGGCCACTTCCGAAAATAGATATGACTCAGGGAGGAGGAGGAAATTATCGTTTATCCTTATCATTTTTGAATTGAGAATTGAGAATTGAGAATTGGGAATTGATCTTTAATCATTGATAATTAATCATTGACTTCCCCATGGAAGACGGTTGTGGCAGGCCCGGTCATCAGTACGTGTCCTCGGTCATCGAGTGAGATGCGGAGGTCGCCTCCGCGGAGATGGACTGTCACGTCGCATCCGGTGAGGCCTTTGGCGATGGCGGCCACAGCTGTGGCGCAGGCGCCGGTGCCGCAGGCCATCGTCTCGCCGCTGCCCCGTTCCCAAACGCGCATCTCCACTTCGTCGTTGCCCGCAAGTCGTGCGAATTCTATATTGGAGCGGTCGGGAAAGCGGTCATGCTTCTCGGCCATCGGACCTTTGCCGAGCACCATCTCGTCGGTCAGCGGCTCATCGGCGTAGCATACGAAGTGAGGATTGCCCATTGAGATGACGCTTCCGGAAAGGCGGGAGCCGTCTGGTAGTTCGATTGTCTCTTCAGTCGTTTCTATTTCCGGCTTTCCCATGTCTACCGTGACCCAAGTCTCAGCATCCCCCGGTTTGGCATCCGGATCGATGTCTATGATTTTGACTCCGGAAAGAGTGTCGATTTCCAGATGATGCTTGTCAGTGAGGCCTTTGTCGAATACAAATTTAGCTACGCAGCGTATGCCGTTGCCGCACATTCGGCCTTCCGAACCGTCGGCGTTGAAAATCCGCATGAGGAAATCAGCTTTATCGGAAGAGCAGATGAGGATGATGCCGTCGCCGCCGATACCCTTATGTCGGTCGCTTAGCCGTACGGCAAGATCAGCTACGTTTTCAGGTAGTTCGTTGCGACAGTCGATATAGACATAGTCGTTGCCGCAACCGTGCATTTTCGTGAATTTCATCTTTTACCTGTTAGATTTATGTGTTTTGATTGCAAAGTTAGCAAAAATTCATCATACTTCATCAAAAATATGGAATTTTTATTTTTGTTGTGGCTCATTAAATTGTCAGGATAAGGTGGTAAGGATTTTCTTATGTAGTAACTTTACGCAAAAAAATATGCCTTCGCGCATCCCCCTAAGGTTGACGCTTTACGCGTCATTTTAGGTGAAATTTAAATTAAGTATCTGTTTAAATTAAATGTATGGTGTCATAAAGATATTTTCAGCTGAAA
Source organism: uncultured Porphyromonadaceae bacterium (assembly GCA_947175295.1). Lineage (GTDB taxonomy): Bacteria > Bacteroidota > Bacteroidia > Bacteroidales > Muribaculaceae > Lepagella. The sequence goes on from CAMWMK010000004.1 coordinate 51,067, forward strand.
TACAGCGACAAATAATTATGCATTGTGAATTATGCATTGTGAATTATGCATTGTGACTTGCTTTAGCTTGAGCGTAGCTAATTATGCATTAACACTAAATCATTAATCAATGGCTCAACTTGAAAAAATGATTCCCTTCCTCATTTTATGGGAATCGGGAGTGGCGGATACTGCCGCCGACAATGAAACGCTATTTCTCAAGGCCCGCAGTAAGGGAGTGGCTAAAGATCCCGCTGATCGTGGCGGCGCGACACTCGCAGGAGTGACCATAGCCACTTATGGCGATTACAGCAAAAGGAAGGGGAGACGCAAACCCTCCGTGGCTGATTTGGCTCGGCTTGAATATGCGGAGTGGTTTGACATTCTTAAGACGATGTTCTGGAATCGCTGGCAGGCGGACAGTATCGCAGACCAAAGAGTAGCGCATATGCTTGTCGACTGGGTGTGGACGAGCGGCACCTACGGCATCACGATTCCGCAGAAACTGCTCGGAGTAAAGGCCGACGGCATAGTCGGACCGAAGACTTTGGAGGCTGTCAACGCCATGGTGCCTTCAGAACTGTTTCTGAATCTGAAGGCATCCCGCTCCGCCTACTTCGAACGCATCTGCCTACAGCGACCCGCCAACCGCCGTTTCCTCAACGGCTGGCTCCGCCGCCTCAATGCCATATGAGGACCAATCGCTAACAGAAATGACTTCAAGTCCACGGCATTCGGGCAGAGACCGAATATTTAGAAGAAATCCCGGCTTTGATTGTAAGCCGGGATTGAGGAGGGAGCGGTGTATTCTGTGCTTTATATTGAAGCCATGCTTAATTCTGAGACCATATCGCGTATCGCATGTCTGATCTTTTCATATTGTTTCGGGCCTGCCTTGGAGGATCCGGAAGCATACTGACGCATCAGGGATGGACTGATCCCAGATTTTTCTCCAACTTTGCTTATGTTTAGGTATGAGAAATATGAGAAGAACGACTGTAGGTCGTAACAGAAGTCAAAGGACATCTCCGGCATCTCCTTACCTTCCTTTATCATCAACTCGCGGGTCTCGTCAACGGCAGCCCGGAAATCATCAATGGCCTCTTTTGCCGACTCTCCGTAGCCTGCCAGTCCAAAATCCGGCATATCATCCTCCATATAGGCTGAGTAAGTTCCATCTGAACTCTTCTCTACAATTACTGTCATTTTCATCATTCCTTCAATTTAAATTTTATTATCAAAAAAGCAAGGGTGTTGGGGTTAAATCCCCAACACTTTTCTTGCTTTGCATTCCAAACCTTTTCCCAGTTCCTGGGAAGGATGCCGAGGTATCTGGAAAGTCTTATTGGTAATTGGACTGAACCAGGTATCGTGGCGGCCTCCATGTGAAACAACAAAGCATCCTTTTGCGGAAAGCTCCGCGCAGAATTGTCTTGTCTTCATGATATAAAGTCTTAGAATACGGTGCAAAGATAGCGAATCTGCAATAAATATGCAAATTTTTTCATCTAATTTTTCAAATTGAAGCATCTGATAGCATCTTTTGATTCAGGTTTAAGACATTCGGCTCATTGAGACGGGTGTAATCGTCGTTCATGATGGCTCCGTTTGAATAGACGCTGCCATTCATCGTAAGGATTCCGTGCCGGGCATGCACATGGCCGAACAGATGATATTTCGGCCTGATCATCATTATCCTTTCAAGTAGCTCCTCGGATCCATAACGGACATTGTCGTCTTCGTCGAGAATCCCATATGCAGGAGAGTGGGTTATGAGTACATCCGTGTCCTCAGGTATTTCTGCGTAGTTCCGGCTTTGCCGTCCATAAGCGCAATCATCCATAAACATAGGCACTCCATAAAACTTCACGCCATCTATCTCCAGGCTGGAATTGCGAAGATAATGCACATTATTGTCAAGTCCATCAATGTTTGAGTCATACAGGCATTCGTCATGGTTGCCGCAGATGAATATCTTATGGCGATAAGGAAGGTCGCAGAGCCAGTTTAGGAAATCAAGTGCTTCCGATTCGGTCCCTGTCATAGTAAAATCACCTGAGTGAACCAAAACATCAGCTTCCGGAAGATTGCGTAGCCTGTGATGACAGCCGTGGGTGTCGGAAAGGTGGAGTATTTTCATATGATATAAAGAATTGGTAAGCGTTTGTGTTTCGATATAACAACGAGAAACCAGAATCGGATATGCTTTTTGCACTTTTTGCAATTTTATTTTTCACTGACAGATTTTGGCAGTCACATGCGCTAACTTTGCGGCCTAAATTAATTTTTTTAAGTAGCTCGCAGAAATTAATTATATGATAAATGTGAGATGATTTTGAGGCAGCTTGGCTGCGGAGCAAACGAGCTTAGCGAGCTAAGTGAGTGAGCGACAATGCCAAGATGGCCAAAATCAGCCGCATTTATCATATAAAGATCTTTACTTATCATATGTTTTAATATATCGTTTAATTTTTGTGAGCTACTTATTAATTTTGCAGTTAAATCAAAATAACCTTAGAATCAATGGCACCCAATCAACTCAAACGCTCCCTATGGATGATGAACGAACTCATATCAGCCGGACCAACTGGCATAACACGTGAGGAATTAAGCCGGAAATGGATGGACTCCAGATTTAACGATGCGAAAGAACCAGAATTGCCGGAACGTACTTTCTTCCGTATCCGCAAGTCGCTACAGGAGCTTTTCGAAGTTGAGATAATCTGCCGGATAAGCGGTGGAGTAAAACGGTATTCTGTTGAGCAGACCGATTACTCCGTATTCCTCGGTATGCTTTGCGGACTGGTGTCTGACAATTCCAAACGCAACCTCAGTCTGAAGGATCTGATGCTCCAGGTCCTCAACGATGTTGAGATTACAGAAGAAGAGAAGCGCATGCTCGACGACATTTCCTTCAAGATCGGTAAGGAAGCATACGAGTGTGGCAAGTGGCTTATTAAAGAGGCGGAGGAAGGGAGAATCAAAGGCGCCGACAGAGGTCAATGGTCGGAACACAGGAAATATCATCTATCCATCTGGCTTGAGGAGGAGTATCAACGCCTGAAGTCATGGGTCGGTATCCACATCAACCGCAAGGCATCCGACGGCAGGGGAGAGGTACGCTTCTATATAGTCTGCGAGTCGCAGGATGAGGATCTGCATGCCCTTCTGATGGAAAAGCTCCAACTTCTTCCCGGAGAAAAGCGGGAAGGTGACTATTGGTGGTTTGCGCCAAATGACGATGCTCTTCACGTGATGAGCTACGTCTCAATGCCTGACCGCAACGCCATACGCGCACGCATAGAGACACTCCTTTCCTCTCTTAACCGATGACAACGAACTGATGGCTGTGCTTGTTACCTGCTTAGGTAACGATTTTGATTGTTCGTGGAAGTATGCCGTAGAGATAATACTATTCTATGGTGTTTTTAATCTATCACTGACATATTTTGGCAGTCGGATGAGCTAACTTTGCATCGAACTTTTAAACATCAAAAATTATGCAAGTCTGGAAAGCAACAGCCGTCAAGACCAATAATGACGGAAAAAGAAAGATCACTCCCGGGATGAGTGTGGAGTTCACTACCGACTATAACTCGGATCCCAAAAGCGAAGTTTCTTATGCACTCTAAGCCAACAGATATGGTATCTGACGAGAGATTGGTTATGATGCGTAAGCGTCATGCATTTCTTTCGGAATCCATTAAAGGTTACACATCGCTTGACGATTATGTAAAGAATAAGAAGGATTGGTTTGCCGTCTTAGGAATTGATCTGACATTAGAACGTAACCGTATTTGTATTCACTTCTCCTTTGATAATAATGATTATGAAGATTATTTCATTGTGCAGGGGGCTGAAGACCTCTTGACTGTGAGCCCGTTTATCTGGTGTCAAAACGATTTCTGTGCTAATGATATCCTAAATGTATTTTCCGGAAAGCCAGCGTCTGCCAAGGTATCGTTCTGACTGTCTATTGACATAATTCTTCTTTATTTACATATGTAATGAGTCTGTAAGTTATCTAAAGGATTAGCCCATTGATTTTATTTGAAAATGTCACCCTTTAGGGGAAAGAAATTAAGAAAACTTTCCCCTAAAGGGTGACATTTCTGTGAAAGTATGGTGTGATACCGGAATTTTTCATTAAATTTGCATCTATAATCATATTTGCAAGCCCAACAGGAGTGACCATATCCACTTATGTCGGTTACTGCATGAGTAAAGGGAGACGCGAACCCTCAGTCTGGGATGTTTCCGCGTCATACGCTCCAAGGGCGAGACCCAATTTACGATTAACAAAACCTCAAATTTTTGATTTTTGTTAATCATACCAAATAAAATCATATATTCCGGCGATTTTGTTTGGTATGATTAACAAAAAACATTATCTTTGCACTATGAATATAATTAACAGGCAAAAATATATCGACCATATATTCCGATTTATCGATAAAGGAATGATTTTGGCCTTAACAGGACAGCGACGCGTTGGCAAGAGCTATATCCTTAAGCAGACAGCTATCGAAATCCAAAAGAAAAATCCTGAAGCAAACATTGTGTATATAAACAAGGAGAAAAAGAAATTCGTCGACATCCGTACCGACGATGATCTCTTTGCATACCTCGAAGGAAAATTTTCTGATGACAAAGACAATTACCTGCTGATTGATGAAGTTCAGGATATAGACGGATTTGAAAATACATTGAGGAGCCTCAATGCCGATGAGGAATGCCAGATAATAGTGACCGGAAGCAATGCAAAGATGCTTTCCTCTGAACTTTCAACCTACCTTGGAGGACGCTATATCGACATCCACATACAAAGCTTGTCTTACAAGGAATTTCTGAGTTTCCACAATCTCGTTGATTCCCCTTCGAGTCTTGATGGATATCTTTCTTTTGGAGGTCTGCCTCATCTTTACAGACTTGGGCTTGAAAACGAAGATATGGTGTGGGAATACATCCACAACATCTATAATACCATCGTGCTTAAGGATGTAGTGGAAAGAGAGGGACTCAGGAATGTTACTCTTTTTGAAAATATAATGTCGTTTATAAGCGACAATACGGGCCAGCTTGTTTCGGCCACTTCCATATCAAAGTATCTCAAATCCCAGAAAATAGACCTTACTCCTTTGACAGCCATCAACTATCTTAAGTCAGCAGGCAACGCATACATTGTCAATAAGGTTCCACGCTATGATATCCATGGAAAGAAACTGCTCGAGACCAACGATAAATATTATTTCGAGGATCTGGGCTTGCGTAATTCCCTCGTAGGAAGCAATCGGATGAAAGACATAGAGAAAGTAATGGAAAATGCCGTATACCTCCATTTGAAAAACCTAAACTATAAAGTTTATATAGGAATGCTGCCAAACGGTGAAGTTGACTTTGTAGCGGAGCAGAATGGAAAGACTGTATATTTTCAAGTCGCGTACCTTCTGACCGACGAGAAGACAATAGAGCGTGAGTTCGGCAATCTTTCGGCCATTAAGGACAATTACCCTAAATACGTAGTGTCTATGGATCCGATGTCCAAGTCGAAAGACTACTGCGGGATTACACATCTTTCCCTACGCCAGATGCTTATGATGGATTCATTCTGAATTAAAAAGAGTCCTGTCCAGCGGTCTGGTTGCTGATTCAACAGTATTATCCTCGGAGTATGGTGAATGCCATGTAGGCGATGTAGAGGCCGACGAGGCAGACTCCGAATTTGAATCTTAATAAGTCACCCTTTAGGGGAAAGAATTTAAAAGAACTTTCCCCTAAAAGGTGACATTTCTATGAAAATATGGTGCCGTATCGGAATTTTTCATTAAATTTGCATCTATAATCATATTTGCAAGACCATGACAGACTTCAACCTTATCACATACATGAACGAGGAGTTGCGCAGGATTCCTACCGCCTTTCGCCGCTATATGTACGACCGCATACTGTGGGAAGACCGTATGATCGGTCTTGTCGGTCCGCGTGGCGTAGGCAAGTCCACCATGGTGAAGCAGCATATCCTCCTTCAACCCGACAGGGAGCAGTGGCTCTACGTGTCTGCCGACAATTCTTATTTCTATAACCATACGCTCATCGGACTTGCCGACGAATGGGTGAAGGAAAACGGACGGCATCTCATAATCGACGAGGTGCATAAGTATAAGGGATGGTCGCGTGAACTCAAACAGATATATGACACCCATCCCGAACTTCAGGTGATATTTACCGGCAGCTCCGTTCTCGACATACATCAGGGTGTAGCGGATCTAAGCCGTCGGGTATTGATGTTCCATATGCAGGGACTCTCTTTCCGCGAATACCTTAAAATGTCGAAGGAGGTGGATTTTCCGGTTTATTCGCTCGAAGATATCCTGCACCATAAAGTTGAACTGCCTCTCGATTTCCATCCTCTTCCACTTTTCAGGGAATATCTGGCCAAAGGGTATTATCCGTTCAGTCATCTTCCCGGATATGAACTGCGCCTCCAGCAGGTGATGACCCAGACCCTTGAGGTCGACATCCCGCAGTATGCCGGAATGAATGTCTCTACATCCAGGAAACTTGCACGACTTCTCGCCATCCTTTCGGAATCCGCACCCTACAAACCCAATATGGGAAATCTTACAGTTGAATTGAGTGTGAGCAAGAATGACCTACCGGATTATCTGGTATATCTTGAAAAGGCCGGGCTGATAGCACAGCTCCGAGATGAGACAGGTGGTTTAAGAAGCTTGGGAAAGGTAGAGAAGATATTTATCGACAATACCAACTTAATGTATGCGTTGAAAGGACGGAATACCAATATCGGAAGTGTGCGCGAGACTTTCTTCTATAACCAGATGCGTGTCAACAACGACGTTATCGCTGCCAAGAGCACTGATTTCCGCATAGCGGATTATATTTTCGAAGTAGGAGGAGCGAAGAAAGGGCAGAGGCAGTTGGATAATAATCCCAACGGCATAGTAGTGCGCGATGATATCGAATATGGCCATGCCAACATTATCCCCCTCTGGCACTTCGGTCTCAATTACTGATATAATTTCGTTGGAGTTTCTCCTAAGCTTCTGTCAAAAACTATGCCACTGAATCGCGCTACATTGATACGCATCTCGACCATCGACCGTTGTCTGCAGAACCGATACCGGCGCTGGACCATCAACGACCTGATAGATGCCTGCTCCGACGCGCTCGCCGAATATGAGGGAAGGACGACTCCCGTAAGCCGTCGGACATTCCAGAACGATCTGGCTCTCATGCGCAGCGACCGCCTCGGATATAATGCCCCGATTGTTGTAAGGGAAAACAAATATTACGAATATGAGGATCCCGATTTCAGCATCACTCATCTGCCGCTGAACGAGGAAGGTCTCGACGCCCTCAATTCTGCTCTGGATATACTGCGCCAGCTCCAGGTGTTTCCCCAGCTCGCTTCCTCCATCGAAATAATAAGTAAGCTAAACGAGCAGATATCTCGCCAGACAGGTACGTCCGTCCCTGCTATGGACATGGAGCATGTCCCGGGCTATCGCGGCGCTGAGTTCATCGGAAAAATCTATGAGGCAGTCCGTAAGAAGCAGACTCTGATAATAGAGTATCGGTCGTTCAAGGCACGAAAGGCGGATAAGATAGTTGTTTATCCTTATCTGTTGAAGGAATACCGCAACCGATGGTTCCTGATCTGCGAGAAAGCGTCCAACAGGTCGCCCCAGGTCAACATATTCGCGCTCGACCGCATCCGTTCGGTGGAGATAGACCGGAAACATCCCTTTAAGAAATGCGTGAATTTCGATCCCGAGCATTTCTTCGAAGACACCATCGGAGTGACCAAAAGCATACACGACAAGGCTCAGCACGTAGTGATTAAGGTAGACCGTCAGCAGGCCCCCTATGTAGAGTCGAAACCATTCCACAAGTCGCAGAAAGTGGAGCGGCGTTTCTCAGACGGAAGCATAGAAATCTCCCTCAACGTAGTGATCAACAACGAGCTTGAACGCCTGATCCTGAGCTACGGAGGCTTCGTAGAGGTGATGGCTCCTCCCGCATTCCGGGAGCGCGTAGCTGAAAGCGTCCGTATCGCCGCCTCCCGCTACATAACCCCTTAACCCAATAACCAAAAACCCAACGACCCAACAATCAACACCCCCACCTTTCGTAAAAAAATAAGCGAAAGGTGTTTTTCCCCGAAGTACGCAACAAGATTGCGCACTGGCTTTATAACTTTGCGTCGTAATAAAAAACTCAAAGATTATGAAGACCATAGAAGGATACGACGTGAAGATTTTCACGGACAATGTGGAGGATGTGGCACTGGACCAGATAAGGAAGCTCCTCTCGATCGACGTTTTCTCCGACAGAAAGATTCGCATCATGCCCGACGTCCACGCCGGAGCGGGGTGTGTGATAGGGTTTACCGGTGATCTCGGTAACAAGGTGATTCCCAACATCGTAGGCGTCGACATAGGCTGCGGCATGCGCGTACTCAATATCGGAAAACTCCGGGACATCGACTTTCATGCTTTCCACGAGCATATCCGGGCCAACGTCCCTTCCGGAAAGATCGTCAGAGAAGAGCGGTTCGGCTTCAAACCCCTCGTCGGCGAGGAAATGGATATATACCGCGAGGCGAAAAAGCTCGTCACCCAACTGCACTGCTACCGTGCCATCAAGGATTCTCCAAGAATTAACCGCGCTATCGGATCGTTGGGTGGAGGCAACCACTTCATAGAACTTGACAGGGATGACGAAGGCAACGTCTATCTTGTCATCCATACCGGTTCACGCAACCTCGGCAAGCAGGTGGCGGAGATCTATCAGGCCTGTGCCGTAAAGCATCTCACCGAGGGTGCCGATGATCTGGAGAATACAATCCGACGCACCATCGAGGAATACAAGGCCGCCGGCCGTCGGTCGGAACTGCAGGATGTCATCAAGAAAATGCGTCGTGAATTCAAGGCTGCGAAGCCGTCGCTTCCGGCGGAACTGTGCTATGTTGAAGGGGAGGCCCGGGAGCAGTATCTCCACGACATGCGCCTCTGCCAGCGCTGGGCTGTACTCAATAGACAACTCATATCGCTCCTTCTTCTGAGGTTCTTTCCTGATGTCGAGGTGGTGGAGGAGTTCGAATCAATCCACAATTATATCAGCGACGACAACATCATCCGTAAGGGCGCTATATCGGCGGCAGAAGGGGAGCGGTGTATAATTCCCCTTAACATGCGCGACGGTTCCTTGCTTTGTACCGGCAAGGGGAATGATGACTGGAACCGCTCTGCGCCGCACGGAGCGGGACGCGTGATGAGCCGCAGCCAGGCCTATCAGAAGATTACGATGGCAGACTTCGAGGCATCCATGCAGGGAATTTACTCCGAGTCGGTCAACGACTTTACTCGCGACGAGTCTCCGATGGTCTACAAGCCGGCCGATGAGATAATCGCCAATATCGGCGATGCCGTCAGAATCGACACCATCATCCGTCCGATCTTCAACTTCAAGGCCAGCTGAATCCTCACTATGGCGATTAAATATTGCCGTCAGTACAATATAATGGCGTTTTTCATAGTTTTTTAGACAGGAAAACGGTTGGATCTTTATGTTCCTTCCGTGCTTCTGTCTAAAAAACATCCGAATGAAAGATTTTGCAGCAATAGATTTCGAGACAGCCAACGGCAGCCGCTCCAGCGTATGCAGCGTCGGCATAGTGATAGTACGCGACGGAGAGATAGTAGACCGCTTCTACAGCCTCATACGTCCTACTCCCAACTACTACAGTCATTTCACCACCCGTATCCATGGCCTGACCCGTGAGGACACTGATTCCGCACCGGTATTTCCCGACGTGTGGGCTCAGGTGGCTGACCGCCTTGAAGGGCTACCGCTCGTAGCCCACAACCGTCCCTTCGACGAAAGCTGCCTCAAGGCCGTCTTCAGGACCTATCAGATGGACTATCCAGACTATGAATTCCACTGCACCCTTGCTGCTTCACGCCGCAGCCTACGGCTCCCCAGCCATCAGCTCCACGTAGTGGCAGCCGCCTGCGGCTACGACCTTGATCGCCACCACCACGCCCTCGCCGACGCCGAAGCCTGCGCCGCCATCGCCCTCAAGCTCCTTTGAAGTGGCATAGCTATGAAACTTGCTTGGGGAGAGTTGGCTTGTATGAATTTATTTAGACTGAAAGATCGGTATAGAAGATTTGAATTTCATGTGTTTAAGAAGAGATTTGAAGGACTCCAAAGGTTAATTAATGGCATCGTGGATCATGTTGAATTGATAATACTCTGTTGTGTGCTGTTTTTGATGGGTTTCTGTACACAGGATACTCCATCTGAGGAGTATGAGAAGCTAAATCTTCAATGGGAATTTTCTGCATCAGCAATTTCACCGGCTATTCCTTCACTGCTCTTAAGTCAGGAGATTACTAAGGATTATTCAATGGGATGAAATGTATAATTGGTCGTCTTGGAGGTGGGGAAAGCATATGATATGGTAAGCTCCATTAGTATACGCGATGCTCCACATCGGCTGGAGTTTGTAAAAAAAATAGGAGGTGAACATTGTTTACCTCCTATTTTTTTACCTGTTGATTAGTGGCTAAGTGTCTATATGAAAGGTTAGTTAGTTGCTCAAAAGCAATAGATACGTATGTATATCAGCTAAGCTTTCAATAAATTCAGAAGGAATAGGCAAGGTTTATTTTCAAGCTACCGGTGTTTATTTTAGGTTTATCTCCGTCTTCGCTCATACTGAACGCAGGAATAAAATCTGTACCGTACTGGACACCAAGATACATCTTGCTGTATTGGAAACCAACACCGATGTGCCAGCCCATCTGAAAACGGTTCCATGTGTCGATATCTTCCATGTCATCCTTACTATAAAGGTTCACCCAGTCCTCTTCATTTTTTTCATACTCATCCTCTTCCCAGGCTTCCTCAACTCCTTTTACCTTACCGATTAAGTTGAGTTTGAAGTTGAGTCCAACATAAGGAGCTACAGAAAAGTCATCAGCTACATTAAACCGATAGACATAATTTACCGGTACCTGAAGATTGATGGATTGCATTTTCGTTCTGTATTCATACTTGACACCTCTGTATTCCTCTTCGTCGGAGAATAGGTTGCCGAAGTTAAAGTTTACGTTGCCTCCTACCTCAAGAAACATGGGAAGTGATGAACTGATGCTGAATCCATGGATATAGTCTATCCCGAATCCATTGAGAGAAGCACCTTTTTCGGTGTCAAACCAGTCCTTGGCATCTTTATTGAAACCATAGGAGTCATTATTGTACGAAAGGCCGATACGGTTGTAGCCTTTGTAGTCGCCTTCATGTTTGCTGAGATTGTATTCTCCAGCGAACTGGGCTTTTGCCACTCCACTGTATATGACAGCGAGGGCTGTTAAGGTCAGATACTTTTTCATTTCATATTTATATAGAGTTGTTTGTAGCATAGCAATATATTGTGGCTGAAAAGAGAGGTTTCAAAGATTGAAATCCATTTTCCAGACGTTGTATATGCCGTCTTTAGATCCACGTTGTGAGATGAAGAAAATGCTTTTTCCGTCAGGTGCCCATATTCCTGATATATCATTGCCTGGATGGTAGGTCAGTTGAGTGAATTGAGTTCCATCTGTACGAATTGCGAATAGGTCGGTATTGATGTTTTTCCCTTTTTCATCCATGGAAGTCCCTGTCAAAAGAAGCCATTGCTTGTCAGGAGAAAGTCGTGGTGTAGTGAAGCTTCTTCCAGGTTGTGACAACAGAATCTCCTCAACCCCCGTCTTCAGGTTTACGCGCCATATTTCGCTCTCGTATTTATCAGTGTATCGTGCGCAGTAAATCACATCAGGATCCCCTGGTATAAGGCAGGGGGTCATTCCTCGTGAATAGTTTGAGAAAAGATTCTTATTACGGTCGTAACTCCAGATGCTGAAGGTCCCGGCGCCTTCCCCTCGATGGAAAAGTATTGTGTTGTTGTCATTAGTGATCTGCCCGGCAAAGTCATTGTCGTTACCGGTGCTGATTTGTCTGACGACATTGCCTTGTTCTGCCTCTATCAAATATATACCAAAATGTCCGGAACGAAATTCCGTAAAGCATAAAGTCTGACCATCTGGACTCCAGTTGAAGTCAGTTACATTCGACCTGAAAGTTCTCTGTGTGCTCGCACCGCCTCTTGTCGCATCCTTTACCATGACATTGGATGTTTTGTTTTTCCAGTTAAGATATGCGATTTTCTTACCGTCTGGAGATATAGCTATTCTTGGATTAACCCACCAATCTATTTTTGAAAGGTTTTTTGCACCAAAGATACCTTTGGCTTTGGATACCAAATTTTCGGAATTTACACAGTCGGCATCGTCTGTGATTTTCTCAAACTTCACACCTCCTTCTTCCGGCACCTCAATTACAGAATAGTCGAGAGTTACTCTTTTAGCATAGATATGCCCTGAGAAACAAACTGCCGTCAGCAACGATAACAATACTGATTTCTTCATGAGATTCATAATTATATCCATAACTACAGAAGTTGCTTTCTGCAATCTGGGCGAATCTCTTCCCATGGATTTATGCTGTTAATATAAACAAAAGCGTGAGATCCATACTTATTGTCCATTCTTCATCTGGAGGCTCTGGAATGCCCATCGTAGTAGAATGGACAACGCAGAGGCCTCACGCAGAATTATGTATGTAAATATTAGTCACACTCACGTGTGGCGTCAATTGTATACACAATCCACATAAGCATCTACATTGCCCTATCCTTGACTACGATTGAAATTTTCCAGATTTCCAGATGTCAAGAACAGCGCCAAGTAACGCTTTTATAATATGTCTGCATCCCACCCCAAAGCCCTTACCGGGCCTCTGCTAGACGGTTTGCTTTGCAAAGTTAATATATTCTCATCATATAAGCAAATTTTTTTTCATAATTCTGATGATGTAGAATCAACTGGCAAGTGTGAAATTACTAAAGTCTTTTGTAAAATTCGATTTTCGGGGTTGAATGTCAAGTTTTTTTTCTTGGTCGCCTTATGGTTTATGAACTCGATTCCGTTGTCTGTAGTGATGGTTATGAATATTTTTGAAAATTATTTCGGCTACGCAGTCTATTTACGTATGAATTTGCAGATGTCGGATTTTATAGTTAACTTTGCATAGACAAGTAGCTATTTTAACCTGATGACCTATCATGATACGAACCTATAAGCGCATACTTCCACTCCTGGCGATGATCGCCACGGGTGTGGCCGCAATGGCGGCCGGAAAATCCGTCTCCGGGCTTAACGCCAAGGAGTTCAATAAATATTGGAAAATAGAGTCGGAGGGTCCTTGCAAGGTGACCTTCAGTGGAGACACGGCCGAATTCACCGCTCCCAAGGGCCTTAGTGTCTGGCGCAAAGACAAGATGAGCGGACGCACGGTCATTGAATATGACGCGCAGGTGGTCACCGAAGGCCCCGACGACCGCCTCAGCGACCTCAACTGCTTCTGGATGGCCTCCGATCCAAACGCTCCTGACCCTTGGAAAAACCTTGACAAACGCGGCGGAAAGTTCGTCAACTCCTACGCCCTGCAGCTCTACTATCTCGGCTACGGAGGCAACCATAACTCCACCACGCGCTTCCGCCGCTACAACGGTGATGCACGCGGTGTGGACGACGCGGAGTACCGCCCGGCGATCATAAAGGAATACACCGATGCCGACCATCTCCTCAAGCCCGGCAAATGGTATCATATCAAGATAACCCACGACGGACTCCGTACGCAATACTTCATCGATGGCGAGCGGATAGTGGATTTCCGCGATCCTGCACCCCTCACCGAAGGATGGTTTGCCTTCCGCACCACGCTGAACCGCACGCGCCTGACCAACTTCTCCTATTCCTGCCAGCCACTTCAGGAAACCGACGTGCCGCTCTCATGGGTAGGGGAGGCGCCGGAATCTGACGTGCCCGTCACTTTCGGCGTTCCTTTCGACCGCGGAGCAGTAGGAAGAACGACCTCTCTCTCGCTTGCTTCCGGCAGCACTGAATTCCCTACGGAAAGCTGGCCACTTGCCTTCTGGCCCGACGGTTCCGTGAAATGGGCCGCAGTCTCCGGCACAATTCCTGCCGGCTCAGACGCACTGACCGTACGCATAGGCGACGCCAAGGCTTCAAAAGCGAAGAAGGATACAGGGAAAAGACTTCTCGCCAGTGACGAGCAAGACCGCATAATCCTGAGGGCCGGAAACTCCACCGTCTACATTCCGAAAGTGACAGCTCCGGATCAGAACATCGTAAACATCATCGACTCCATAGTGACCGACGGAGTGCTGACTTCCAATGGAGCGCGCCTCGTAGGCGAGGTGAAAGACACGCCTGCCCTCGGCAGCGTCAGCGCCCAGGGGATGAAAAGCCGGCTTCTGCATTCCGAAATAGAGAGGAATGGCGCGGAGCGTGCCGTAGTGCTCCTCAACGGCGTCCACCAGTCGGCCGACGGCCGCGAATGGCTCCCCTGGACCATACGCCTGACGGCTTTCGGCACGAGCCCCGACATAAAGCTGACACATTCCTTCATCTTCGACGGCGATCAGGACAAGGACTTCATCTCCGCTCTCGGAGTGGCCTTCGACGTGCCGATGCGCGAACGCACCTACAACCGTCACGTGGCCTTCTCCACAGCCGACGGCGGAGTCTGGAGCGAGCCGGTGCAGCCGCTCGTAGGGCGCCGCGTCCTCAACAATCCGGCCACCGGAAAGCCTACGCCATCCATGCAGGAGATGCAGATGCGCGGCGAGAGGATAGCCGACTATTCGGAGTTTGACGAAGCCGGAAAGAAACTCGTAGACGAATGGGCCGAGTGGGACGGTTTCCGCCTCTCGCAGTGCGGCCCTGATGGCTACACCATACGCAAGAAGGCCACGCCCTCATCGCCTTGGATCGGAACCTTCGGAGGCCACCGCGCGCAGGGTACGGTCTACGCCGGCGACGTGACCGGTGGCCTGACGGTATCGATGAAAGATTTCTGGCAGTCATGTCCGTCAGGACTTGAAGTGGCAGGTGCGCGCACTCCGACCGCGACCGTCACCGCATGGCTCTGGAATCCGGATGCAGAACCCATGGACCTCCGCCATTACGACGACCGTCCGCACGGACTCAACTCAAGCTATGAAGATGTGCAGGAGGGCATGAGCACTCCCTACGGCATAGCTCGCACTTCGGCCATTACCATACGCCCCGACGGCGGCTACAGAGGCAAAGCCAATTTCGCCGCCAACGCCGCGGCCGCCGGGCTCGAGAGCGTGCTTCTTCCCACTCCCGACTATCTCCGCCGGCACAAGGCCTTCGGAATATGGGGATTGCCCGACCGCTCCACTCCGGCTCGCTCAGTAGTGGAAGACCGCCTCGACGACTACGCCGACTTCTACAAGCACGCCATAGAGGAAAACCGCTGGTATGGCTTCTGGAACTACGGCGACGTAATGCATGCCTATGATCCCGTGCGACACACGTGGCGCTACGATGTGGGCGGCTATGCCTGGGACAATACCGAGCTCGGCAGCAATCTCTGGCTATGGTATCAGTTCCTGCGCACGGCCGACCCTGACCTGTGGCGTATGGCCACCGCTATGACGCGCCACGCTTCGGAAGTCGACGTATACCATATCGGACCCAATGCCGGACTTGGAAGCCGCCACAACGTGAGCCACTGGGGCTGCGGCGCCAAGGAGGCGCGAATAAGCCAGGCCGGATTCAACCGCATAATGTATTATCTCACGGCCGACGAACGGCTCGGCGACCTGATGAGCGACGTGACCGACTCCGACCGGAAACTCTACACCATCGATCCCATGCGGCTTGCCCAGCCCCGTGAGAAGTATCCCTGCACAGCTCCGGCACGCCTGCGCTTCGGTCCCGATTGGCTCGCATATGCCGGCAACTGGATGACGGAGTGGGAGAGGACCGAGAACTCCTCCTACCGCGACAAGATCCAGGCCGGAATGAAGAGCATCTGCGCGCTTCCCAGCCGTCTCTTCACCGGGCCTCTCGCCCTCGGATACGACCCGGAGACTGGAATCATCACATCTGAGTGTGATCCGAAGCTGCAGGCCACAAACCACCTCATGACCATCATGGGAGGTTTCGAGCTCAACAACGAACTCATGGAGCTCATTCCCGATGCCGACTGGGAAGACGCTTGGCTCGAGCATGCCACCCACTATAAGAAGAAGGCCCGCGAGATACAGCGCAACAAGTTCCGCGTGTCGCGTCTGCAGGCCTATTCGGCATGGAAGCGTGGCGACAGGGACCTGGCCGCGGAAGCCTGGCACGATCTGCTGACCACAGCCGAGCATACCGAGGCGCCGCGCATGCAGGTCAGCATGATAGAGGGAAGCGAGGTGCCCGCGCCGATGCATGAGGCATCGCCCATCAGCACCAACGACGCGGCTCTCTGGAGCCTCGACGCCATATATATGCAGGAAGTGATCCCGCAGGACTGATTTTTTGAATTGAGAATTGAGAATTTAGAATTGAGAATATGCTTTGTTTCATTGGCGGCCTCGGCCTTTCAGAGGTATTGGTGATAGCGCTTGTAGTGCTCCTCTTCTTCGGAGGAAAGAAAATTCCCGAGCTTATGAAAGGGCTCGGGAAAGGTGTCCGCTCGTTTAAGGACGGCATGAAGGAAGTGGAGTCCGGACTTAACGGGGATGACTCCCCGGCGGAGAAAGAGAAGAAAGAGGAGGAAAGGAAATAAGGCGATGGATAGACCGTCGGAAAACGCAAGGGATGATTCCGGAATGTCGTTCTGGGATCATCTCGACGTGTTGCGCGGCGTGCTGCTGCGCGTCCTTGCCGTAACGTTTCTATTCACCATAGTGGCGTTCTGCTTCAAGGATGAGGTGTTTGCCGTGGTGCTCGCCCCGAAGTCGCCTGATTTCATACTCTATAGGGTACTCTCGCAGATGGCCGGGAGACTCGGAATGTCGGGCACGGAATGGTTTGAGGTGTCGCTCATCAATACCGGTCTGGCCCAGCAGTTCATGATACATATGAAGACGGCTTTCTGCGTGGGTCTTATCGTGGCGTCGCCCTATATACTGCATCAGTTGTTCGGCTTCATCTCTCCCGCCCTCTATTCCAATGAGAGGAAGCTGTCGGTTCGTCTGCTGGCAGGGGGATATGTGATGTTCCTTCTTGGAGTGGCATTGAGCTATTTCATCATATTCCCGTTGACGTTCCGTTTCTTAGGTACGTATCAGGTGTCGGCTGAAGTGACCAACCTGATCTCGCTTGAGTCATACATGAGTGTTCTGATCATGCTCTGCCTCTTCATGGGATTGATGTGTGAGCTTCCGGTGCTCGCATATATAGCTACGAAAGCCGGAATCATCGATTCCGGCTTCCTTAAGAAATTCAGGCGTCATGCCATACTTGTGATTCTTGTGGTGTGCGCCATCATAACGCCTACATCCGACGCGTTTACCTTGCTGATAGTCTCTCTGCCGATATGGCTTCTCTATGAAGCCTCGATACTCATATCGGGCTTTACTTCGCGGCCTGCTCCTTGATCTTCTCGAGGGCTTCGAGTGCTGTGTAGGTGTTGCGCGGAGTGGGATTGAAGGTGATGGTGACGGTGTCTCCGTTGGTGATGTAGTCGATCGTCATGTTGGTGCTGTCGTTGCCTACTGTCACCGGTATGCCGGTCTTGTCCATGGCTACGTATACGCTGTCCTGCTTCTCGAAGCTCTTGTCGAGCATCAGGATATGCTTGATCTTTGTGCGGTTGCCGTTCTCGTAGACGAATATGGCCGACTGCTCGGGGCTTAGCGAATAGATCACACGGCCGTCAAACTGCCCCTTGCGTGAATCCTTACCTTTGATGTCGAAATATGTTGCGTCATATACGCCGCTCTCCACAGGCTGCTCAGCCTGAAATGCCTCGGCGGATGCCTGGGCTTCAGCCTCCTGCTCCTTGGCGGAGTTGCCACCGCAGGAAGCCATGATGAATGCGAGGCCGCAGAGGCCTGCGAATTTCAAAGTCTTCATGTCTTTTCTATTAATTTTAGGTTATTATCACATAGTTATAACGCCTTAAAGAGTCGAAATGTTATGCGGCGGCAATCCATTGCGGTTTTTAATCATGAATTAAGTATCGGGCATTGTGAATCTGACTGCAACTTTTATCCGGTATCCGTGTTATTAAGGTAGAGGAGGATGATCATGATGGAGTGGGGAAATGTCTCTCCGGAATATGTTTAACCATTAAAACACATTTACTATGGACGTTAAGATCAAGGCAATCCACTTCGACATCAGTGACAAACTCGAAGCCTTCACCAATAAGAAAATAGAGAAACTCGTACGCCGTTTTGAAGCAATCGGCGGTGTCAACGTCAACTATACCCTCGTAAAACCGGAGACGATCAAGAATAAGGAAGCGGGCGTCGAACTCATCATCCCGGGCGCCAATCCTCTCTTCGCGTCGAAGACCGCTGACTCTTTCGAAGAGGCCCTCGACCTCGCGCTTGAGGCTCTTGAAAAGCAGCTTGAACGCAACAAGGAAAAGAAGTGACTGCCGGATGGGACGACTTCTCGACAAAGTAAGGATATTTGAATTCTCAAAAGTATGTGACCCGCGGGGCAACCTTTCCTTCATTGAGGAAGGTTGCCACGTGCCGTTTTCCATAAAACGGGTTTTCTACATCTACGACGTGCCCGGCGGCGAGACCCGTGGCGGCCATGCCCACCGCGAGAACTCCACGGTGCTCATAGCCGTCTCGGGATCATTCGACCTCCATCTGACTGACGGCGAAGACTCGATAGTGATCCGCATGAACCGCGCTAACAAGGGTGTCCTCATCCCTCCAGGAGTGTGGGACTCCATGCATGACTTCACCACCGGAACCGTCTGCCTCGCCCTGTGCGACCATCACTACGAGGAATCGGACTACATACGCGATCTTGACGAATATCATGAATTTCTTAAATCTCGCAAAGACTAACGAGCCTTTCATGGCCGAACTTGAAGAAGCCGCTTCCAGAGTGATCAGAAGCGGCTGCTATCTGCATGGCCCTGAGACGAAGGCTTTCGAAAAGGAGCTCGCCGCGCAGTGCGGAGCGCGCTTCGCTATCGGAGTCAGCAACGGCCTCGATGCCCTTCGCCTCATCATCAGGGGCTACATGGAGCTCGGCCTCCTGCTGAAGGGCGACGGAGTGATGGTGGCCGGCAACACCTACATCGCCACTCTTCTCCCCGTCACTGAATTCGGACTTTCGCCCATCATCATCGATCCCGACCCCGACACGATGAACTTCGACTGGGAGCAGGGGCTCGACGTGGTGCGCCAATTGAAGGAAGCCGGATGGAAGGGGCGCGTCAAGGCAGTCATCGTCACGCATCTCTACGGCACACCCTCCTGGAACCTGGAAATCGCCCGGAAATTCCATGAGCAGGACATATTCATATTTGAAGACAACGCCCAGGCCATCGGAGCCCTTGCCGCTGAGCCGGGACTGCACGGAACGCGCATGACAGGAAACCTCGCCGACGCCGCTGCCTTCAGTTTCTACCCGACGAAAAACATTGGAGCGCTCGGCGACGCCGGGGCCGTGGTAACCGATGACCGCCAGCTGGCCGATACGGTCAGGGCACTGGCCAACTATGGTTCTACCGAACGTTACTATAACCGCTACGCCGGCTACAACTGCCGCCTCGACGAGCTGCAGGCGGCAATGCTCCGCATCAAGCTACGCCATCTTGACGCGGAGACCGAACGGCGCAATGCTGTGGCCGATGCGTATGCCGCCGGCATCAAGAACGGACTCGTGACGCTTCCGAAGAAATTCGCGGATATGCGGCAGGTGTGGCATCAATACGTCATACGTGTGCCGGAGGCTCTTCGGGATCCTCTCCGCGATTATCTTGCCAAGGCCGGAATCGCGACGGATGTGCATTATCCTACTCCTCCTGTCTATCAGCCCTGCTATGAGAAATATTTCGACATGCCGGATGATGATCCATCGCTGAAATTCGCGAATTCATGCATCAGTCTCCCAATAGCAAACGTAACCCCCGAGCAGGCCGCGGAAGTGGCCCGCGTCATAAATGAATTCAAAGGATGACAGATAAGAATATAATGGAAAAAAAGAAGTCTGCCTCAGATAAGACAAACAATAATTGGAAGAAGAAGGTAGCTGCTATTGTGGTTGTGGTGTGCTTTGCTGTGGCCGGACTTGCTGTCTGGCTGATGCTCTTTGCCGGAAAGGCTCCGTCAAGCGCTATAGTGAGGATTCCATCCGATGCCTCGAAAGAGCAGCTCCGCGATTCCATCTCGAAATACCTCGGCGAGCCGTATGCGAATAAGGTGAGTCGCCTTGTGGGGCTGCGCGGTACGGATCTTCGCTCGCGCCATGGCGCCTACCTTATAGAGGCCGGAATGAGCCCGCTTGATGCAGCGCGCCGCCTGACGAGCGGGCCGCAGGAGCCGCTGACAATAACCATCAACGGATTCCGTCTCCTCCCGGTGCTTGAGGAGAAGGTGGCTGCGCGGTTTGATTTTACGCAGGATTCGATAGCATCGGTGTTGGCTGACGCCGGGACACTTAAGGAATACGACCTGACGCCTGAGCAGGCCCTCTCGCTTTTCATCAATGATTCATATCAGTTTTTCTGGAATGCATCTCCGGCAGAGGTGGTGAAGAAGGTGGGTGCCCACTACGATGAGGTCTGGACTTCCGAGCGGAAGGCCAAGGCCAAGGCTCTCGGGCTTTCTCCCGCCGATGTCATGACGTTGGCGTCGATCGTAGATGAGGAGTCAAGCAAGCTCGACGAAAAGGGTGCCATAGGGCGGCTGTATATCAATAGGCTTCAGCGCGGCATGAAGCTGCAGGCCGATCCTACTGTGAGGTATGCCGGAGGAGATTTCTCTGTAAAGCGTATAAAAAATCCCAATTCGGTAGAAAGTCCCTATAATACCTATATCCATATGGGTCTTCCTCCAGGACCGATACGCACTACGTCGGTAGAGACCATCGACGCCATCCTCGACAGCAAGCCCCACGACTACATATATATGTGCGCGAAGGAGGATTTCTCAGGCTATCACAATTTCGCATCCACCTATGCGGAGCACCAGGCCAATGCACGCCGATATAAGCGGGAACTTGACCGAAGAGGTATTTATTGACAAATCAAATCATTGATTGATAAATCATTGTAAACTTTATCTACATTCAGTCAGAGCCATGCGCGACTCACGACTCATTTTTTATTTACTGTTTTTAAATTTCATCGCCATAGGAGCCACCGGGATATCTGCGTCTACGGTAGACACCATACCGTACACTACGCCGGTCTTGCCGATAGAGATAACCGAGAAGGTCGATATGCTGGAGGTGGATTCCATCATACCGTTAGTTCCGGAGTTCACCGGATGGGGAACTTCCATGGAAGCGGACACTCAGCTTGCTTCAGACGAGGAGCCTTCAGCCACGGAGGAAAACCGCAACTGGTGGTATCTCTTCAGAAAGGGGAAACTGAAAATGGACGACCCGACGGTGAAATGGCCCGGATTCCTCGGTTTCTGCGTAAAGATCTATAACTGGGGCGACCGTGTCTTTAGCTCTACGGATCCCGACTATGTGGAGGGTACCGGTAAGAAATGGAGGGCCAGGATTCTCAACGACAACTGGGCCACATCCTACTATATGAAGATAAATCCGGAATTCAAGTCGCTGATGTCGAGTCCGTTTCATGTGCTTTGGGGCGCATCCCTGCAGTATATGGCGGTAAGCTATACGTATGCCCTCGATATGACTCATATGATTACCGGCGGCCCTATCAATTATAAGAAACAGGAATTCGGATTCAACTGCGCCAGGTTCAGTATCGACGGATACTACTATTCAAATCCGGGAGCGGACATCCGCACTTTCGGCGACTATAAAGGTCATCTCCGCGAGTCGTTTTCGGGTGTGGATATGACTACATTCGGCATAGACGCCTACTATTTCTTCAACGGCTACAAATATTCGCAAGGGGCTGCCTACAACTTCTCAAAGATCCAGAAGAAGAGTCAGGGCTGCTTCATGGCAGGATTCGCCTACTGCAACCAGAACATCTCTTTTGATTTCGTGCAGTTGCCGGAGAATCTTATACCGTATCTGCATCTTAACGATCTCTTCTATAAATTCCATTACAACGACTACAACCTCCTCGTAGGCTACGGATACAATTGTGTGCTCAGCCCGCATTGGCTCTACAACATCACGGTAATCCCCGGTATCGGTTTCAACCACTGCTACGAGGATTCTGAAGAGGGGAGCGCGAAGCTGCTCTCTCTCAGCGGCAGGGCCATGACATCGTTTACGTTCAACAGCGGCAAATGGTTTGCAGGCCTTCAAGGCCGTATCCGAGGCCATTCCTATCAGTCGAAGCGCACTTCCCTCTTTAACGCAGTGGAAAGCATCGTCGTCTCAGGCGGCATCAGGTTTTGAAAGTTGTGCGGTCGTATATAAATGAAATCGCCGTTCCGGATGGTCTGGAACGGCGATTTGCTTTATCTGGTATGGGGATCAATCGTGGCGGGGACCGCGGGGACCACGGTCGTTGCCTCCTTCGCGGCGGGGACCACGCGGGCCGCGGTCTCCTTCGCGACGGGGACGGTCGCCTTCACGGCGGGGACGCTCTCCGCGGTCGCCACGGGGACGGGCCTCACGCTCTACGTAGCCTTCCGGTTTCTCGGTCAGCGCACGCATCGAAAGGCGGTACTTGCCGGTCTTCTTGTCGATCTCAATGAGCTTCACCTTCACGACGTCGCCCTCCTTAAGGCCGGATGCCTCCATATTCTCGAGGCGGTCCCAGGAGATCTCGCTGATGTGGAGCAGGCCGTCGCGACCCGGCATGAACTCTACGAACGCGCCGAAGTCGAGGATCGAACGCACCTTGCCTTCGTAGGTCTCACCCTCCTCGGGCATGGCCACGATAGCGCGGATCTTGGCGAGGGCCGCGTCGATGCTTGCCTTGTCCTTGGATGCGATCTCCACCTTTCCGATGCCGAGCTTTTCGTCTTCATCGATCGAGATAGTGGCACCGGTCTCTTCCTGGATGCCCTGGATCACCTTGCCCTGCGGGCCGATCACCGCACCGATCATCTCCTTCGGAATCTCGATGGTCACGAGGCGGGGAACGTGGGGCTTGTAGTCTTCGCGTGCCTCGGGGATTGCTTCAGCGATCTTACCGAGGATGTGGAGGCGGCCCTGGCGTGCCTGGTCGAGTGCCTTGGCGAGGATCTCATAGCTGAGGCCGTCACACTTGATGTCCATCTGCGTGGCCGTGATACCGTTTTCAGTACCTGTCACCTTGAAGTCCATGTCGCCGAGGTGGTCCTCATCGCCGAGGATGTCGGAGAGCACTGCATATTTGGTGGCTCCCGGATCGGAGATAAGACCCATAGCCACGCCGGCTACCGGGCGCTTCATCTTCACGCCTGCGTCGAGAAGGGCGAGCGTGCCGCCGCATACGGTAGCCATCGACGATGAGCCGTTTGACTCAAGGATGTCGCTGACGATACGGCAGGTGTAGGGGAATCCGTCGGGGAACATGCGCTTCAGCGCGCGGTGGGCGAGGTTGCCGTGGCCGATCTCGCGGCGGCCTACGCCGCGCTGTGGGCGTGCTTCGCCGGTAGAGAAGGGGGGAAAGTTATAGTGGAGCAGGAAGCGCTCCTTGCTCTGGTTGAGCACGTCGTCTACTATCTTTTCGTCGAGCGTTGTGCCAAGGGTTGCGGTCACGAGGGCCTGGGTTTCGCCGCGGGTGAAGACTGCTGATCCGTGGGGGCCCGGGATGTAGTCTGTCTCAATCCAGATGGGGCGGATCTCAGTGGTCTTGCGGCCGTCGAGGCGGATGCCTTCGTCGAGCACGCAGCGGCGCATCGCTTCCTTCTCCACGTCGTGGTAGTAGCGCTTCACCATCGCTATGCGCTGCTCCTCGGTGTAGTTGGCGAGCTGCTCCTCGGTCATCTCGGGGAGAGACTCGATATATTCGTCGCGGATAGCCTTGAATGAGTCGTTGCGCCAGTGCTTGTCGGCGCTGCCGGTCTTGGCGATGGCATATGCCTTGTCGTAGCACTTCTCGTGTACGTCAGCCTTGAGGGCTTCGTCGTTGACTTCGTGGCAGTATTCGCGTTTGGTTTCCTTGCCGGCTTCCTTCATCAGCTCCATCTGTGCGAGGCAGTGCTTCTTGATCTCCTCGTGGGCCACCTTGAGGGCTTCGAGCAGGTCGGCTTCGCTCACTTCGTCCATTTCGCCTTCCACCATCATGATGTTGTCGTAGGTGGCGCCCACCATCAGTTCGATGTCGGCTTCCTCGATCTGGGCGAAGGTCGGGTTGATCACCCATTCGCCGTTGACGCGTGCTACGCGCACTTCGGAGATCGGGCCGTTGAAGGGTATGTCGCTGCAGGCGAGTGCGGCTGAAGCCGCGATGCCTGCGAGGGCGTCGGGAGCGTCGTTCTCGTCAGCGGAGAAGAGTGTCACGTTGACGAAGGTCTCTGCATGGTAGTTGTCGGGGAAGAGAGGGCGGAGCACGCGGTCTACGAGGCGCGACGTAAGGATCTCATAGTCGCTGGCGCGTCCTTCGCGTTTCAGAAAACCGCCGGGGTAACGTCCGATAGAGGCGTATTTTTCCTTGTACTCTACTGTGAGGGGCATGAAGTCGACACCCTCGTTTGCCTCCTGTGCGGAGCAGACGGTAGCGAGAAGCATGGTGTTGCCCATGCGCACTTCCACCGCACCATCTGCCTGTTTGGCGAGTTTGCCGGTCTCTATCGTAATAGTGCGGCCGTCGCCCAGCTCAATGGTTTTCTTGATTGGCTGTGGTTTCATTCTTGCTTAAGTTCTTTCTTGTTTTTCGTTACTGCTATTGGTGCAGGAAAGGCATCGAGCCGCATAGCCGCTCGATGCCTTTCTGCGTTCAGACTGCAAAGATAATACAATTTGTCGGATAATCCTAATTTTTAGCAGGTTTTTTCATCTTTTACCCGTGGACCGCCCTCCATTACTCAGCGTATCCCTTCGTAATAGAGCCTGGTCCCCAGGCGTCCACGCGCGTCCTTCCCCTAACTTCCATCCCAGAGCCGGCATCCAGCCTCGCCATAGTTACCTCCGACGTGCGCCGTCTTTATTTGCAAATCAGCAGATTTTTTCGTATCTTTGCCAAAAAATGAGGATTATGAACCAATTGAGATACCCCGTAGGAATGCAGACCTTCTCGAAGATCATCAAGGAGGGATACGTATATGTAGATAAGACAAGCTATATCAAGACCTTGCTGGACCAGGGCCAGTTCATATTCCTGAGCCGTCCCCGTCGGTTTGGGAAGAGCCTTCTGCTGTCTACCCTCGAGGCGTACTTCGAGGGGCGCCGCGAGCTCTTCAAGGGGCTCGCCGCCGACTCCATGGACCTTGACTGGACTCCAAGGCCCGTGCTTCACTTCGACTTCAACGCAGAGAACTACAGCCTTGACGATGGACTGGAGCGCCGCCTTGACACTCTTCTGATCGGTCTTGAGAACAAATACGGACAGGATTCCAGATTCACAACGCCCTCTCAGCGCTTCAGCCATCTGATAGAGGCCGCCTACAGGCAGAGCGGTCGTGAGGTCGTCATACTCATCGATGAATATGACAAGCCATTGCTTGACATCGAGCACAATAAAGACCTCTTCGAGAAAAACCAGCGCATCCTCAAGAGCTTCTTCGGAAACCTCAAGAGCATGGACCGCTACATTCGCTTCGCATTCATCACCGGAGTGGCACGATTCAGCAAGGTCAGCATATTCAGCGACCTCAACAACCTCGACGACATATCGCTTGAGGACGCGTATGCCGACATCTGCGGCTGGAGCGAAGAGGAACTGCTCCGATATTTCCGACATG
>CAMWMK010000005.1 GCA_947175295.1 uncultured Porphyromonadaceae bacterium
CAGGCGTCATGACGCCCGAGATAGAGGCACGCATGCTGTCGCACACACCGATCCATCGGCTCGGCGAAGTCTCCGACATCGCCCAGGCGGTCCTCTTCTTCGCCTCTCCCATGTCGCCGTGGGTTTCCGGCCAGACCCTCATGGTCAACGGCGGCGGAGTCCAGACCCTCGACTGATAAACGGCATATCCAGCCTTCACTGGCTCGACTCCTTGATAAAGTGAGGGGATGGCTCGGGGCGATATATGAGAGAATCATTCTCTCTATAGTTCCAGAATTTATGGTATGTCTTGCCATCCTTGTCCCTGTATTCCCAGTCGCCGAATTCTTCATATCCGATAAGGTGGCGACTGCCTACTACGGCCCAGCCTTTCCTTGCCATGCCGTTGCTCTTTTTATATTGGTTTATGAATACAATGGAATCATCTTCCCATATCTTATAGCCAAATGATATTGATGTATTGGGTCGAATGCTGTCGATAGTGGTTGTGACATGGTCGGAGTGCATCCACATTTTAATTTCGTCGATTCTTTTGAGGGTATCGTTCCCAGTAAAAGTCACTGGCGCTTTGGATGCATCGACCCACTCCCTGCGTTTACTGACATAATACTCAGGTGAATTTACATAATCGCTGAATTTTATTATGTATGAGTTGTCAGAGGAATCGTCAGGAATCAGGAAGACTTGATATGCCCCATCGATATCGAATGAAAGAGCATTCTGTTGCAGTCCTATTTCTGATAGGGTCGCCGGCAGGTGGTGGTTGACGTTGATGAAGCTGTCTAATTCAGATATAAGGCCAGCCTTTTTCTCTTCATAGTCTTTTCTGTTGAATTCCTCTATTTCTGAGACTATGGAGTTGTTGATGACAAGCAGAATCACTGCAAGCGTTGCTATAACCGCGATTACAGCAACGCCTAAACCTATTATGATCTTATCTGTCAGTGATCTATTCTTCATGGTACGTACAAAAAGGAAGTCTTGTCCATATGTCACTTCCGGCAGATGACACTGCCGCTCGCCTGATGCGTGGCGAGGATCAGCATCTCGGCTATCTGCACATGCGCCGGGGCCTGCACCGCATATAGGGCGGCGTCGGCGATGTCGTCGCCTGTCAGCGGAACTATCCCCTTATATACGTTGGCGGCTCTGTCTGTATCTCCGTGGAAGCGCACCTCGCTGAAGCGTGTCTCCACGAGTCCCGGTTTCAGGAGCGTCACCCTCACAGGAGTCTCCGCCAGGTCGATGCGCAATCCGTCGGTAATGGCCTTGACAGCAGCCTTGGTGCCGCAGTATACGTTGCCGTTGGCATATGCCGCGTCTCCTGCTACCGACCCGATGTTGACCACATGTCCCTTGCCGCGGGCCACCATTCCCGGCACCACCGCACGGGTCATATAGAGCAGACCCTTGATGTTGGTGTCGATCATCGTGTCCCAGTCGCGGTAGTCTCCCTCATACTCCTTCTCGAGTCCGAGAGCGAGTCCGGCATTGTTGACAAGCACCTCAATCTTCTGCCATTCAGCGGGTAGGGACGCGACGGCTGCCTCGGCCGCCTCGCGGTCGCGCACATCGAATGTCAGCGCAAGGGCATCGTCTCCAAGCTCCGCCTTCAACACCTCCAGCCTCTCGGTATTCCGTCCGGTAATTATCACGCGGTAGCCCGCGCCATGAAGGCGACGCGCGCAAGCCTCGCCGATTCCGCTTGTGGCTCCCGTCACAAGCGCTATAGGTTTCTGTATATCCATAATCAAAGTCATTTTTATCTAATGCAAAATTAATGAAAAATCATGAATCAAGGAAGTCCGGATTCCGGTTTATTCCGCAATCGTCTCCGCGACGTTCACGAAGAGGTCCGTGCTTCCAAAGCGGTCGCCCCGTTTGTTGAACCATACCGGGTTTTCTCCGGCTACTTCCACCTCCAGCACATATTCGCCTTCCGGATACGTCTTGCTTACGAAGCGCGTCCCATTGTCTACCACCTTGCTGTAGAAATCTACGAGCGAACTATGCATCACGTCGCCACTGCTGTTCTTTATCCGTATCCAGGCATATCCCGACCTGTTGTCTGATTTTCCGACCACACTTATCCTTTTTCCCTTGAAGGGCACGGTCAGTTTGTCGCCGGGGGTGTTTGATGTCCAGCCGCAGGGAGTCGCGGTTCCATTCCGCTCCGCCTCGGTAATGGTGTCGATGTTCCAGGCATTCCAATATTCAGGTATCGATAGCCTGGTGCCGTCTACCTGTATAGGCATCCATACGTAAGTCGCCGCCGAAGCCTGATGGGGAAACGACCATCTGTCGCCCATATACATAGGTATGACATCCCCGTCCTTCTTCAGTGGAAACACAAACGTACACTGCGAGTTGTAGGTCAGCGATCCTTCCGGGCAGAACAGTCCTTGATGCTCCCATGGTCCTTCCGGCGAGGGGGCGGTATAGTAATAGTTGTCATTGCGTTCCCAGCTTGTGGTGTGTGATGTCAGCAGATAGTAGGTATCGTCTTTCCTGAACATCGCCGGAGACTCTCCCATTCCTTTGATGTCGGCCACCTTGGCTTCGATGCTGCGGTAGTCGGGGCTGAGCCGGTAGATGGGTCCGTGGTGGATGAGCAGGTATCCCGTTCCGTCCTCATCCTGGAATGTCCCCATGTCCCATCGCTTGATGGGTTCGCCGTCATATTCTATCGTGCCGAGCAGGCGGTAGTCGCCGTCGATGCGGTCGCATACTGCTATCGCGATGTTCGGATCCTTGTATTTCATGTCGTCGGCGTGCATCAGCATCACATATTCGCCTGTGGAGGGACAGCGCATCACCTTCACCCGCTCTCCGACGCGCTCCGGCCCGAGTATGCCGTCAGGTTGCACCGGAAGCACGACCCGCTCGAATTTCCAGTTGACGAGGTCAGGAGAGGAGTAGCATCCGAAACCGGGAAAGGCATTGCTTTCATCCGACTTGTATTCGCCGAAGAGCCAGTAGCGTCCTCCGTCTTCCACTATGCATGCGCCGTGCGCGTTCACTATGTTGCCGTCCGTGTCAAACCATGGCACTCCGTTGCGGATCACCCTTTCCGCTTCGGCCGGACCGTCGAAGAAGAGCCTGATCTGATCCTTGAGCTCCTCCCGTTCCTTCGAGTTGAAGCCGTGGCCGGCTCCGGCTATTACGTGAAGCCGGGCATCATTATATATATCCACGGCCTTTTCAGAGTCTTCCATCGAGACAATCCTGTCCTGATCTCCCTGCACTATCAGCACCGGGCCTTCATACGCGCCGATCATATCGAGTGGCTTCATGTCGTGTATCTCCTCGAAGAAGCGGCGACCTAACTTCACTCCCCAGAGGTCGGTCACTTCCGGGATGTCGGAGAGGTGTGGATAGCGGTCTCTCCAGTTGTCGGGAATGCACAGTGCCGGGAATACGAGTATCAGTCTGCTGATGTCGTTCTTCATCGTTGCCGCTGTCAGCGCCGAGATAAGTCCACCCTGGCTTTCGCCTATGAGCACTATTTCCTGATTGGGGGCCTGCTGCTTGAAGTGGCTTACGATTGCTTGCAGGTCGCTTTGTTCGTCAGGAATCGACATGTTGAGGGTATTGCTGTCACTCAGACTTTTGGTCGAACCGCAAGGGAAATCGAATATATAGCATTTATATCCGAGTTCCTGCATCAGGTCGTAGTAGTTTCTGCCGAAGCTATGGTTTCCGTTGAATCCATGCGATACTATGGCCACTCCTTTGCAGTCGCCCTGCGGAGTAAAGAGTTCGCCGTATATCTTCCGGTCGCCGTTGGTGATCCACAGTTCTTCCGTAGTCCCAAGGCGTTCTTCAGTCTGTTGCTCAGCCGCCTGCATCCGCAGGCATGGCGCTCCCAGGGCGAGAATCGCCATCAGTGTCAGTAATGGTTTCTTCATGATGTAAAGGTATGTGTTCATTCCGTTTGTTAAGGACAAAGTTACAAATAATTTCCGGAATCTCCGGAAATAAACCGAAATAAATTCCGGTACCATCATAAAAAACTTGCCGATATCGGCAAGTTTTAGCTGTTAAGTAGTGTTTTCTTCAGCAAAGCCCATGGAACGGAGGCTTCCAGCCTCCGCCGCGCCGACACTCTGTAACTTTTTCCCAAGCATTCCTGTGACCTACAGCAATACCGAATCGTTCGACGTAACGCTCACGCAGAGATGCGGAGTGGCTTAGAACGCGATAGGCGGTTTCTCCATGCTTCTTAGCAAGTTCGAGAATAAGCACTGTAGAGAATAATGTGTTAAATAGATAATTTCATATATATAAAATTTGCAAGTTTATCACTAATTAGTTATCTTTGCATTATGAAATGTAAACAAATTGAAATAGCAATAAGAATATTAAATAACTTAGAATTATGAGAAAGCTGGACCCCGAAAAATTGGTTAATCTTACTTCGTTTAATGACGAACTCGATGATAAATATGGTGTTCAAGGAACTCCAAGTCGTGAGCAATTTGACGAAGAATCACTTGCATGGTTTTATGGCAATATGCTCCGTGAACGAAGGAAAGAACTAAATCTGACTCAAAAACAAGTCGCCGAGAAACTCGGAAGGGAACAAAGTTATATTGCCCGTGTTGAGAGCGGGAAGGCAGATATCCAGCTTTCAAGCTTCTTCCGTATTGCAGCAATTCTCGGTATACAATTTGTACCGACTTTTATGCAGGTGATACGATGAGGATGAAAAAGACTGCAACGTTTATATGTGTGGTGATGGGGCTGCTGCTGTCTGCCGGCTTCGGATGCGTAGGGGAGAAGGAGGTGCCGGAGTGGTATCTCAGGCCCGGCGACGCGCTGCCCGCTTTCGAGGTGGCTACCATCGACGGAAAGAGGGTATCCTCCGCCGATTCCTACGAGGCGGAGATGGTGATAGTCTTCTTCAACACTGACTGCCCCGATTGCCGCCGCGAGTTGCCTGAGATCCAGAAGCGCTATGACGAGAATCAGATGCTGCCCGAATCCGACCGCGACATCTACATATGCATAGCCCGCGAGGAGGGGGAGGCCGACATAGTCAACTATTGGGAGGCCAACCATCTCACCCTTCCCGTATCGCCCCAGCCCGACCGCCGCATCTACTCCCTCTTCGCCTCCGTCGGCATACCCCGCATCTTCTACGCCCGCGACGGCCGGATAATTAACAGTCAGTGAAATACTATGGAATATTCCCGATTTTTATAGGTACATCACCCGGTCAAACATTATTGAGGGCAGCGGAGTAAGTATATTGATGCAAAATATGATTAAATTTTATCGTTGTCAATAAGGTTCACAACTTCTTTTTTAAGCAATGGTAGATGTTTTATTACGATTCCCCAGACGATCTCCGGCATCAGGGAATCATAGGCATGAATAACCAAATTTCTCATATCGACAATTTTACGTGCCGATGTAACTGGAATTTCCGGATTTATTTTCAAAGTTCTGTTCATAGCTTCTCCGATAATTTCCAGATTCCTTTCTACTCCTCTTCGGAAAAGAGTGTCATCCCTGAATGTTGCGAACATTCGAGGTCTATCAGCCATAAACGATTCTATTTCCAAGATAGAAGACAATATATCAGATAGATATTTTCGTATTTTCCTTTCTGGATTATCCATAGATAAGATATTTTGTTTCCTCTAATTCTTCCTTGAAATATGGGTTCTTGACCGACATTTCATCGACAAGATCTACATCTCTGCCAAATAGATTCTTCAAAGCATAGTAAAAGTCAAAATAATTATCGGCATAGTTGTCATGGTCTATTTCTGAATTGAAATCCACCAATATGTCGACATCGCTCTGATCATTAAACCTCGACGTAAGAATTGATCCGAAAGCATACAGTTTCCGGACATTGTATTTCTTGCAAAGGTTGAATAGTCTATGTAGATTATCTGTGATTAGATACATGTGGCTATCAGAATTATAATGTTCTTTATAAAAGAATAACAATGAAATCGTCAGATATGTTTTTATATAAAGATGGCAAGGCACCCCCCGCATCTTCTATGCCCGCGACGGCCGGATACTCAGAAGTGCGAGAGATACCAATCTTTAATTAGTCAAGTGCCATATTCCTGTATCGTTTTTACAACTCCCTTATAGGTCGAATCTGTAGATATACAGGTTTGCTACCTGTGGATAAATCAGTTTCGTTAAACTTTATACAGCCATTTGTGATGTTAACACAGGGAGTGAAGGTCCTGTACTCTTCTCCACTGGCATAAGGAGTCAACAGAAGAGTTTTATTTTGTTTTACCACTCTATTGTCAATTACAATATCTGTCGTGGGAAATGTGATGACATCGCCCGTTTTATCAGGATTGCAATAATATGATATTGCACCGGTTAACCCCGGATCGATTTTCTCATTAGTATTGTGGTATTCTAGAGAATTCGCATTCAACTCGTTATTTGTAAATGAGGTGTAAGCGTACAGGCCGGAAACTTGGTAGCCTGCAGGGCATGGATCATACAGGTTTTTAGTCTGTTCATACTTTATCCAGTTTGAGATATCACCATTGGTCTTTCCTGAGTCCCATAAATTGTAATAGTATGGGATATACCCGGAGGAAGAGTTCCACATCGAAAACGTAATAAGAAGACAAAGCCTCATGTCATGTGTATCTCCGGGGGTTATCAAATCATCCCAATAATCTCTATCCTGTATGTTTCTGGTTGAATAGCAAGGGAACGGATATCCTTGAAGCCAAGTGACGGAAGATCCTTTTATGCGTGTGAGTTCTTCACATTGCAGGATGCAATCCGCTTTCTTGCCGCTAAGTTCTTGAGTTACTTCCAGCCGCACTCTTTGTTTAGGGTAACGTATACTGCTGTCTACCCATCCGAGATTGTATGGCATGAATATTGTTTCTTTACCGTTTTTGTCAGTGACGGTTTTATCCTCGATGCCGGGTTGATAGGGAGTTACCCAGATATGCCAACCCCATATATCACCCTCAGCTGCATCCTTAAGGACAATATAGGCATTTCCTTGCGCGATATTGGCTTTAGTTACTGTAAAAATAATTCTTGTGCGATCAGCGTTAAATTTTACATTTGTTATGAGGTTTGATTTATCCTGCCATCTTATATCAACGGAGGGTAAGAACTCTTCTATTGTCATATTGCTGGGTTTAAAATTATAGATATAGGGTTGGTCTACGTTATATTTTATATAGTTCGACTCTGACCATTGAATTGCTGTAATTGGATATTCATGTATTACTTGAGGATTTTTACATTGAGATGGATCATCATGATTACATATATTAGTATGTAAATCACTGTTATAACTCCCGTTTTTTATGGCGTTGCCGAATACGAGCGGGATAGAGTATGTTCCCGGGGAATTGATTATGTAGCAATTTGCGGTATTCTCATTTGTTTCGCCTCCAGTGGAATTTGCAAGATTCCATGGTTTTGCGGTCGATCCCTTTGTAGCTGCGTTCTTAAGTTTATTATTGTATTGAGTCTCGTAATTAATGCTCGCGTTGGTAGAGTATGATAGATAATATTCAGTCGATCCTGTGTTTGTATCCCCATAATTATCCCCCCAATAGTCATTCGATGAATTTTCTTCAAGATTGAGCCATGACGGTTCATAGTCCAGAGGGATATCATATTCCCCGGTAGCAGAGTTATATTCATAATAATTTAGATTATAATTCAAAGGCATCCGGGCGAGAACGGTGTTATCCGTCTTTTTTTTAAATAATCTGCGTGACTCGATTTTAAGTTCACCCAAATCCGAAAAATTACTGGTCGATAGTCGTAAGGTATCGGGTGCGGATATGATCAACTCATCCTCCACTATCACGTTGCTGGTGGATATTCGTAAGACATAGCTTTTCCCGGCTTCAAACGTCATTTTCAGAGGGGTGGTAAGAGTGAATGCATCCATTGATGCTTGACTATCAGTAAAACTGACACTTAGATTTATAGGATTAGAGAGAGTACTCTGAGGAATCAGGAAAATATTCTGGTAGGCATTAGTTAAGGGAGTTCCCTCGCCATTAGGTATTTTTTTGTCTACATACATAGAGTATTCGGTTGTATAATACACGTTCGGATCCCAAGTTTTTGATTTGAAAGAATATGTGCCCCGGTAGCGTACGTTGGAGATTTGAATGTATGAAAGAATCATATCTTCAAGCAAATCATCGGATTCTTCAAATCGGATTGAGGCTAAAGCCCGTTCCATTTCCATCTTCATGGGAGTACGTCGCTGTTGGTCGCTGTGTATGATAGGAGACTGCCCTACAAACAATTCGTTCTGGCTAATTACAGAGGATGGTACTGAATAAGTCAATGTTGGTTCCCCCTTTGTGCTTGATGAAGAGAGTGTGCCTGCTCCATATGGCATCACTGAGTAAAACCTGACATCATAGTTGTCATTCGGCCATACATATTTTTCATTGCCGTCAGGAATTTTATAATATCCGTCCGATTCCTGATATTTTACGTTGTACATGAAATCTGGAGCGGCTGTTCCATCCCATCCGGTGGAATGGTTGAATTTGAATCCGGTGACACTCATGTCGGAAAACAGGCCCTTTTGAAAAGGGCCTCTGGTAGTGGAATCTGTCGTTTTTAGCTCTGATTCTTCGAATATATGCAGGTAAAGAGAATCCTTGCCGTTTTCTAAAGCCAATGGTATGACATCCTTAAGGATTCTGTCGGTGTCTGCCGATGCTCTGCTATTTGTAGTCTCGTTCCAGTCGGTACTAACATTGAAATTGATCTCGTCCGAGAGAGGGCCGAGATTATCATGGCTGTCAAACTCGATTGCATCGGAGCATGATCCAGCAATGAATAATGAAAATAAGGTCAGGAAAGATAAAATTTGGATTTTCATATTGATGTTTTGAATTATGGTATCCGGCCGGATGTTCAAGTCCGACCGGATGGATTGTGTGGTTTAGAATATTGTAGAAGGATTCTCAGTGATTTCGGTCCAATCCGTTACAGTCACCTTGAACATGATCGGAGTGTCGAGGATTGTATCGCCTGTGGTCGGTACGTCAGGGTCTGTTGTGGGATCAGGGCCCTTACCGCCACCGCCCGGCTTCTTCTCGTCGGTGTCGCCATTGTCATTGCTGTCATCGCCGTCGTTCTTCGGATGGTCCTTGTCGTCCTTGTCGCCGGGAAGGCCCGGGTCAAAGTTGTTGTTGCCGCCTGTCGGAGGAGCCACTACGCCCGCACCTGTCGCGAAGTCGAGGGTGTAGACGTATTTCTTGCCGGCCTCCCAGTTTGTGGAGATGGGCACTGCCACCCAGCCGTATGCATCTTCGTCGTTGTCGCGCGGGAAGAGAGTCTTGCCGTCGTTGTCCTTGATGTTGATTTTGACTGCGATGTAGGCGCCGCCCGCCTCATTGTTTGCGTCGTCGGTCTTCCAGGCTGTGAGGCGCTGGGGGATGA
The DNA here is from genome assembly GCA_947175295.1 of uncultured Porphyromonadaceae bacterium. GTDB lineage: Bacteria > Bacteroidota > Bacteroidia > Bacteroidales > Muribaculaceae > Lepagella. Next base: position 9,430 of record CAMWMK010000005.1, read on the forward strand.
GCATCGCCGTGCCGGTCTCAGCCATGAGCGACTGCGCCTGGGGCTGCTTCTTGAGCACTACAGGATTGTCGAGAAGCACCTTGTAGCTGCCCTTGGTCTTGCCTGCGGTGTTCCATCCGTAAGTGTTGTCGTAGTCTCCGGCGGTCATAACGCCTACGATTTTCACGCCGGCGATGGTGAACTGGTTGGTACCGCCGTTGACGGCCTTCACCTCCACCTGCGAGAGGGCGTGGGAGAAGTTGAGGGCTACGCCTGTCTTCTCGTCATGCTTCTTGCTTCCTGTGCCGAACGCATGGATGAAGTCTACCTGCTTTCCAAGGTCGTAGCGTGGTGCGAAGCCTTTCAGGGCAAGGGAGTTGCCTGTGAGTGTGAGATCGCCGTTCAGGAAGCCTCCGTTCTCGGTAGTGGCAGGAGCGTATGCCGCGAAGGAGAGTGTCTTTGACTCGTCTTCAGGCCAGTAGTGGAGCGTCTCGGAGACGAAGAAGCCGCCGGTGTTGGCGAAGGTGGCGTTCTGGATGCCGTCGTAGATGTTGGCGCCATCGAACGCCGTTACGTAAAACGACTTCAGGTTCGTCATGGTGGTCTCAGTGGCGCGTGACGCTGTCACGGCGCGGAAGTCGATGGCTCGGCCATGGTTGGCCTGCTTCATCTCGTCTTCTGAGCAGGACGCCAGCGCGAGGAGCGCTACCGACGTCAGGAATACTGATTTTTTCATGCTGTTGAAGTTTTTAACTAAAATGATTATTGATGTTTATTGTATGGGTTTTTCCTACATTGGTATAAGCTTGTTGACGGTCTGCCACTCGCCGACCGAGATGTTGAATCCTCCTCCACTCATCGCCTTCGGCAGGCTCAGCTTCTCGAGCACTATATCACATTGTCCGGAGTCTGAGGCATGCACCTGGTCGGTGACCGTGTAGTTGTGATACCATCTCGACCCGTCGGCCAGAATGGCGTAGACGGTGAATATATGCTTTGTCTCGGGCGAGTCTCCGTCTGTCCGGCATCGCGAATGTCCGCAGTGGCCGAGGGTCATCCAGGTGCCGCTGAGCGACATTTCCCCCGATGGTGCGATTTCGAAGGGGATAGTTACGGTCTCGTCGGTGAGGGTGCCGTCGTGGAGCAGCATTCCCCCTGCCATTCCCGACAGAGTCGCGCTGACCGACGTCACTCCTCCGATATTCTCCACCGAGTCTATCCTTACGGAATAGCGGCATATGGCCTCGGTGGGCCGCATCCTGAATTTCCGCACTTCCTCCGTTCCCTCGTCGGCGAAAAGCCCCTCGCTCCTTACTCTCCAGAGCTTCGTCGGAGCGGAAGCCATCCTTTCATCTTCGGCTCCCGGGGCGCGCGGCACTTCGCTGGCCCTCATCGAGAGCCCCTGGAGCTCGTAGGCGTCGCGCAGGCGCACCCTGAATGTCTCCAGCCGGTCGGTCTCCTCCACGAGGATCTCCTCCGCGTCTGAGTTGAGGGCGATGGCTGTGTAGCGGCCGGCCGGCACGAGGATGCGTCCTCCTTCGCGTCCCTCGAACTCATACCTTATCGAGGGGCGTCCGTCTTCCGGAAAGAGATATAGGCTCATTGTAGCCGGATCGGCGTCCGGATGGTCGCTCCAGTCAAACTCCACATCCATCGGAATCCTCTCGTGGCGATCGTGGTTGAAGCATAGTTCCTGCTGGTGTTGGCAGCATGTGAGCATTACGACCGAGGCTAATGTAGTGATGATTATGAGAAGTCTCATCTCTCACCTCCTTTCCCGAAGAGCCATACAAGGGCTATCTCGGCTTTCGATGGTCCGAAATAGCGGCGTTGGCGTGTCGACTGCCATACGCTGTGGTGTCCCGGCGTGGCAGTATAGGTCTGATACTGTCCGGTGAGCACTCCTGCACCCGCCGTGAAGTCGAGGTTGAGCCGTTCGGTGAGACGCAGGGCGTAGCCGGCCTCCAGACCTCCGCCGTAGGTAGGGCGCTGGAAGAAGGATGCGCCGGAGTATCCGCTGAGGTATCCTTTACCGTCGAGGCATATGTCGTAGCGGCCGATCTGCGCGTAGAGCCCCATATGCCAGCCCGACAGGTGGCACTCTCCGAAATAGTGGCGTGCGAAGAGTTCCCATGCCTGTATGTGCCAGTAACGGGAATGCTTCCGACTGCTCCACCAGGCGTACATGCCGCTCAGACCTATTGCCCATCCGTGTGGGAGGGCGAGCTCGATTCCTATGTTGGGCACTGCGGCAAGATCATAAAGGAGGTTGCTGCGCAGGGCGCCGACGATCCGGGACATGCATGGTTTCCATTCTTTGGCTATGTGCCACTCTGGATATCCATAGGGTAGCCTCAGTATTGTCTCAGGCATGTCGGCTATGGTAGCGTAATAGTCGGTAGGCCCCTCTATAAGCATGTCGAGCGGACTGTGGGTGACGATGATGAAACGGGATACCCGCAGATCGGGAAACACGGAGTCTTTCAGAAGCTGCCAGGCGGCCCCTCCGTCAAGTCGCCTCAGGCTACGATGGCGTGTGATCCTCTTCATTTCCGGGGTGAATCCGGTCCAGTCCGCTCCCTTTGAAAGAGAGGTCAGGCTGTCGGGTCTCATATCCGGAATCGAGGAGAGTACTTTGAGGGCTGTGGCAGTGCGTAGTTCGGATAGACGCTGGTTGAGTTTAGCGTTTCCATCCGGAGACGAACTCGATACTATGTCGATGCTCAGCGGGGCTCCGTTGCGGAGGGCCTTGCGGAGGCTGTCGGTTACTCCTGCGTTGTTCCTGAATTCGTGGTGAAAGGAGGATTCCGCAACAGGATAATGGATATCGACATGCAGCGTGTCTGTGCCGCGCGCCATACACATGCCGACGGCCGCCATGACTGCTGTCATGGTGAGTAGTAATCGGAGGAGTCCGCGGTGGATGTCGGTGTGGATGGTCATGATGTGTTGTTTTGTTTAGATGTATTTGTGTTCGGAAATCGGCTGCAAAGGTAGGTGCGGACAGCGTTACGCTCCAAATTTCAGGCGTGACAAAGCGTGACATCGCCCTGTAACACTTGCAGGTTACACGGTAACGTTGTAATTTTGCAGTATGAAACATTTGGTAACATTAGTAGCGCTCGTGACGCTTCTGGCCCTGTCGCAAGGTTGTCGGCGTCACGCTTCGACGGTAGCCCCGTACGGCTGGCCGTCCATTAATCCTGCTTTCGACTCGCTGACCGTAGCGGCCGAAGACCTGTATTTTATAGCTGCCGATCCCGACAGTCTGCAATCCATAGTCGATTCCATGAGGAAGATTGCCTCCGGTCTTAAGGGAGAGAAGGCGATTGATGCGCGTGCATGCGCAGACTATTGGCTTACATATTGGAATATGATTGCCGGCAGGTCGGGCGAGGTTAAAAAGATAGTGGACAGCGTCTTAAACGTACATCGGAATACCCCCCCCCCTCACAATTATATGTGAATCAACGATTTATATCGTCTATTAAGCCTTGCTTCCAGCCTAAGTCGATTGATACGTTCAAAGAACTCCTCAGTTGTCTTGATTATTACCGGTCGGTCGGTGACCTTCCGGAAGCGGGAAACACGGCGGTTCTTATATCCAATAGCCTTCAGTTTGCCCAGGCTCCTGATCTCTCCCTTTACTACCTGCATCTCGCCGACTCTATGTATGCCCGTTCCGGGCAGGATAGCCGACGACTGAATGTGAGGCTTAACGAGCCTACGATTCTCTGCTATAGCGGTCATCTTGAGGAGGGCCGTGACAAAATGGATTCGCTACTTCGTGACTGCTCGGCCTTAAGAGATCCATTGGGTCGTGAGACAATGCTCCGTAACCATTATTACTATTTCAAAGACAGTATCTCCTTGTTTGAGGGCTATAATATTATCAGGAGCTTGTCGGAAGATCCTGATATGGATGCACTCTTTTCCGAGATAAGGCCTCTATATGAGGCTTTGATTTGCCAGTACTATATGGATACCAATCGTCCTGACTCGGCTACATATTATTTCGTCCTTAGCCATAAGGCCAATGTGAAGGATTGGGACTTTCAAAAAGAGATCTACGGGATCTGGGCCCAATATCTTGAGTCGCACGGCAGGTACGAAGAGGCCTTGAAAGACTTGAACAGATGTATAGGCGCGACTGACTCAATTAGTAAATCCAACGACCCCGAGAAGAAGGAATACCTCGAGCGTCTCAATGTAATTCGACAGCACAAAGAGGAGGCCGAGCGGGAAAAACGGAATATCGAGCGCAAGCACTATTTTATTGGCGCGCTTCTGGTTTTCCTTCTCCTCCTGGCCATCATCGCCGCTCAGTGGATTCGCCATAGAAACAAGCTGAAGACTATAGGCCTTCAGCTCGAGGCCGAGAAGATGGAGCGCCAGATTCTTGCCATGTCGCTCTCGAAGGAGGAGTCTGACAAGGTGCTCGACAAAGTGAAGGAAGAGACGGCGCGCCTTAAGCAAGAGGGAACCGTCTCGGCAAAAGACCTTTCGGAAATCGAGACTAACATCAAGCTGCATATGGCCGCCAAGGATGAGATGCAGGCATTTGAGAAAGCCTTCGCTGAGGTCAGTCCCGACTTCGCTGAACGTCTCAAGGAACTTTCGCCCTCGATTTCCGCCAACAATATCCGCCTCTGCACCTATCTATATATGGGGCTTTCAGGACAGCAGGTATGCGGTATACTCAATATCACCCCCGGTGCATTGCGTCAGGCAAAACGTCGCCTGCGACAGCGCTTCGGCCTCGCAGGCGACGATTCCATAGAGGATTTTCTCCGTTCGCTCGCCAAGTGACATAATATGTCAGAATGTCACTGCCAGCTGGCACTGGAGGCGGTTGGCGTGCAGGCTTTCGCCGGCGAAGGTCTTGCGGTGGCCGTAGTCGTATTCGATTCCGGCCGAGACAAACCTGTTGAAACTGTAGATCACGTTGGCCGCCACATAGTCGCCGTAGCGGTATTTGTCGCTTTCCACGGAGGCGTTGTCAGGCCGGCCGTTGAGGAGGTGGCTGTAGACGAGGTTGGTCGATAGCCTTGGCGAGAAGGCGTAGCTCAGACCGCCTGTGATGCCGAACGTCTCCATCGTAGTCATTTTGCCGGTCTCGTTCGATGCCACGGCATCCATTCCGAGTCCGCTGTCGTCCTGCAGATAGCTTCCTATTCCGCGTCCGTAGGCCGCGTTGAAATTTGCCTGAAGTTCGCCTACCACCTTCGTCATTCCGGAGATCTGTATGCCTCCGCCTACGAGGGTGCTGTTGCTCCCCTCTGCAAGGTTCCTGTACTGAAGCGGGCGCACGATGCCCGAAAGCCTCACGTGGGAGTCTCCCCCGTCCCAGGCATACTGCAGATAGAGGGGAATGGCCGGAATGCGCTGGTTTACGGTGGAGGTTGAGCTTCCAGTCGTCATTGATGCCGTCGGGGCATCGATGCCTATGGCTCCCGTAAGGTTCTTATACAGCCTCTGCTCCCAGTAGGCCGTGAAGAGCGTTATGCTCGGGTAGCCGTTGGGGCCTTGGTCGTCGATGGTCATCGGCTGGGCCGCGCCGTCGGTGAAGAGGCTGTTGGTGCGTCCCAGCGTCAGCCTTCGGTATTTCGCATAGAGGTGTGAGCAGTGGAATGAGTTGCCGTCGCCGGTGAAGTTAGCCTTGAAGAAGATACCGATCTTATTCTCGTTTTTCGGCATGGCCACGAAGTTGAGGTAGACCGATGAAGTCTGCCACGCGAACTGGGTGCTCCCTCCGTTGCCCGGGGTGGGATTCGTCATGGCCGCGGGCACGAAGTCGTAGGCCGATGGCATGGCGTCGCCCCATGTGAACACGCCTTCCCCTAAGAACTGCATGCCGATGCCGAGGTAGAACTCATGGTCGCGTCCTACAATCGCGAAGCGTGGCAGACCGTTGTCGTTCGGAGCATTCGGAGCGTTCTCCTTCATGTGCCGCTCCACATCGTCCTGGCTGGCGGTGTCGTTATGAAGGGTAGTGGTCACTCCCTTCTCCATATGTCGGTTGTCGCGCTGGGCAGAAGCGCTGAATGATGCAGCCGATGCCAGTAGCAATGCTGCGGCGAGGGTAAAGCGTGTATTCATAGCATAAGTTTTAATGTTACAACAAATAACTGACTGAATGTTCACGCTATAACTCATTTTTCGCTTACGGAGAACGCAAACTTCTTCCGCATCGTGAAGGTGATCACCGCGTAGGCGATCAGCAGTATGAAGCTTACGAGGAAAGCGAATGTGCCGCCGGGCTGAACGTGGAATACGTCGCGGAGCCCTCCGATGAGGAAGGGAGACACCACGATGGCGAGATAGTTGGCCGAAAGCACGAACGCAAGGGCCATAGTGGCCTTCTTCTCATTGTCGACGCATTGGCTCGCCTTGTCGTAGATCACAGGCTGGCATATGCCGTAGCCGAGGCCCACGAGCGCGGCACCTATGCACATCGTCACTGAATCGGCGCAGAATACGAAGAGTGCCTGTCCGGCCAGCATCATCACCGCCGACCAGAAGAACGTATTTCCCTTCAGCACCTTCATGAAGAATGGAAGGAAATAGCCCGGAAGCAGTATGAAGAGAAAATAGATGGCCGTGATGGTGCCTGAGAGCGACGCGCTCCAGTCCTTCTTCTCTATGAGGAAGGGGCAGTAGTAGGAGATGGAGATCGAAGCGAACGTGATGAAGAAATATACTCCGATCAGCGCCCATATCTTGCCTACGTAGAAGCCTCCTACGGCCTTGCCGCAGTTATGCGCTTTGGCAGGTTCCGGACATTTTGCATCGGCGGCTGCCGACGGGGTCTCGGTCGAGTCGGATGTCTGGCTCGTCACCTTGCGGAGCCCGAATGTGAGCAGCAGCGGGATGAGGCATACAAGATAGACGGCGAAGGGGAGGTGCCAGTTGCCGTGGCTCAGCCAGCCTACTACGAATGTCGCCACTACGAGCGCCGAGTTGGAGATGCCGCTCTGTATGCCCATCTGCTTCATGCGGTAGTCGCCGGTGAAGGTGTCGGCTATCAGACCGGTGGAGAACGGTATGAGCAGACCGGCAGCGCACCCGAGCAGACAGCTGATGACGATGAGCCATCCCATCGAGGGAGCGAACATATAGGCTACGGCGCAAGCCGTAAACAGCACCAGACCTCCGATGATGATCGACATCTTGTGGCGGGTCATGGATAGTTTGCCCGACATCAGGATGAATGGGATGATCAGAAGGTTGGGGAGAGCCGTCAGCAGCTGCTCCTCCAGCTGGGTGGTATGTGGGAATATCTTCTCCAGGGTCCCGAGCATCGGAGTCACTGCCAGACCGGGGAGGTTGACGATGAGTGAGATCGACATGATGGCGCAATACGTCATCAGTGTCATGGGTGTTTTGCCGGTCCGTATCATAGGTTTAATGGGTTTAATTATTTATCACTTCCTTTGGCGTAGTCTACAAACTTCGCCGCGTCGGGGTTGTCGCTGTTCTCGGCTGCGAACTCCTCTGCCGCCTTCAGTCGGCTCTGGGCCGCTGAGGACGAATTGTCCCAATGGAACGGAACGAACTCATTGCCCATGGCGTTCCAGGAAGCTTTCTTGAAGTGCAGGATGATGAAGGGTAGCACCACGAAGCAGATGGTGCCTGCTATCAGCACGCTGAACCATACGGCGTTCGAACCCATCTGTATCTGCGATGGAGGGAAGAAGCTGAATACGAATGCGAGGGCTGATCCGAGGAAACCGACCCCGGCTATGAGCCACATCACTCCGTTGCCGCTCTTGCCGAGGCGGTAGGGGCGCGGCGCGTTCTTCATGGAGTAGCGGAGCTTGATAGAGGAGGCGAACATCAGCAGGTAGGCGATCAGATAGAGGATGCAGGTGAGCTGCGACAGAATCTGATAGAAGCTCTGCACTGAAGGCATGAGCACCATGATGAACGCGAGGAACGTCACTATCAGTCCCTGTACGTAGAGGATGTTTTTCTGCACTCCGTTCTTATTGGTCTTCTGGAAGAACTTAGGCAGATAGCCTGCCTGCCCTACGGCGAAGACACCTTTCGAAGGGCCTGCCACCCATGTCAGCACTCCGGCCAGCACTCCGAAGGCGAGCGCTATGGCGATGACGGGAGCCAGCCATTTGATATGGAGCACGCTGAAGTAGTTGTCGAAGCCTACGAGAAGGCTCTGCACGAGGTTGATGTCCTTGGCCGGGATGATGACGCCGAGGGCGTAGGTGCCGAGCACGAAGATGGCCACTGTGGCCAGCGCGCCTATGATCACGGCCTTAGGATAGTTGACCGTAGGGTTCTTGATTTCCCTCACGTGGATGCCCGACATCTCCATGCCTGCGTAGAAGAGGAAGATCGAAACGGCGAGCACCACATTGTCGAAGTTGGAGAAGTCAGGGATGAAGCGTCCGTGCCAGTCCATCTGCGACTGTCCGCCCGTAGCGAGATAGATGATGCCGCAGACCACGAGGAGGCAGACAGGAATGATCGTGCCGACGATGCCGCCTATCTTCGATACCTTTCCTACCCATCCCATGCCCTTCAGCGATATGAAGGTCGCTATCCAGTAGATGGCGAGCACCACGATGATGGTGTAGTATTTATTGGCCGCAAGATGTGCGTCGTAGATATGGTCCATTCCTATGAATGCCAGCGACACGGCGCCGAACGTAAGCACCGTCGGATACCATATCGTGCTCTCGATCCATTGGAGCCATATGCCGAGGAAGCCTACCTTATCGCCGTAGGCCTCTCCGACCCAACGGAACATACCTCCCTGCTGGTAGGGGAACATGGCCGCCAGCTCCGCCGCCACGAGCGAGACAGGGATGAGGAAGACCACTGCTGCGAGAATATAATAGAACGCGGAACTCACGCCATACTCGGCCTCGGCCGGGAGGCCACGGAGCGAAACCACCGCTACGATGTTCATGATGATCAGGGTGAAGACCCCGATCTTGGCCGCCTTCTTGACGGGCGACTGCGTCTGTGCGGATGATGTAGCCATAACTTTACGTTTTTAATAATATAACTTAACTACTTAACCCTTAACTCTTAACTCTTAATCTTTACGGTGTCTCCCGAAAAGATGCCGAGTCCGAGTTTCTGCATGAAGTATTTGATTGCCGCCTGGGCCTTCACCGAGTTTCCGGCGTCGTCGAGCGGGGGAGCGAAAGCCGCGATTCCGAAGAGTCCGGGCATCACGCCCATCACTCCGCCTCCCACGCCTGTCTTGGCCGGAATGCCCGAGGTGTAGAGCCAGTCGCCCGTATGCTGGTAGAAGCCCACGCTTGCTATCATGGTTGTTATCTTCGGTGAGATCTCCGGATCGAACACCTGCTTCTTAGTGACTGGATTCAGGCCGCCGTTGGCTATTGTGGAGCCCATTACGGCAAGTTGCTCTGAAGTGATTCCGAGCGAACACTGGCGCGTGTAGAGGTCGAGGCTCATATCTACGTCGTCGTAGATGCGGTTGTAGTTTTTCAGCAGCCATGCGATTGCACGGTTGTTGAAATTGGTGGCTGTCTCGCTCTCGTATAGCTCGTCGATGAGTTCAGGAGCCGATCCGCACAAGGCCGTGATATTGTCGGTTATTGCCTTCCATTTGTCGGCCGAGTCGCCCTGCGGCGCTATCATCGAGCAGGCCGAGATGGCGCCCGCGTTTACGAGCGGGGTAGAGGGGTGGTCGTTTTCCAGGAGTATGGCATAGATGGAGTTGAAGGGGAGTCCGGTAGCGTCCGCACCGATCTGCTTCAATACTCCCGCCGGAGTGTGCTGTATCATCGCGAGGATGGCCGTAGGCACCTTCGACACAGACTCGATACCGAACTTATACGAAGTGTCGCCGAAATTGAAGGTAGTGCCGTCGGTCAGCGTCACGCTGAGCCCGAAGAGGTTCGGGTCAATGTTTGCCAGATAGGGGATATAGTGTGCGTTAAGTCCCCCCTTTACGTCCTTCGTAGCCTCATACGCCTCATGCGCCGCCTCCTCGATCTGGGATTTGGTGATTGTCTTTTCCATAGTATAAGATATGAAAGGATATGAAACAGGCGGCCGGAGCCATTGAAACGCCGCCGGCCGCCCATATTTTTCTATAATTCAATCGTCCAACGTAAAACGTAAAACGTCCAACGTAAAACCTACTTCCCCGTATGGTTGAACGACTTGGTCTTCAACGGGATGTTCTTCTCCATCGCGATGCGGGTCGTAGTCGGATACTCAAGCTGGTTGAGCTCGTTGATGGCAAACTGAATGTCGGAGAGCAGCTGATCGGCCATATCGCGGCTGAATCCCTGCTTGCAGAGCACACGCATCACCACCATATCCTCGATATCCTTCGGCATCGCATACGCAGGTACCATCCAACCCTTCTGGGCGAGCTTGTCCTGGAGGTCGTAGAGTGTCCACTTGGCGTTTGCCTGGAAATCAGGTTTCATGCGCCATACGAAGATCGGGTTGGGGAGTTCTTCATCCGCATAAGGCATGAAGGGCTCCATGGCGCTTACCTGCTCCTTGAGATAGCGGGCTATCATCAGGGAGTTGAACTGCACGTTCTTGTATCCCTCGAATCCCAGACGGATGAACTGATAATACTGGCCGAGGATCTGGGCGGCGGGACGAGAGTAGTTGAGGCCTACCTGGGTTACTTCGGCGCCGAGATAGTCTACCGTAAACGCCATGTCGTCGGGCAGATACTTCTTGTCTTTCCATACCACCCATCCGAGACCCGGATATACGAGGCCGAACTTGTGGCCGGAGGTGCTGATGCTCAATACCCATTTCAGGCGGAAATCCCACTTCTTCTCCGGGAAGAGGAACGGAAGGATGAAGCCGCCGGAAGCTGCGTCGATGTGGATGCACACCTCGTTGCCCGTCTCGGCGTTATACTTGTCGAGGGCGGCGTCAAGAGCCTCCACGTCGTCGTTAAGGCCGGTCCATGTCACGCCTTCGATAGGCACAACGCAGATGGTGTTCTCATCGCAGAGCTTGATGGCGGCGTCCACGTCGAGGGTAGGATGCTCGGTGCTGAGCGGCACGAGACGCATTTCCACATCCCAGAAATTACAGAACTTCTCCCATACTACCTGATAGCCTGTCGACATCACGAGGTTAGGCTTATCGTAAGGCTTTCCGGCGGCCTTGCGGCGGTCTTTCCATCTCTTGAGGGCCGCGAGCGCACCTAACATACATGCCTCCGAGCTGCCGATGGCAAGAGCGCCGGCTTTCCACTTGTTGGTCTCGGGAGTGTTCCAGAGGTTGGCCATGATATTGATACACTTCTGGCACATCACTGCTACACGCGGATACTCCGTCTCATCGATATAGTTGATGTTGATTGCCTCGTTCATCAGTTTCGTGGCATAGTCGTCCATATATGTCGTCACGAAAGTAGCGAGGTTAAGACGGGGCTGGGTCTGGGCGAAAGTCTCGTCCTTCACCATCTCATACGCCACCTCAGGGGTCGTAGGACCGTCGGGGATTTTCTCCACTGGAGCCGGCTTCAGCATCACGTTTTCGCCGAAAGCCTCGCTTTTAGCGTCGCCAAAGCGATAATTAGGGTCTTTCATAGTCATAAGAAGTTTTAATAATTGATAGATATGATAGACTCTCCAGTACGCACACGTCAGAGATCGTAAACCCCGTTAAGGCGACCGCCAAGGCATGAATAGAAGAGTGTTTCTTCCTTTTTGATGCTCATTAAACGCACCCGCTGGAAAATAGTTTGTCGCCATTAACTTAAATAAGGTTAAAAAACATCCCCGTCCCCGCCATACCTCCGCGTAGCCCATGGAACGGAGGCTGCTCACGCAGAGATGCGGAGGGGCAGAGAGCGCAGGAGGGATTCATCTTCCACCGCATAGCCTATGGAACGGAGGCTTCCCAGCCTCCACCGTGCCGACAAAGGGTAACTTGCAGAAGACATCGGAATTTATTTATATTGTAGATAATATTCGAATAAGGCCACCGGACCAAGATGCCAAAGTTTTGTCTCTTCTTTAGAAAGTTCCCTATAAGTATTTGATCTGTAGATGGCGCGAATCGCGTCAAGAATAGGCATACCAAACTTCTTTGCCACCAGCATTGAAAGTTGGCTTACTTTATATGGCAGTATAAGATATAACTGTTCCGGAGTAATTGCATTCATTTAGTCACAGTATAATTTGAGATATATTTCAGATGAGGAATTGCCTTCTCGGTGTGAAAAAGATATTGATCTACCAATCGGTAGGCTTTAAGTTCTTGAATCAAGTGTTGTTATGTTCAACTATTTCATCCAATTCTTCCATGAGCCATTTGGCTCCATGCTGATGCATGATATCATAGAACTCAGCAAGATGTTCAAGGGCTCCGGCATCGGACAGAATCTCCATTGCCCTCTCACCGGAAATACCCTTATAGTGCTTATATTGTTCGATTGCAAATGCGATGAATACCGGAATGGAGTCATCACCGGTATAATCAGAGGCGTATATTTGGGAGTCTTGCTTTTCCATATTTATTTCTTTGGAATGCAAATTTAATCATTTATCTTTGGATAATCAAGAATGTACATTGGATTCTGTGTATTTTCCAGTGCCTCCTGCGCGTAGCCCATGGGACTGATGCATCCTAACGCTCACGCAGAGATGCGGAGAGGCAGAGAGCGCAGGAGGGATTCATCTTCCGCCGCCAGCCATAGAACCCGGAGCGGAGAGCGCGCGAGGTGCAGCCCGCGTAGCCCATGGAACGGAGGCTTCCAGCCTCCCCCGCGCCGACAAGAGGTAACATTTCTGATAAAGCACTTGGGTTTAAGACTCCAGTGGCGATATATATGAAGCGGCCTCCTGCGCTCTCAGCCCCTCCGCCTCTCAGCGTGATAGGCACTCACGAAAAAAGTTTGAAAAAAATGATGCAGAATGTTGGTAGTTTGAAAAAATAGTAGTAACTTTGCCAAAGCAGACCGCCATGCAGAAGCCCCGGTCTGGGGTCAAGTGGGACGGGTATGCCGGGACATGCAGAGCGTATGTCCTGACTATATGTTTTGAAAGCGTTTATCTACGCTGATTCTTGATTGTTAGGAATTCTCGCAAAATTCATTTGGAGTCAAGGACTGCGCAACGATAGGCGCCCATATGGATATGTTACATCCGTCGTCAGCACTGCAATCCGTGAGGATTGCAGGCTTGTCGCTATTGTTGCATATACAAGCGTGGGCTTCTGCGTTGCCATCCAACTCCAAGGGCAATGCGAGAAGCCTCTAACAGAAGGATGGCAAAGATACAGATTCCTACGCTTTTTGTGTGTTTGCTCGAATCTTGGGAAGTCTATAGAGCCTGTAAGGATGTATCCTATTAGGATTATTAACTTGGCTAACATGAAACAAAAATTTCGTACATATTCATATAAAGTATGTGTGGTTTTGTTGGGTGTTATTTCTCTATTCAGTTGTATAAAAGGAAATAAGATAGAGGTCAGTTCTAACCCCGTTGATGTAGAGGTGCCTTCGAAAAAGCCATCAGTCAATATTTTCATTGAGAATTCTGGTAGCATGGATGGGTATATGTGCGATGGTTCTCAATTGAAGGATGCTGTATATGATTACGTAAGTGAACTGAATCGGTATACTGATACAACAAGATTGTATTATGTCAATAGCAAAATTATTATGTATAATGATAACTTGACATCTTATATAAAGGATTTAAATCCAGTATCATTCCGAAAAGCTGGAGGTAATACTGCAAACACTGATTTAGGTACCATAATAGCCTCTGTGCTTGAAACTGTCAATGATACAACAATCTCTATATTTGTATCAGATTGCATCTTAGACTTACCAGAAAAAGATGCTCAAAAGTTTCTAACAAACTGTGAGATTCGTATCAAGGACGAGGTAATAAACGCTCAAAAGAGAGTGCCTGATTTAGGTGTTGAAATATTAGAATTATCATCTGACTTCAATGGCAAATATTTCTATCCGAATGGTTCAGTTGAAATTCTTAAAGATGTACAGCGTCCTTATTATATATGGATTTTTGGTAATAAGAACTATTTAGCCAAGCTTAATGCGGCAATACCGTTTTCGCAGCTGGCAAAGTACGATCTAAGAGGAATAGTTGCGTTTACCAATCAATCTAATGTGCCATTTGATATTTACAACAATGCCCTTACAAGTAAAACCATAATTCCGGCACACGGAGATTATCATATTATCATTCAAGCAGATTTTAGTACAACCCTGCAACCTGATGGAATAGTACAAGATAAGAGGAATTATTCTTTCAATAATTCTAATTTAATTGTGGATGGTATCTATCCAATCACAGATTCCAAAAGCAAGTATTCGCATTATATTAAATTTACAATTCCTAAGGGTACCAATATAGCTCAGGATTGCCTAACATTTAATTCCCCAAAGATGCCCTCGTGGGTTTCTGAATCTAATGATGACACCGGAGCAAACATTCATGAGAATACTAATAAAACTACTGGTATAAAATATCTTATTCAAGGTGTTGCTGACGCCTATAAAAATGAGAAAGTAAGCACAACTTTTAATTTTAACATTAAACGTAAATAGCATATGGGTCAGTTCTTCGGAAGTATCTATTGTTGGTTTGAAGACTTTTTTGGTCTCGGACTTGCAGATTACTTGTGGGGGGTAGCATCACCTATGTCCCCTAATAATTCCTTCATTGGGATTGGATTTTCAATGTTTGGTATAAGCCTTGCAATGGTATTAGTCTTTTACTACGTTGTAAATCATCCTCGTTTAGACAACTGGTGGGGATGGCTAATATTTTTAGGCATAAATGCTGTCATAAACTTTATTGTGGGTTGGCAGTGGGTTCTAAAGGATTACTATGATAACAAGATGGTTGGAATTGACCCGTCAACGAATTTGCAAGTACCCCTAAACATAGGGGAATCTGAGATTCTTTGTTTTGGTGTATCCAATATGATTCTTTCCATACTCGTATTTATAATTTTCTCCTTCATATTCAAATGGTGGAGTTCAAACTGTTCAAGAGCACCGTTCTAAAACTATGTCTAAATTATTTGTATTCGGTATTGGAGGCACGGGATCTCGTGTATTGAGATCATTAACAATGATGTTAGCTTCGGGGGTCAAGGCCGGAGTTGACGAGGTTGTGCCGATTATAATAGATCCTGACACTTCAAATGCAGATTTGACACGGACAGTAAGTTTGCTTAACAAGTATTCCGCAATACGTAGTAATCTACAATTCAGTGCCGATAATGAAAGTCTCTTTTTCCGCACTGAAATAAAACAGATATTACCAAATTATACTCTTCTAATCAATGATACTGATGATAAGTCCTTTCAACAGTTCATTGACTATGCCTCCATGTCAAAGGCTAATCAATCTTTGACTAAGATGCTTTTCTCGGATAAGAATTTACAATCATCAATGGAGGTTGGATTCAAGGGAAATCCGAATATAGGAAGTGTTGTTCTAAATCAAATTGCACACTCCTCAGACTTCGAAACATTTGCTAATGATTTCAGTGACGGTGATCGGATATTTATCATTAGTTCAATATTTGGTGGCACAGGTGCAAGTGGTTTCCCTTTATTGTTAAAAACGCTGCGCACAGGTAGTGGTTTTGCAAATCACGATATAATTAATCGTGCAATAATTGGAGCGATTACCATACTGCCATATTTTAAGCTAAAACAAGATGAGGATAGTGAAATAGATTCATCTACATTTATATCCAAGACAAAATCAGCGCTTGCCTACTATGAGAGCAACATTAGTAAGAATGGTTCTATAGATGCGTTATATTATCTTGCGGATGATGTAGCAAAGACCTATGAGAACCATGAAGGAGGATCGTCTCAACAAAATGATGCACACTTAATAGAATTTCTTGGAGCGACTGCAATTATTGACTTTTCTAATAGTAACTATATGGGGACTTCTAATATGGAACTGGGTATTAAGGATGGTGCAGATACAGTATCGTTCAACTCGTTCTATAATAGGATGCGAAATATGCTCTATAATCCTATGGTACAGTTTACAATAATGGCGAATGCGCTCACACATAAAGTTAGTATGTATAGATCGAATTCCTTTAACGCGAATAAGGGTAATTTCGAAGACTTATATAATGGTATGTTTTTCAATGACCTTACCGATTTCTTCCGCAAATATCACGAGTGGTTGACAGAAATGCGCGAGAATAAGCGTTCATTATATCTATTTAACCTCTCTTGCGGAGATAAACCATTCGATCTAGTTGAAGGAGTGAAGCCCAAAAGAATCCTAAGCAAATTTTCAGACTATAATCTTGTTACTGATCGGCTTAATTCCGCAATTCGCAATTGTAAGAGCAATGGCAAGGAGAATAAATTCCTTGAAATGTTCTATCTTGGCACTCAGAAACTTGTAAAAGAAAAGTTAAGCAACTAAACATTATGTCAAAAATATTTAGATTATACAAGGAAGGTTCATCTACATATGAGGACTGGAATAGTAGTCCGGCTTTCCCCTATAACTCTGCAAGTCGTGATACAATAGAAGACCCTGACGGAGCATCTGCGCGTCATGAGATTACTTCTATTCCTTCGCCATTTGCTCGCATTGATCTTATAAAGACAGCCTTTAAGGAAGTTTGTAAGCCTGACAAGAAGAATAGAAAGATTGAGTTGGATGGTAATACCATTTTCCACAAAATGGTTTCAGATACCCTTGATGTGGCAGAAATATTTTTCAATCTTGATAAATATATTGGTAAGATTGAGGTGATTAAGTGGGATCCATCCTTGATGTTAACAGAATTAGAGCAGTCATATAGCACAGGACACCGTTATTTGGCGGATGCTCTTAAAAAGTATATGAAGTCAGATGCAAGGACCTACAACTTTGATAAGTTGAAGAATATCTATCTTTTGAATTATGTCGAAGGTCCAGATGAGCTGAATATAATTGGTGCGACATCACCGGCTACATTATTTTTCAGTAATGCCAATGATTTGAGTTATGTCAACGATATATTCTTTGGCCAGGATAAACCCTTTGATAGTGAGTATCAGCCACTCTACAAGAGGGACTTTGAATTTGTGAAATACTTATTCGCTTTAAGAAAAAGTATACATAATTTTGCGGGGCTTTTCCCGGAAGTAGAGACTTATATGAATGCGACCTATAAGGCGGTAGAGGATCAAATGAAGAAGAAGGAACTCAATAACGTAACTTCTGTTATTTTGGATGATTTTGAATCCATAGAGGTTAAGGATCTTCAGCAGAATGATCTTGTGGAGGTGTTAGGGTATACTCTCTACAAGAAGTCTCATCGTCCCATGTTAACTACATGCGAATTTATAATCAAGTCCTCTAAACAGAGTGAGAATCTACCATTGGTTTTACCTGTAGAGGCTGGAAATCGTTATAGCCAATTACAGTATACTACTGACAAATGGGGTAATACCAATCGAGCAAGTTATAAGGAGAACGAGTCTGACCTGTCAAAGCGAAAGTTGCCTTTTGATGGTTCGGTTCATCCTTATCTCACCATAGGTGATTTTCTTGAGGATACAATTATTAGAGTACCCCATACTCTCAACACTGTGAATTACTTCGACGCTCATATTAAAATAGAAAAACCGGAACTTGCGTTCTTGCTGCCTATTAAACCATTGCTTTTCAGATATTTTTCTATTGAAGAGTTCCGCGGAAAGATGCCTGATGGAAAACCCATGGTAAAAATGAAGCTACTCGCAGGAGACTCCGTCCACATAACACTTCGTATTCCTATCAAAGGAGATGGGAAGATTTCATATGTTGAATATTCACGTGTGTATTACAATAATAGTTCGGTTGACATCCAGAATAATCAAGGTAACATAGCTGAGTTGAGGTTTACAGGGTTTATAATGCCACAGGTCCAGTTTAAGGACGAAGTGGATGCTCTATATAATGTTTCTTGTGTGCAATCGTCTAACTCGAAAATTGAGTTTGTATTCTATAAGAATGCAGAAAGATTAAATTTGCCTTCCAAGATCAGTAGGAATAAGGATCAAGAAATTCTCCTTAGGGCAGATAATTATCTTGTAAAAGGAAAGAACTTTGATTTTATTCAAGTGCGTAATAATACTTACATGGGTATTTTGGTACCGATTTTTGAGAATCAATGCAATATAGATATTTTTGAATTTGCAGTTGATCTCGGTACATCTAATACCCATATAGAATACCGAAAAGGTAACGAGTCTCCAAAAGTATTTTCTTTCACTCATAAAGATCGTCAGCTTTGTGAGATGTTTATCCCTCACAAGAATGAATTTGGTTATATAGAGGACCTGCAGGCAGAGTCTGAACTTATTGAGAAGGATTTCATTCCTGCAGAGGTTGGAAATGGAGACTATAAGTTTCCAACACGTACGGTCCTTTCATGTTCTAAATCTGTTGATTGGACTAAAAGGATAGATCCATTCACTTTAGTTAATCTTCCGTTTACTTACGACAAACGGGCTGATCTTCCATACAATAACCTGAAATATAACATCAAGTGGGGTAATGGAGAGGATCTTCGTATAATGGAATCATATGTTCGTACTCTGATGCTAATGATTCGCAACAAAGTTCTTCAAAACAATGGAGATTTAACTAAGACAAAGATTACATGGTTCTATCCAATAAGTATGCCTCCGAAGCGTCTTCGCTATCTTAAAACAACTTGGGATGCAGCGTATAGAGAGTACTTTGGTGATGGAAGTACAAATAGTATGACGGAATCTTATGCTCCAATACAGTATTTCTTCCAACGTTATTCCACTGCGACCAGCTTGGTCAATGTTGATATCGGTGGTGGTACTACTGACATAGCTTTTGCAAAAGATAAGGTTATAACTCATGTAACGTCTTTCCGTTTTGCTTCAAATGCTCTTTTTGAAAATTCTTTCTCAAATTTGGATGAGCAAAATGGTATTGTGGACTATCATAAGGGAAATATCCTGCGATTGCTGGAAGAAAAGAATCTCTCAGAATTGATACGAGTGTTCAATAGTACTAATAATTCACGTCCATCAAACATGGCTTCGTTCTTATTTACACTTAGAGATAATACTCTTCCTAAAGTGGCGAATATTGATGAAAAGTATGTGGACTTCAACTATATATTACAGGAA
The DNA here is from genome assembly GCA_947175295.1 of uncultured Porphyromonadaceae bacterium. Lineage (GTDB taxonomy): Bacteria > Bacteroidota > Bacteroidia > Bacteroidales > Muribaculaceae > Lepagella. The sequence goes on from CAMWMK010000005.1 coordinate 28,544, forward strand.
GATGAAGACTTTAAGATAGTCTTTATTGTATTCTATACGTCGATAATCTATCATATAGCTCAGATTACGAAATCATTGGGTCTGGAGGTGCCTCGACACATTTCATTCAGTGGAAATGGAAGCAAGGTTATTCGAGTTATCACGACTGACACTAAGATTCTAGCAAAATATACCAAGTTGATTTTTGAGAAGGTTCTTGATAGACCATATGGCAAGGAACTGGAGCTTTTAGGCTTAGACAAGGATTCAAATCCAAAAGACTCAACTTGTAAGGGAGGTATAGTAGGTGTTGAAGATGAAGATTGCGGAGATAAGGCTATTATATTCAAAAGTGATGGTTCCGGTGTTATCAGTAATAATGATACATATTCTTCAATATCTGATGAGTATAAAGTAAATACTATCAAGGCTGTAGAGCAATTCTTTAGATTCGTCTTTGAGGAGATGAACAGTGTTTTTAACTTTGACAAGTATTTCGGAGTCAATGCCTCATCATTTATCTTGGCGAAGGAGGCGGCTACGAAGGATCTCACGACCTTTCTTGATAAGGGCATAATCCAACGTAGAGAAGAAACAGAAGCAGACGACGTTATAGAAGAAACCTTTTTCTTCTACCCTATTAAGGGAGCTCTTCAGGCTATGTCAGATGCAATCTTTAACTCATTAAGAAATCAGTAATGATGAAGTCATTAAAGTCAATCATAGCATTTGTCATTCTTCTAATCGGAGGAATGGTAGTCGGGTGTGATCGTGGTACTGCGTTAGAACATGGACATACTGATCAAGATAAAGTAGAAAAAACTGATATAACTTACACCACCGCACCCAATTTGATTTCTTCAGAAGAAGAAAAAGTAGTATTGGATTCAATCAATCGAATTAATATTCAATTGACAGATTTGAATAATAAAATTAGTCAACAGGAAGATGTTATTAGGAACAATACTAGAATTTCAGTAATAGCAATATTGGTTACATTGGGTATCGCGATTATGTCACTGATAATTGCAATTTCAGCTTTTGTTAAAGCTAAGGGTGCAATTGCACGTTCTGGGAGACATCGGAAAGAAATAGATGAACTTAAACGTTCATTGTCAGAATTAGAAGCTCGCGTTGTAAATACTCTAAGGAATCGTGGAGTTTCAGATTATGGAATCCAAAGCATAGAATACTCGAAATTGTCTTCTCGTATATGTAGAATTGAGAATCAACTACAGCATCAATATCAACCGATAAGATCCGGTCATGGAGTTAATGATGCAATAGTTGATCAGCAGACACCATCGTATGAGGAGCATGGATATTTTGGGCTTCCATCTAAAATATCTGAAACTCAAGCCTATTTCGTACGTTTAGAATCATTTCGTAATCCGGATGCTCGTTTTGAGGTTAATGTGAAAAATGGGATGGCTTCTTTCAAACCATTGGAAGGAATGCGGTACCTCAATGATCTAAGAGGTAGCGATGCAATCAAAATGTCACTTGAAATACAAGGTGATACACCTTCTATAGTAACCCAAATGACATTAATTAATCCTGGAGAGGCTAAATTGGAAAATGGGCGTTGGGTAATAACTAAAAAAGTAATAATTAGATTATCCTAAAAAACAATCATGCATACATTAGTACCAATTATTATTGCAGTAATTATTTGTATCCAGATTTTCTTTTTTGTAAAGAATCTGATACGAATGAACCAGTTCAGTGCAATCTTTTCAAAAGAACATTCATGGCGTCTTCGTCACAATAAAGAAACTAAGCTCGTTGATGGAGTCCATGGTGAAGGAAATGCTATTTTTGAGTCAATCGTTAACTCAATCAATAAGTACTTAGGAAATAATTCCGGATCAGTTATTGATTTTGGACTACTCAAAGATGCTGTTGATCGTCATTGTGATTCCATTGAAAACGATATTGCAACGCAAACGCCAATACCTTTATATTGGGGATTAGCAGGTACTATGGCTGGAGTTATCTTGGGCCTTTGGGACCTTTTGGATTCCAATGCAATTATGACCCTCATGGGGAGTGGTTCAGGTCAGATTGCAGCAAGCGCGCAAAACGCAGCTAAAGGTATTGATGCTCTTTTAAGCGGTGTTGCCTGGGCTATGGGAGCATCAATTTGTGGTATCATTCTTACAACAATAAACTCAATTCTGTTCAAGAGCTGTAAACTTAAAGAAGAGAATGGCAAAAATTCGTTTCTTGCGTGGATGCAATCAGAACTTCTTCCGGAATTGCCCTCCGATACATCCCAAGCATTAAATAATCTTGTCAAGAATCTGAATAAGTTTAACAATACTTTCAAGGAGAATACTTCCAACCTTGGTAATGCTCTAAATGCTGTTAATCAATCATACGCAATACAAGCTGATATAATTAAAGCCGTCCATGATATGGATGTTATGAAGATGGCTAAGGCAAATGTGCGTGTTCTTCAGGAACTTAAAGAATGTACTGATAAACTCGAAGACTTCAATAAATACCTTGTAGATATTGAAGGATATACTGATGCTATTCATCGTTTTGAGAGTCAATTCGGTGAACAGGCGGATAGGCTTCATATTCTTGAAGAAATTAGAGATTTCTTCCGTCGTCATAAGAGTGAAATTGCAAAGACAACCGCAGATGCAGATAAGACACTTCAAGAATCGTTAGAGAATATCAAAGAATCTACTTCCGAGAATGTCAATGAAATGCAGAAGCGTTTCATTGAACAAAGCGATCATTTCAAGAATATACTTGAAGAAGAAAAAGAGGCCTTTGAACGGTTCATGACACAAATGAATGCTCAGTTCAGTGCCCAGATGTCTCGTATGCCTCAGATGGCAAAACAGCTTGAGGAGATTTCTTCAATTCCTGTACGTTTGGATAAGCTTATTGATAAGATAGAAAGTTCAAATGCAAGATTAGCCTCAGATATATCCCACTCCCTTACACAAATGACTCAATCTATAAGAGAGTCTCAGAACTATCGTGGGGTTGCTGCGAATGGGGAGGTCGTAGTAGCTCCTTCTTCTATTCCCAGCTGGATGAAGTATACCGGAGTTATTAGCATTGTCGTTATCGCATTGGCGTGTATCTTCAATGTTGTGACTTATTTCTTTCCATTAGATACATTCTTTGGTACGACTGCATCTCCTTCTACTGTAATTGTTAATGACGAGAAACCAAATGTAGCAGAGACGGATGAGAAAGCTAAGGTAATTGAAGTGAAGGAAACACAATCACAAGGTACTCAATCAGAATCTTCAACGAAGAAAATAGGGAATAATGTAGATCCTGATAAGCAATATTCAGTAAAATAAGAGAATAGCATATGGCTCAAAAAAAGGAATCTTTCTTTTGGACAAGTTATTCAGACTTGATGACCAGTCTGTTCTTTGTCATGCTTGTGATGTTCATCTTGGTTATCGTTCTTCTTCATAAGCGTATGGAAGCGACTGAGGCACAGTTAGAAGAGATTAAGAAGGTTGCAGAATCAACAAAGGATTTGAACAATTCGGATTATTTTGATTACAAATCTGATTATAAGAAATATGTATTAACTATTCAAGTAAGGTATCCCGCTGGTAAATCAGATTTACAGGATATGGATTCTTATGATAAGGACTGGCAATTAGGTCAGCTAAAAAATGCAGGGCAGGAAATTCAATCTTTCCTTGAACAACATAAGGAGAATCAATATTTGTTGATTATTGAAGGTCAAGCTTCAAGAGATGCCTATCTATATAATTATGAGTTAAGCTATCAAAGAGCATTGGGTCTTATGCGCTATTGGATAGAAGACTCTGGCATTTCCTTTGGTGATAACTGTGAGATTCTCATTTCTGGAAGTGGAGATGGGAAATTGGATACTCATTCAATGCGGGAAATCAGTGACGAAAGAGAGAATCAGCGCTTTCTTATACATATCCTTCCAAAGAATATCTTTGAATCCTCATCGGATAAATAGATTGTGTGAAAATTATGAATGTAAAGCTAAAAATGTTGGCCGGATTATTCCTGCTTTTATTATGTATCTCTTCATGTGCACATAAATCAGGACATAAGCGTTCTAATTCATCCTCATATGTGGACCAAACTGAAGTGGTATCAACTGTCTCATATGATAAGAAAAGTAAAAAGAATCTTGAAGTCAGACTATCTAATAACCGTGATGATAAAAATAAATTGACCGGATCTGAAGTGTTTGCTAAATATAATACTGCGGTATTTATGGTATTCACTTCTGATGGTTACAATGGATATCAAGGTTCTGGATTCTTTATCAATTCAGATGGACTTGCTGTAAGCAACTACCATGTTTTTCAAGGTACAAATATTGGAGGTGAAATGATTAAATTAGCTAATAGTGATGAAATATATAAGGTAACAGAAGTAATACACAATGATTCAGATGAAGATTTTATTTTGTTTAGGATAAACGTATCAAATACAAACTTCATTCCATTGGCTAAGTATAAACCGCAAGTTGGAGAGAAGGTTTATGCCATAGGTAGTCCACGTGGTCTCGAAAATACATTTTCGTCTGGGGAAGTCTCTCAGTGGCGCGACAAGAAGCTTATGCAGATTTCTGCGCTTATAGATCACGGAAGCAGCGGTGGAGCTCTCATCAATGAGTATGGTGAGGTAATTGGGATTACATCCGGTACATTTGCTGATGGTTCTCAGGCTAATCTAAATTATGCATGGAGTATAGATGTAATCAAACCTTTTATTAATTGTAAATAAACCAAGATATGAAGATTAATTTTTTACGAATAGCATATATATTAACTGTATCTATCTTTTTTATTGTATCGTGTACTAATAAAAAGGATAAAAATTCAATCAATGAAATATCTATAGATCCAACTTTCTTCTCCTCATTCTCGGATTTTAATCATTATGCTGCAAAATTCAGAGTAGGTGCTGAGATGGATACTACTCTGTATCATTTTAGAATAAAGGCTATTACAATTGCTAATTTTGATGATAAATTATATCGTCCTCAGAGTGTCTATATTCTGACTCATCAATCAAGTGATGCGATAGTTATTAAAACTGAAGATACACCATTGATTTCTTATGAGGAATTTAAGAGATTTTATAACAGGCATAAAGAGGAGATGAGAGCCGATACAATCATTAATTCTCAAGTATTTGATAAATTTTTCAAGATTGAACACAATGATATAGTGGATGTTGAGTCATTCGATCATTTGCCATTTCTATTCTTAGATGTAAACTTTAATGGCTATCCGGCTCTCTTGGTGAGAAATAGATATGATGAAGGGCACGACTTTATTATTACAAAGTCTATGGTATAACTACAAATGGTTTTCATGAAGTAAAATTTGAGCCGTATTTATCTATTAAAGATAGGGTAGGTCCTTGGTATTTCGGTGGGTCAACGGCATTTAACTTCAAAGATAAAACAATACAAGTTTTTAGTTTGTCACATGATAGCTGTAGCGATTATGGTACTGAAATAACTGATACTTATACGCTAAATCCAATAACCGAAAAGTTTGAAAAAACTCGTATGCTTAGTAATTACGATTTTAATTAAGAAATCTAATACGGTGTATAATAAAGGTTAATGGAATATTGAGTATGATAAACTAAAAGAATAAGTTGCAACGTTGCAGCCAAAAAGACGGTTTCATAGGTGAATTTTACTGAAATGTTTCAATAATTGGCAGATGAGGATGGTTACCATATTCCGGGTGGGGGGCGGAGGCTGGAAGCCTCCGTTCCATGGGCTGCGCGGTTGAGGGTCGGACGCGGGGGAGACTGGGAAGTCTCCGTTCCGTGGGCTGCGCGGTTGAGGGTATATTGCTTTTAGTGAAAATAATTTTTCTAAAAATCCGTTAACAATATAAATGGAGTTGTAGTTTCTAACTTTATCAGTGAAAAAGCTACGTAAATTTGAGGAAATATCCGACATTCATTTGTTTTTATCATAAAAAATGAGCCATGACGAAATATCATCAGGAATCAACCGCCAGGAAAATGGCATCAATAGATTGTTGGAAGAAGCAGCCGCTGAAGCCGGAAGAATATCGCTCGCAATTCAAAAGATTGCGGGAACAACGTCTTGCAAGGGAGTCCAAATCCATGGTATGAACCCAAAGGAAATCCATATTCAGAAAGAATATGATAGCATATATAGAAATCACAAAAGATCATCAGTACGAGTTTGCTCTTAACCGTATAGAGGAATTATTGCCGTTAATGACTGATGAGACGCCGTCAGATGACAAAAATGCAGTTGAATTGACATTGGTGTCTGATGTGGTTGAAGCTTACGAGAAGGACTATTACCTAATCAGTAAACCTACAATCGGACAGTTGATTGGATTCTACCTGGAAAAACTTGGTATGTCTAAGAAGGAGCTTACAATGAGTATAGGAGTAAGCCAGTCCAGAGTGAGCGACTATATTTCAGGAACACACAAAATTTAGAGGTATATTCTCTTTTATGACCGAAAAATAGGGTATAATTCGATTTTTTATTGTATCTTTGTTGAGTACTGCGTATTCCGATATTTTGTGCGGGATATTAAGTATGTCAACTATAATATATTGCGGTTTTTAGTAACTGCTTTGTATTATAGTGTTTTACAGATTTTTTACTAAAATTAGTTTGGATAACTTTAATATGACAGAGGCTGAAATCAAGCAATATATTCAGATTCGCTATCCAAGAGAGAATGAATCTTGTGATTGGAAGGAGTTTTCTAATCTAAAACATGTTGTCAAAGGCCATGCCGGCGAAGATATAGCATCATACTGCTCCGCCTTCTCAAATATGGAAGGTGGAAATTTGGTTATGGGGGTAAAAGATGGTTCCCTTAATATTTCTGGTATTCAGAATTTTGGTGGATATACTCAGGATTCTTTGAAAGCTCGACTTGTTAAAGAGTGCATTAACCTACCGTCTGAAGGTTTAGATTTATTAGAGTTGGAAGCCTCAGATACGCATAAAATAGTTTGGATACTAACTATACCGAAACACTATACTCGTCGACCGGTTTACGTACATGGGCAGGCATGGCAGAGAATTGGTGATGATTTAGTTAAAATTAGAGACGAGCGCTACAACAAGATTATTAATGAAATTGAAGTACCTTACGACTGGAGTGCTGAAATTATTGAAAGTGCCAATATTAAGGACTTGGATCCAATTGCAATAGCAAAGGCTCGGAAGCAATTCGCTATCCGCAATCCTAAGAAAGTGGAAGAATTGGACGGTTGGGATGATATTACTTTTCTTAATAAAGCCAAACTGACAATTCAGGGAAAAATAACACGTACAGCCTTAATATTGTTGGGCAAAGAAGAGAGTGAATACTTGCTTTCTCCATTCGTGGCTAAGATTCGATGGTGTCTTAAAGACAAAGACAATCAGAATAAGGATTATGAGATTTTCACAATTCCTTTTATCCTTGCAGTGGATGAGTTTCGTACAAAAGTTCGTAATGTGAAATATCATATGGTGAGAAGCGACTCCATGTTTCCTGACGAGATGATGCGATATGACATCTTTAATCTACGTGAGCCCCTGCATAACTGTATTGCTCATCAGGATTATACTAAGTGTGCACGTATTGAGGTTGTTGAGATTGAAGATGATCGTCTAATTTTCCAGAACCATGGGCAATTCTTGCCGGAATCTGTTGAGAGTGTCGTAAGGAAAGATTGTCCAGAGTCTATCTACCGTAATAGATTCCTTACAGATGCAATGCGTAACCTCAATATGATTGAAACAGAAGGGGGTGGTATAAAGAAAATGTTTAATAAACAGCGAGATCGCTTATTCCCGATGCCAGAATATGATCTTTCGGATGAAAAAGTGAAGGTAACAATTATCGGGCGTGTAATTGATGAGGCGTTTGCTCAAATATTAATCGCTAATAAGGAATTGGACCTTATGCAAATAATGCTTCTTGACAAGGTGCAAAAACATAAGGGGCTAACGCACGAGGAGGCTAAATATCTACGTTCTCGATACTTTATTGAAGGTCGTAAGCCAAACTACATACTTTCAGCGAATGTTGTCAAACCCACAAAAAATCGTCGACTTAAAACGACCTATATTCATAACAAGGCTTTCGACAATAATCACTATCGTAGTCTGATACTACAATATCTCGAAAAGTTTGGGCAAGCAACACGTGAAGATGTTGATGACTTGCTTTGGGATAAGCTCCCAGCTTACTTGGATGAAGATACCAAGAAAAAAAAGGCGAAAATCACTAATCTTCTGTCGTCTTTGAGGATAGAGAATAAGATTGCGTTTAAAGACGGTCATTGGTTTAAATGTTAAAAAAGTGTTTTAAACGCCTTTTTAAACGCCTTTTAAATGCTTATATGGTAGTAATATGTTGAAATATAAAGTATTTATTATCTGTGTTTGCTGCCATTTTAAGTAGATTTTAAATGCATCAAGGCCTGCGACGGAGCGCTTCGAGGACGTTCCCCACAGGCTTTTTTGTATATCCCCCACACTGTCCCCCTAGTCCAAAAACGTACTTGGCCCTCTAGCCCCATGATTCATCCAATTATTTTGGAGATTGAATATTTGGTGGAATACGATGTTTTTATTAATTTCGCGTCATAATGAATAATAGAGTTGGATATTCTTGGATAGCGGTCGGACTCATGTTCTTGAGCGGGTGCCACGCAAAGCCGGAAGCAGATGGCAAGTGCGAACCGCAGGATGCTGTGGAGGCCCAGCTATCTCCGCTACTGCACGATTAACGAGCAGGGAGGCATGATGACGCTTGATGAGGATTTAGAAGTTGATCTCAATCGAAAAGGGGAGAGCCACAATCCCTTTCACGTCAGTAAATTATAGTCTGTGCTCCAAGCCTCTCTGCAGACCATACGTGAGCTTTCATCATTAAATAACCATTGAAGAATATGAAGCTTTTTTCGAATTCAAACACAAAGACAACTTTTGCCGCCGGCGCTTTCGTGCTGGCTCTCGCTGCCGCTTCATGCAGCAGTCATCATCCCGATTCTTCACTTTCCGATCTGGTGGATCCGCTGATCGGATCAGGCGGCCACGGACATGTCTTTGTCGGTGCCGACGTTCCGTTCGGTATGGTGCAGGTGGGGCCTGCGAGCGTCACTCAGGGTTGGGACTGGTGTTCCGGCTATCATGAGTCGGATTCGACCGTGATCGGTTTTTCCCACACACATCTGTCGGGCACCGGATGCGGCGATCTCCTTGACATCACCGTCATGCCGGTGGTAGGCTCCGACCTCATGTATGCAAGAGGACGTGTTGATTCCGTCGGTTCCGGTCTATGGTCGTATGCAGACCGTTCCAGGCAAGTGGTGCGTCCCGGTTATTACTCAGTGCTGCTGACACGCTACGATATCCTCACCGAGATGACTTCGACATCGCGCGTGGGCATGCACCGATATTCTTTTCCTGACTCAAAGGAAAAGGCTGTAGTGTTCGACCTCATGAACGGCGGCAACTGGGATTCCCCTACTGATGTGCATATCGAGCCTGTAGGCGACCGAAGCGTGCGGGGATGGAGGCATTCCAAAGGTTGGGCTCCCGACCAGAAGGTGTTTTTTGTAGTCGAATTCTCCAAACCGTTCTCCACACTCGAACTTAAAGGAGATGACGGGATGTTTGCCCGTGTTGATTTCCCTGATCTTGATGGCGAACCATTGCTTATGAAGGTGGCGATCTCCGCAGTGTCAATGGAAGGTGCTGCCGGGAATATGGATAAGGAACTTCCGGGATGGGATTTCGACGCCGTGGCCGAGGCCGCTGAAAACGATTGGATCTCTTCGCTTGGAAAGGTAAGGATAAAAGGGGGGACCGATGATCAGAGGAAGATATTCTATACGGCCCTCTACCACGCTATGATTGCGCCATCGGAATTCAGCGATGCCGACGGACGCTGGAGAGGAGCCGACGGCACTGTGCATGAGAGCGACGGCAGCGTGAAATATACCACTTACTCACTTTGGGATACCTACCGCGCTGAGATGCCGCTTCTCAGCATCATAGAGCCTGCGCGATATGCGGATATGGTCAATACAATGGTCGACATCTGTGAGGAGCAGGGTCGTCTGCCGGTATGGCATCTGTGGGGCTGCGAGACCGACTGCATGGTGGGAAATCCAGGCATCCCGGTGGTGGCCGACGCCATCGTGAAGGGTATTCCCGGGGTTGACCGAGACAGGGCCTACAAGGCTCTGCTCACTACCGCCTTGGACACCATACGCGGCAACGGATTCAGGCAGAAATACGGTTACATTCCGTTTGACCTCTGGAAGGAGTCAATTGCCTATGACATGGAGTATGCACTCGCTGACGGTGCTTTAGCACAGGCCTCACTCGCCATGGGAGACTCCGCCAACTACCGATACTTCACTGAGCGCAGCCATTCCTACCGCAACTATTTCGACCCCTCTACGGGATTCATGCGCGGCAAGGACAGCAAGGGCAACTGGCGCGAACCCTTCAATGAGTTCGATACCTCGCACCGGGCCAACGACTACTGCGAGGGAAACGCCTGGCAGTATACATGGCTTGTTCCCCACGATGTGGAGGGGCTTAAGGCCTGCTTCGGCTCGGAAGAACGCATGATGGCGAAACTCGACTCCCTCTTCACCGTTGAGTCTACCCTTGAGGGAACGGATGTATCGCCCGACGTGTCTGGATTCATCGGACAGTATGCCCACGGCAACGAGCCTGGCCATCATACGGCATACCTCTATGCGATGCTTGGACATCAGGACAAGACTACGAGTCTCGTAAGACGCATTCTTGATGAAATGTATACTACAAAGCCCGACGGCCTTTCCGGCAATGAGGACGTAGGGCAGATGTCGGCATGGTACGTTATGTCGGCCATGGGTCTCTATGAAGTGGAGCCCGGAAGCGGACGCTACCGGTTTGGCTATCCTCTTTTCGATGAGGTTGAGATTGATGTGCCGGGCGGAGTGTTCAGGATTGTGGCGGAAGGAAACAGAGGAGGGAATGCTTGCATCAGGGCGGTTTATCTCAACGGAAAGGAGCTGCAAGACAGCTATATCTCATATTACGACATAATGGAGGGAGGGGAGTTGATGTTTAAGTTTTAGAAGATCCAGAAGCGTTTGTGTTTCTTTTTCTTCTTTTCCGGAGCAGGGGCCTTGGATGGCTCCGGGGCTTCGAGGAGCCCTTCCTGGATGAGGCGGAGGGAGTCGGCGGCACTCAGCCCGGCGTCGTTGCCGCTGTAGAATTCCGGATCGAAGCCGGCCGGACGGGCTACCTTCAGCTTGGCAAACTGTGAGTTGCGTACTCCGCGCTTGAATACGTCGTTGATCTGATTGATCAGATTAATGCGTGTGGTGTTGACCATATCCACACTCTCTATCGCCGTGTCTTCCTTGAATTTGGCTCCTCCGAAGCGTACTTTGTATTTCTTCGGGTTGCCGGAGATGGTGATGCCGAACCTGAATGGAATGGGCGATTTCAATACGGCAAGATGGTAGTTGAAGTCCATTTCCATATTGTTGTAGCCGTATACTCCAAGTCTGTAGCGGTCGATATTGAATGTGAAGGGATAGATCCGCATCAGGCCGTCTTCCACGGTCATCTCTACGTTGAGGCGATGTATGGTGTTGTCGGCCTTGTCCTTGAATCCGAGCCATTTGCCGAGTGTGCGGTATTTCTCCGGGTCGATGAAGGCGAGGTTGTCGCCGGTGATGCGCATGGCGGCGTTGAGGGTCGGAAGGTCGAGGTTCATGTCAGAGTCGATGCGGCAGGTAGCGGCCAAGTTGGCTGCCACCATGCCCGAGAAGTCGTGCATGAGCGGCGTTATGGAGTCGATGGCCGGCACCATTTTCACGAATTTCGCTATGTTGAAGTCGGTCAGCTGTATTCCGAATCCGAACTGCATGTCGCGCGTGTTGGGGGCTGTATAGAGGGCGGAGAGCGAAAGGTTGCCGGCATCGGAATTGGCCTGCAGGTCGTGCAGGTTGACGCCTCCGTCGTAGACCAGCAGGTCGGCTCCCACGTCGGTCATCTCCACGTCGCTGTAGAGCAGATGGTTGGCCTCTACCTTGAGGTCGGCCTGCACATTGACGGGTATGAGCACCGGAGCCCCTTTCCTGTTGTGGCGTGCTGCCGAGTGGGAGGCTCCCGTGAATATGGCGGCTGATATCTCGTTGATGTCGATGGTGTCGCTCAGGATGGAGAAGTTTGCCTTGAGGTTGTTGTCGGTCTTAGCGGTCAGAGCCCGGCGCACATTGGTCACTCTTCCCGCCATTGCAAGGTCGGAGGCTCCTGCCCGCAAGGAGATGTCGGAGATGCTGACGGTGTCGTTGTTGAAGCGTAGCGCTAAATCTGATATGCGGTTCTTGAGCGGGAAGAGAGGAGAGTGGAGACCGGCGTCATGGGTGCTGAGCGTACCCGACAGCTTCCATTCGTTGAGGAAACGCTGGAACTGCGGCGTAAGGTTCCACACCAACATATCGTCGTCGTCCCGGCCTTCCGCCGTGTATACCCTTTTCGTATGGTGGCGGCGATGGGTGCGCTGATAATATACGTATCGGTGTACGGCGGCAGGGGATATGTAGGAATATTCGCGGCGGGGCGATGTTTTCTTCTTCGCTCCATCCTTCGGCTTGGGCAGCGTATTGGTCTTGGCGAGGGAAGCCTTCACCTTCGTGTCGCGTATCAGGAAACGGTCGGAAAGCGTTCCGGCCGACACCTGCCCTATGAGCAGGTCGGTAGCGATCTGCGGCACTTTCCCGCAGTCCTTATGGGGCTTCACGCGTACAGGACCGTTGATGTCGCGGATACGCGCTCCGGCGCTGTCGGTGATGGATGTGATGTCGAATCTGCCTACCTTCAGACGTCCCGCTATCGGGCGCATAAGTGTTGTGTCTGCACCTGCGGCAGGATGCTCCACGGCAGCTGAGAGAGACACATTGCCGAAGGCAAGGTCTATTCCGCTTACGAGTACGGTAGCCGTGTCCACATCCACTTTCGTGTTCAGCAGCGGCAGCCCATCTACCATCCGTTTTGAGTTGAGTTCGATCCTCGCGTTGCCTACCTCCACGAGTTTTGTGGTGTCGGCGGTAAGGAAATATACGTCTTTTGCAGTGATCGTTCCGTCGGCCACCAATCGGTGGAAGCGCTCGGGCCGGAGCATGGACGTGCTTCCCTTTGCCTTAAGGTCGGCGGTGATTACGCCTGCGAGATAGCCCGGAATCTTTTCCAATGCTATGGGAGGAAGGTCGCGGAAGTCTATTTTCCCTTCGATGCCGGCGTCAAACGTAGGGTCTGACAGGGGAGTGGTAAGGAATGCCGATGCATTGAGATCGGTGCCGGGACCTGCCACTGTAAATCGGGTGAGGTCGATGGTGGTACGGTCGGGAAGATTGGCTACGGTGTTTATGAGCGCTTCCAGTGCGATCTCTTTCAGGTGCGCTTTGCCGTAGTCAAGGGTGGAGGGTGAGACAGACACTGTGATCTTGGCCGAAGGGATGGTATCGGTGGCTAAGTTCATGGGCCGGGTAAGTTCGAAATGCCCTGCGATGGCCATGTCGGTGGAGAAATAAGGAGGGTAGAGGCGGTGCTCGCTGCGTATGGAATCAGGCAGGAGCGTCAGGAGGTCGGATACTGCAACAGGAGCAAGATCCACGCTTGCCTTGCGGGCTATGGGACTTGAAGTGAGGTCGATTTCTCCCGAGACGATGGCTTTGATGAACGCTCCCCGGAGTTCCATCTCGTCCATCGCTACGAGACCCGGGTCGGAAGGATTCCAGTATACCTTGCCGTTGAGTCCGAAACTTATCTCGTCGAGGTTGGTGACGAGGGTGGCCTGCGGGGAGGAGACGTTGCCGTTTACCTTAAGGCGGTAGGTAGGCTGGTCTTCCCCTTCCACTGCAGCGTCGGTGAGCAGCAGCACGGAAGCCGACACGGAGTCGGCGGCATTGTAGAAGCGTATTTCCTTGGGTTGGGAGAGTGAGAAGCGGTTGATGCGGAATCCCGGTATTTCGGTTTTGGAGGAAGCGGAGTCGGCGGTGTCTGCCGGCAGCTTCACGATGTCGTAGTTGGGACGTCCGTTGTGGGCTATGACGAGGTTTACGCTCAGTCCCCGGAGGTCTACGTCATGGAGGGAGAGTTCGTTGTTGATGAGAAGGCGTTTTATGTCTACTGCTCCACTCATATGGTCGAGTGTGAGGAGGGAGTCGGCATAGGCAGGGAGAATGCCGCGCTGCTCCGTGGTCAGGGAGTCGAAGGCGTGGGATATGACCGTGAGCGAATCGAGCTCGATGCCGAGTATAGGGAAGTGAGGGGCGAAGGCGAGCCGTAGGCTACCGAGCTTAACGCGGCCTTCGATGTTTTCATTCACTAAGTCCTCCACCATAGGAGCGAGATATTTGGAGTCGACGAACTTTACGGCGCAGATGAACAGGACACCCGTCGCGACGATCACCGCGACGAGGGTCCAGCCGATTATCTTCAGCGCCTTCGCCAGTCTTGAGCCTGCCATGATGAACCAGTGAATACCTATCAGGGAATATGGATTATGGGCTCTCCGAAATATGTGGACAGCTTTGCGATGGTCGACAATGTAAAGTTGTGCTCTCCGCTAAGCCATCGAGTTATTTCGTTAGGTCGTTTCCCAAGATTGTCTGCAAGTTGCTTTTTTGACATACCCTTGGATTCCATAAGGAACGCAAGCCTATCAGAAACTGCAAAGGATAATCGGGCAGCCTCTCTTTTTTCTTTGGGTATCTCTTCAAACAGATCCCTAAGAGATGTCTTCATCCTTTTCATATCTCAAAAGTTTTATCGGTATTGATTTCAGTCTCTGTAATCTCAACATTGCCTTGTTCTGCTTCATGTTTAAGAAGTCGTTCAAATTTCTGCAATGTCATAACATAACCTTTTAATTCATCGTTTTCTTGATATGTCCTGGTATTTTTCACGCCTCCGTTGCCAACTACTAAAATGTGGTCGGATAGTCGAAGACAATACAGTCTTAATTTTGAATTCAAGACCGGAAGGGCTACGACAGAATCGGCAAAGCGACCTTCTCTTCTGAAATACCTTTCCAATGCCCCATTAGCCAATATTCTTTCCATAAATATCAATATGGATTGAAAGTCAGCATTATATTTGGCATTGTCCTTGAATCTTGAAATGAATTTTTCAAGCTCTGTATCATCTTCAGATATAAAATGAAGAGTATACAGAGTGCATTTCTCTGAATTGTCGGCTAATACAAGTTCTACTTCGCTCATTATAGTCTGTTTTTCTTTAGATAACGAGCGAAGTAGAATAAAAGTTTTACAAAAATGTAAAAAGCTTATTGAGGAATCAACTAAATCAATTCTTCAGCCACCATACTATTGAGGTTGGGTCTTGAAGGTGATGACGGTGTGGGCTTTCAGGATGGCCAGTTTGTTCATGTCGAGGGGAGTCAGTTTCTTCGCTCCCTCCGGGACTTTAATCGCATTTTCGTTCATAATCTGAAGGGTTAAGGGTTATTTTCTTTCAATGAGGGGCATGAGGGCGTTGACGAGCAGCATCACGCCTACATAGGCTACGCCCAATACGAAGAAATCGATGCTGACCGGAAGGGCTTGTCCTACCCATCCTCCGCTCAGATAGGCTATGAAGAGCAACCATAGCGAGCACTGTACGGTGACGCAGAGCGTACACCAGCGTTTTGCCCTGAATTTCTGATACCATATGCTCCAGCACGTAAACGGCAGGCAGCAGATATTGCAGAGCGCAAGCGAAGGAAGCGAGGCCGGAAACATCAGCAGGGCCAGCAAGCTTACGGAGAAGTAGGAGAATCCGACTTCACTCCATCCGAACAGCCCGAAGAACTTCGAGGCCGACATGGCGAGCACATCATCGCATCCTCCAGCCTGAAGCACTCCGCAGAAACGGTCGGCCTTCGGATTGTGGATCTTCAGCGATTTCTGCACTAAGAGATAGGTGACGTAGAGTCCACCGAGGTCAATGGCGGCTATGAAATAGGCCGACACATATTGGTATAGGTCGTTGGAGATCCATGCGTATACGAAAAGGGCCGCCATGCAAAGCAGAAGTACCCATTTCTTCGACCTGTTGAAGAACTCCAGCCGGCGGTGAAGGCCAAGTCCCGGTTCGGCGGCGCCCGGCTTCACGTATGAGAGGAAGACGTTGCCGTCGAAGCATTTTATGAATGTATCGAAATCAGTAGTGCGCTCTTCGCCCAGACTGATGTAGTCCACCTTGTCGCCGTCGATGGAAGTGACTATGATGTTGCCGCCGTCGGAGCCGGCCGTATGTGCCATGAAAGGCACGGCGAGATCCCTTACCGCGTTCTTGTCGGGTAGGAAATATGCCTCCGATTCCACTCCATAGTCTTGCAGGGCCCTTGAAAGACCGAACCATGTCTTAAACGGCATCCCCTTCTCCTTCTCGAGGGTATAGGAATGTGTATGGCCGACCCCGAGGAGGGTCAGCCAGTCACTTAAGAGGGATGCGTCCGGCGATTTGAAATGGGTATTTAGTTTTGATTCCTTTGCCATATCCTTATGCTGCTTAATCGTCAGATAATCCTAATTCCAGACGTGATCATTGATAATTCATAATTGATCATTGATCATTGTATCGCTGCCTGTATCTTCTGCAGAAGTACTTCGCCGGGCATTTCGCCTGTCTCACGCATCACTTCCTCACCATCGGAATAGAGGATGAATGTAGGGAGCGACTGCACGCGCATCTCGTTGGCGAGGTCTTCGTTTTGGTCGATGTCGAATTGAAGCACCTTCAGGTTGTCGGCCAAAAGGGTCTTGATGTCTTCCATAATGGGCATCATCTTCCTGCAATGAGGACACCATGTGGCGTAGAATTCCACGAGCACGACGGGTGCTGATTTTATTTCCTGTGTGTAGTCCATAATATTTGTGTTTTATAAGGTTTTGTTTTCGTGAATATAACGCTTTGGCAGGTGGAATGGTTGCCTGGATGCCGGGTCTTGATGCCCGGACACCGAAACAAATAGATGCTCCCTGCATGCGCACGCATACGGGGAGCATCCGTTATTTAATCTTTAGTATTTAATCTTTAATCTTTCGGCTTACGGTAGCCGCACTTGGGGCAGACGCCGTTCTCGTTGAGCGAGATGCCGCAGAGGGGGCAGCGGTCGATATCGTTACGGGTCTCGAACTCCTGGGAAGCGCCGTTGACACCGCTCGTAAATGTGATCTTGGCTATGTTTAGCTTGTCTTTGAGGAGGTCGTAGGTAAGCTTGATCATACCTTCTACTGTCATCGTCTCCTTCGTGACTACGATGCGGGCGTCGGGATATGCCGTCGCGAGTTCGGTCTTGAAGGCGGGGCCCTTCATCTTGTTCTGCGGAGTGCCGTTGAGGATGCCTTGCTCCTTATATACTCCAAGGATGGCGGGGAGCAGTGGATCGTCTTCGCGGAGGATAAGGGCGTGGTCGAAGTTCTGGAGCACATCCCAGGCGGTCTTTCTGATTTCGTTGCAGGGGAACACCATGTTTACGCCTTCGTTGATGGAGTCTTCCACTTCGATGGTCATGATGCCTGTGTGGCCGTGGAGGTACTGGGCTTCGCCCTTGAATCCGTAGAAACGGTGGGAATACTGGAGGTCAAATGTCGTAATACTTCTCATAGTAGTTAAATTGGTTAAGAGTTTTTAGATATTGTTTTTTTCGGGAAGTCATTGCGGCAAACTTACCGTTTACACTTAAAACGCCGCAACGGCGGAATGGTTTAATCATCGTTAAGTTTTTTTTGCCTTTGCCAAGAAGAGCATGAAAACTTATGGATGAATGGTTAGATGAGGTATGGATGGGAGATAGGAAATGACATTTCAGTTTAAGGAAAAATACAGTAGCCTCTATAATTGGTTTCGGGATGCGGTATTTCATCAGGCTAAAGATATATTCGATATATCGGGAGGAGAGAGGATTTAAAAGGATATGTATTTTATGATTTATCCGGATATGAAATGATTTGATGAGGTTGTAAGTTCTGGGGTTTCCCTTATCTTTGTACCGGATGTAAATTAGGTTTGAATGAGGAAGCAACCTCTAACTTAGAAATTCTTTATATTTAGACTTAAAAAATTGGATTGGAAAGCGCCCTATGTGAATAGAGTGGTTTTATTATTTCTGCAATATGAGGACAAAAGGAGGACAAAAACGAAAAAAAGAAACCCCAAACCGCTATTTATCAACGATTTGGGGTTTGTAAGTGATCCGGTTGGGATTCGAACCCAAGACCCACAGCTTAGAAGGCTGTTGCTCTATCCAGCTGAGCTACCGGACCAGAACTGCATGTCGGGGTGACAAGATTCGAAGAAACGACTCGGATAGAATCATAATCATCGCGATGCGATGAGCCACGTGCCGAATGCGAGTGCAAAGTTAGTCAGAATTTCTTAACTTTCCAAATGATTTGCAAAGTTTATTGCGAAAAGACGTTAAAAGTGGGGGATTTTTGCGGGAATTGGCTTGAATGCAAACTAAACATGAGGAAAATACGTTTTATTTATGTAGCTTCAGTACAGGCATACGCAGTGGCCGCAGAGCGGCCGGGAGCGCAAAACGCCGTATACTGAATATTTTGGAAATAACGGATGTATAATTAAAAAGAAAGAAAAGGAAAAAAGAATTATGGATAAATTAAGTTATGCCTGGGGTGTCCTTATGGGCAAGCAGCTCAAGGCTATGGGTGTCGGAACCCTTGATTCCGAAGCATTCAAGGATGGCGTGAAGGTGGCTTTCGACGGCGGAACACCTGAAGTGCCGGAAGAGGAGTGCCAGAAGATGATCAATGAATATCTGATGGACCTCCAGCAGAAGGCAGAGGCAGCCGCCAAAGAGGCAGGCGTGAAGTTCCTCGCCGAAAACAAGAGCCGCGAAGGCGTGCAGGAGACTGCAAGCGGCCTCCAGTATGTAGTGGAGAAAGAGGGCGAAGGTCCTCAGCCTACAGCTACCGACGAAGTGACCGTACACTACACCGGTCGTCTGCTCGACGGCACTGTATTCGACTCTTCAGTAAGCCGTGGCGAACCCGCTACATTCCCCTTGAACCGCGTGATCCCGGGTTGGACGGAAGGCGTTCAGCTCATGAAGGAAGGCGCAAAATACACCTTCTTCATTCCGAGCGACCTCGCATACGGCGCACAGGGTGTGCCAAACGCAATCCCGCCCCACTCGACACTCATCTTCGATGTAGAACTCATCAAGGTAGTAAAGAAGTAAATTGAACTTTATAATGAAAAAGACTTTCAGAACAGCGATTGCCGCCACCGCAGTGGTGGCAACCGCTCTTTGTGTCGCATCATGCGGCAAGCAGAAACCGAGCTCTGAAGACTCAGCCGCAGTCGACTCGCTCGTAGGAATGGTGATGCAGGAGCAGGCCGACAGCGCAATCGCCGCCGAGGCAGCCGCCGACGGATCCACAAATATGGCCGACTATAACGCAGCCTTCTTCAAAGGCAATTCCGGCTACCAGACCACTCCTTCAGGCCTGAAATACGTCACCGTAGTGGAAGGCACCGGAGCATCACCCAAGGAAACAGACGTAGTGACAGTGCACTATACAGGCCGACTTCTCGACGGCACCGTGTTTGACTCATCAGTAGAGCGCGGCGAGCCCACAAGCTTCCCCCTCCAGATGGTGATCAAAGGCTGGACGGAAGGCCTGCAGCTCATGAAGGTGGGTGGCAAGACTGTATTCTATATCCCGAGCAACCTCGCATATGGCGAGCAGGGCACCCCGGGCGGTCCGATAGGCCCGAACGCCGACCTCATCTTCGAAGTTGAACTTCTTGGAGTAGGAGGAGGCCAGCAGTGATGAAGACATTGAAGACGATGGCCCTTCTCGCGTCGATGCTGATGCTTGCGCCGGCTTTCACAAGCTGCGGCAACGATGACGACGACGACGACCTGAAGCCTGCCGACATCAGCAAGATCACAGGCACGTATGCCGGGGAACTCGGATGGCAGGTGATGACAGTGGAAGGCACTTTCGAAGGAGAATATGAAGTGCAGATACTGCGCGACGCGAATGACGCCGACGATGTGACAGTGATCCTTCCGGAATGCATGTTCACACGTCCCGGCGCTACAGGGGCGCACACAATTCCTTCGATCAAGATTACCGATGTAGACGTATCGGAGGCCGGAAACGTATATACCATCTCGGAAGATGATTTCGATATGGCGGGATCCGACAAGCCCGGCAGCCTCAGCGGCACCATAGCCGGACGCAACATCAAACTTCAATGCACGATGCAGCCCGGCACGATGCCGATGCCTATAACCCTCAACTTCACCGGAACACTGAAAGACTGAAATTGGCTTCATTAGGATTAATAATGGCTTTGATGGCCGGGAGCAGCGTCGTAGACGCTGCTCCCGACCTTGTCGTTTCTCCGGCAGACACATTGGAGACTGTCGTAGTGACGGCTACACGCACACCGAAGCTCCTGAAAGAGACTCCAGTAGTCACCAGAGTCATAACTACAGCCGACATATCGCGGAGCGGAAAGCCAGACATAGGAGCTCTTCTCGAGCAGCAGATGCCTGGAGTGGAGTTCTCCTACGGAATGGGACAGAACACACAGATCAACATATCGGGATTCGGAGGGGGAGGCATACTCTTCCTTCTCGACGGCGAGAGAATGGCCGGAGAGACGCTTGACAATCCCGACTATTCCCGGCTCAACCTTCAGAATGTAGAGCGGGTAGAGATAGTGAAGGGGGCTGCCTCGTCGCTCTATGGCTCGAACGCCACAGGCGGAGTAGTCAACATAATATCCGGCCGCCCGAAAGAGGGAACCCACCTCAAGCTTAACGCGCGCTACGGCAGCCACTCGCTGCAGAGCTACGGAGCACTCGCCACATACCGAAAGGGAAGGATAGCGAATTCGCTCGATGGCCGCTTCGACTCGCGCGGAGAGATAGATTTCCCACGACGGGGTGAGTTCATAAGGGCTTATGCCACACAAAGCTGGAACGTGAAAGACCGCGCCACCATCACCCTGGGCGACGATGCGTCGGTAACGGCCCGGGCCGGATATTTCTGGCGGCAGCAGAAGACCACATCCTCCTCCTACGACCGTTTCCGTGACGTCTCGGCGGGAATCACGGCACGATGGAAAGACCTCGTAGCAAGGTATTCCTTCGACTCTTATGACAAGATGGACTACGAGACCACTGCCGGAACAGAGACACGCGACTACCGCAACCGCCAGAACACCCTGCACGCGCAATATTCCCATGAATTCAGCGGTGTAGGCACACTCACTGCCGGAGCTGACTGGATCGACGACTATCTGATGAGCTATGAATTTGACTCAGGCTCGCATTCGCAGACCAACCTCGACGCGTATGCGCAATGGGACTGGCATCCCTCCAAAACCGTATGGCTCATTCCCGCCCTGAGATACGACTGGTTTTCAGCTTCCAAAGCCAACAGGGTCTCGCCCAAGCTGAGTATGCTGTGGCGCCCGGGAAAAGGCAACTGCTCCCTGCGCCTGAACTATGCCGCCGGATTCCGCGCTCCCACGCTCAAGGAGCTCTACATGGACTTCGACATGGCCGGAATCTTCCACATCTACGGCAATCCCGACCTTAAGTCGGAGACAAGCCACAACATCAACCTCTCGGCTGAATACCTGAGGGGAAACAGGAGCCTTACCGTGATGCTCTTCCAGAACTTCATCGACAACCGCATCTCCTATATCTGGAACCAGACCCTTGGCGGCCAGCAATACATCAATCTGCGACGCGTAAGGATAGGGGGAGCGGACGTATCATTGATGAAGTCCTTCGATTTCGGCCTGACGATCAACGGGGAATACATCTATACGCATGAACGCTACAGCAAAGGCGACCTCCGGGCAAATCCGACACGCCCCCATGCGCTGACACTAAAAGCCGACTGGACACACAAGTGGAAAGCCGACTGGAACTTCACGGCGACAGCCAACTACAAATGGCTTTCCGCAGTGACCGGCGACGTGCTGTCGTTCTTTTCCCAGGAAGCGGTGCGCACACAGCGCTATCCGGCCTACTCGATGCTCGGCCTGGCTCTGAGCCAGACATTCCCGAAGGGTTTCACGCTTGGCGTAAGTGTAGACAATCTCCTCAATTACATCCCCAACTACTATTACTATAACTCGCCTGTGACGACCGGCATCGGAGGCAGCGTCTCTCTTACGTGGCAGATGTAACTTTCCGGCCTCAGGCTTGTCTAAAAGGTATATGACCCTAAATATGACCATTATGAAGAAAACATTGACTCTCATCGCATCGCTCGCCATAGCCGCAACGGCAATGGCCCAGAACGACACCATACCGGCAAGCTATCCCGGCGGGGAGAAAGCCATGGCGGCTTACCTGCAGAAAAACCTCAAGTATCCGCAGCCTTCGATCAACAACGGCATCGAAGGGGTGGTCAACGTGAAATTCACTGTAAAGACAGATGGCGCGCTCGACAATCTGTCGATCGTACGTCTTGTGGATCCCGATCTTGAGGCCGAAGCCACGAGGCTCGTGAAGGGCATGCCCGCCTGGACACCCGCAACTGTGGGTGGAACACCCGTCGACAGCGAGTCGAACGTAGAGGTGGTCTTCACGCTGCCTGAGTAATTATTGAAATATGAAACGATTTTTACATTACTTTACTTTTGCATCCATCATCACGTTTCCGGCAGCCACCGCCTACGGCGGGCAGCCGGAACAATCGTATTCACCCCGCATCGTGAAGGTCCGGACAGAGGCAGAGGCTGACTCCCTGAAAGATTCCGGAGTCGAGATCCTGAGGCGTCGCGGCGACATACTGCTATGCTTCTTCCCCGAGGCGCCCACGCGCAGCGGAGAAGCCCCGTCGCCTCCCCGGCGAAGCATCGCTCCGGCTCTGGATGCGTCCAGGACATTTTTCGACGCCTACACCGTGCAGAACGGCCAGGCCGCAGGCACGCCCTACACCGGCAAGGGGGTAGTGGTGGGGCTGTGCGACATAGGCATAGACCCCCTTCACCCCACCTTCCTCGATGCAGACGGCCATAGCCGGATAAAGAGGGTAGTGCAGTATGTGGAGAGCGATGGCCTGCGCCTGCAGCTTGAAGGCGACGACGCCTACCGACGCTGGAAGACCGACGATCCCGACATGTATCATGCCACCCACGTCTGCGGCATACTCGCGGGAGGGGGAGCCGGAACGCCTTATGTGGGAATCGCACCCGATGCGGAGATTGTAGCTACCGTATCCACCCTTACCGAAGTCGGCCTCCTGGCCGGAGTGGAAGACATCATCGAGTATGCCCGGGAGCAAGGGAAACCCGCCGTGATCAATATTTCCGTAGGCAGTTATACGGGGCCCCACGACGGCAGCACGCTATTCTCGCAATATCTCGACATGTGTGCCGAAGACGCCGTAATCGTGCTTTCCTCCGGCAACGAAGGCTCCCACCTCAACTACTTGGGCTCAACCTTCACAGCCGCACAAAGTGAAATCCCTGTGCGCATCGGCAATACGGCATGGGACAACTACCGGATGTATGGCATGACCGACATATGGAGCAGCTCTGCCTCTCCGCTGATGGTATCCATAGGAGCCTACGATGCCGACAGCAGGCAGATGGCGGGATGGCTGGAGCCGATCAGCATCAATGGAGGGGAGACCTTCTCGTATGTATGGGACAGCGCGCCGTCAGGAGACGGGGAATGGCCCTTCGAGGGAGAACTGACCGCTCAGGGGGGCGTAGATCCGGAAAACGGCCGCTACAATATCTCGTTGGGATATGAATTCATGTCGCCCGAACCGGCTTCCGGCGGTCCTTGGGCGAGATATGAACTTGCCGTAAAGGTAGTAGGCCGCCCGGGAGAGGACGTGGAGATATATGCCGACGGCACATATTCACGGTTGGTAAAGGCACCCGGCGGTCCGACTCCTACGGCCGACCGATCGATAAGCGATCTGGCCTGTGGCTTCAACGTAGTAAGCGTAGGAATGTACGGCAACCGCGACTCAGTGCCGCAAAGCCATCCTGAAGCCTTCGGCGACGACGGGATATACTGGGAATCCACAGGCTATCGCAGCGGGCAGACAGTGGTGCACAGCAGCTACGGGACACTTCGCGACGGACGTGTGACTCCGCTCACTGTGGCTCCCGGCGCTTCACTTGTCTCGGCCGGAAGCCGCATCTTCCATGAGTCATATCCATTCCATCCACATGTCCGAATCGACGGCACACCGTGGTTTGACGAAAGCGGCACTTCCATGGCGTCGCCCTACGTGGCGGGATATATCGCCACTTGGCTGGAGGCGGTGCCTGAATTGACATCGGCCGACGTACGCCGCATAATAGCGGAGTCAAACCGTATGGACATCGCCGAACCCGACGATCCGCACAACGCCAACGGATATTTCGATCCGGTCAGGGGCCTGAAACTGGCATTGCAGACCGGGGGAGTGGAATCGGTCGGAGATTCCGCCCTGTCTCCCGACGAGTATGTTGAGGCATTCGATATAGCCGGAGTGAGAAGGTATGCCGGCCCGGCCTCCGGACTTTCCGGCATAGCGAAGGGCCTGTATGTGGTAAGAGCCTCCGGCAAGACCTATAAGAAAATGATAGATTGAATCCCTTCCTGCCAAGGGCTGCCGACCAATGATGAAGCCTCCGGACATAATCCTATGTCCGGAGGCTTCATCATAAGGTGTGGGATGGACGGGAGTCTGTCAGAAGGCTTGCCGCAGTCCGTTTGCGTTGCGGTTGTTGCGGTTGTTGGAGTTGCGTCGCGTATCGAATGGGTTGGCTCCGAATTCATCCTCGTCTTCCTCTTCCTCCTCTTCCTGGGTCTGTGAGCCGGTGCGTTTCGGCTTGTTCTTCTTTATCTTCGATGGCTTCTGAAGGTCGAGGGCAGTCTCGAATACGTTCCATGTCTGCTCCATGTCCCAGTTCTTCTTTACGTTTATGGTCTTGGGATAGTAGTAGACGTAGTCGGGTTGCAGCGCGATAAGTATCTCTTTGCCTACGGAATCATTCTCCAGAGGCACTATGCTGTAGCCTATGCTGACGAGACTGTCTACGATCTCCCGGTCTCCCTTTGGCCGAAGGTAGCCTCCGGCCTTTGTGTCCGCAATCGGCCTGATGGGAATTGAGTCGGCTGCGATCGCCGTGGAATCTGAAGTGAGCGCAGGAACCGAATCTGCTGTCAAGGCCAGGGAGTCCGTCGGAATGGCCGGAACACTATCCACCGGAATGACCGGAATGCTATCCGCCGGCATGGCAGGCAATTCGTCGGGGAAAGCCGGTGTCTCCGCGATGAGGCTGTCGTTAGGCTCTCCGAATACCTTCTGCAGCCTGTAGCTGCCGGGAGAATACTTGCCGTCGCCGTTGAAGTCCTCATATAGGCGCGCATAGTATTTTCCGGCATCGATACCCAGGAACTCGGCCACTCCGTCCACTACCGGAGCTGTATACTTCGGTTTGTCGCCCGAAGCCATGAGCTGTACGAACGCCGGAATTCCGGGGTCAAGGCCTATGAGGGTCAGCTTAAGGTTCGACAGGTCTTCCGGGGCTTTCGTCTTGAACTCATATTCAAGTTTGGAGCTGTTGACTCCGTAGATGTCGGTGGCGGCGAGCGAGTCTACCAAGAGTCGATATGATGCGCCGCGTTCCCATGGATATTCTATCTTGAACCGCCGTTCTGAGAGCGTATCGGCGCGTTCCACACGGTAAGTTCCCTTCACGGGCATCCACACCGTATCCGGTTTGATCTCCAGATGGAAGGCGTTTGGCGAGATACGCGATATGGGCACAGGCACCTCCATCGTAAGCGGACGCGTGATGTCGTTGTCGGGCCCTTTTGCCGTAAAGGCGAAGGTAGGGGTCTTCGGCTTCTCTTCTTCGTCTTCCGCCTCCTTGTCCTTGTCGGTTGCCGGTTCGGGCATCTGTCCAAGCGAATCGGTAGGCAGTCCGGCTATGGAATCGGCAGGCAGTACGGCGGCGTCAGGCGTTTCCTTCTCTTTCTTTCCATCCTTCTTGGTGGTCTTCTTTTTCTTATTGTCTTTCTTCTTGGAGGTCTGTTCCTTCGGCTTCATGAGTTTCACGGTGTCGTTGACCAGTGACTCAATTCCCGTCAGGAGCTCGGTGTTGGCGTATCTGAGTGCGAGTTTCAGCGTGTCGCGCGAGGCGAGTTCACGCGGCAGCCAGAAGGTCAGGGTGTCGTTGCCGAGTGTGCGTTCCCCTTTCAGGGGAGCTGTGTAGGCCTCGTCGTCGGCCAGCGTTATCTCAGGAGCTGTTTTCGAAGGAGAATTGAAGATGAATTCCAGCCGGGTGGAGTCGGGACGCGTGTAGCTTACGAGATACTGTGGCTTCAGTCCGGTGTTGAACATGCGCAGCAGCACGTTGTTGGGCAGGAAGCGGGTGCGTTCGCGCTGTATCACGGTGTCTACGGATCCGGTATAGAGGTCGCGTATTGTGTCGGAGGTCATGATCCGTTCGGCAGAGGGGCGTATCACATCGTCAAACCATGCTATGTCCTCCTCCGGATTGGCGTAGTGCTTGTCGTTGTCGAGGTCTTTGAGCGCGAAAAGGCGGTAGGTGGTGTCCTGCAGTCCGTGTATGATGAAGCGTCCCATTTCGTCGGTGCGCGCCAGTCTCTCGAAAGGCATGCGTATGAAGGCGGAATCCTCCTTCGAGATGTAGGCGCCTACGAAAACTCCCTGCTGCGGCTCCATATCCTCAGCTCCCAGCACCATTCCGGAGATCCGCAGCGAGTCGAGCGTCGGACCGGTGGAGAACGTATATGCGAAGCCCGAGAGTTTATTGCTCTCGTTGTTGTCTTCAATGGCGTCGCCGAAGTCGATGGTGTATGTGGTGTTGGGGAGGAGCGTATCGGTGATGTTGACCACTACCCGGCGTCCGCGTGTGGAGACACGCGGAGTGTTGGCAGTCGGAGGTGAGAGCACCACCTTGGAGAATGCATCCTTGACGTTGATGAGCTCGTTGAAGTCTATGTTGATGTTGCTCGGGTCGACATTGACCGATCCGGGGGCCGGATTGGCATGCACGAAGCGAGGCGGATCCTCGTCGCGCGGACCGCCGGAGGGATTGCCGATCGAGGCGCACCCCCAGAGCATCGCCACACTGGCCAGGGAAGCACCCAATACTCCGATATGTTTTTTAAATGATGTCGGCGTCATGACAGTTCATCATTGGTGATTATTCATTTGTCTTTGTTTCGGTACTCGGGCGGCAGTATCTTGCGCGTGTCGGCCGTGTCGGCCTTGACCACCACCATCTTCTGCTCCCCTTTCCAGGGAAGGGGACTGCGGTAGGTCTCATACTCTACGCGCACGGGCACGCATCCCAGCATCATGCGCTTAATATGGGCCGCCAGGGAATCGCTCGACACACTGAACGGCAGCTGCTGGAAGTAGAGCTGATTCGGGTCGCCGAGTTCCTTATAGGGTATCATTGTCCCCTCGAATGTCTTGAAGATGGATCCGCGGCGCTCCATATTGCTTATGTAGCCGTATTTCACCGCGCTGTCGGCATATGGACGTAGAAACCATCCCCAGACGCCGATCAGGATTACGATCACTCCTACGGCTGCCGCCAGCTTCCATTTCCATGTGCTGCCCGACGATGGCATGATTCCGCTTAGGGGCGAATCGTCTTCGTCGGATATCCAGTAGTCCGGATCCTCCGGGTCGAGCTTGGGCGTCTTCCGCTTTCTGCGTCGGGATCCGGACTGAGCGTCTGAGTCGTAGTAATCGTTGTCGTCATCGTCATCATCATCATCATCGTCGTCGTCATCGTCGTCATCGTCATCTTCAGTTTTATCCTCTTCCTTCCTTCTCCTGAAGAATCCTCTTGAGCGCGATGGCTTTGGTTCGGGTTCAGGTTCCGGTTCGGGTTCCGGTTCGGAATAGTAGTCGTGGTCGGAGTTGTCGGGGGGGGCTGCCTGTTCGGCGTTGTCGTCGTAGGGCGGCTGATATGGGGCATAGTGCGAATCCGACGTGTATTGATAAGGCGACTCATCGTCGGGGGTGGTGTGCCGGTCGTCGGTTGAGAGTTCCAGCTCATCGTCCCAGAGGTCGTCTTCGTCGTGGTGTGTATATCTGTCGTCGTATCTCATTTTTTCTCTTGATTCGGTATGTGTGTTCCGCCGCTGCGGCCGGATGTGGCCCCTATCCATACGGCGGAGAATATTCCAAGTATTATAAGCATCACGGTCTGTCCGCTCCATTGCAGTATGGAGAAGGCGGCTCCCTCCACGTCGGCCACTCCGTATACGGCGAGGCCGAACATTATCGCGATGTTCCAGGGTCCCAGTCCTCCGTTGCTCGGCACGGCCATCCCGATGGAGGAGACTACGAACGCCACCAGGCATGGGAGGAGCCCGAAAGCCAGGGCGGGAGTGCAGAGCGCCCTCGTGAAGCTGAATGCGTAGAACGCTACGTAGAGCTGCACGAAATAGCATCCCCAGATGGCGATCGTCAGCAGCAGGAAGCGCCAGCGCCCGGGCATGGTGGCCGTCACTGCGAAGCCCCGCCATATCTCACCGGCCCATCTGCGCAGCCTGACTATGAGTGCCGTATCCCTGTATCTGCGCAGCAGGATGAGGGCCGCGCCTAAGGCTACGAGCGCGCCACACCAGGCCGCCGGAGAGTAAAGCAGCTTCAGCAGTCCCTCTCCTACGGGATACTTGGCTATAAAGGCGGCGAGGGCCGGAGCCGCGAGCACGAATGTCAGCAGAATCAGGAAGAGCACCGTCAGGGAGTCTGCCATGCGGTCGGCCACCATCGAGCCCATTACCGACGTGAACTTCGCGTCGGAGCGTTTTGCCACGAACGTGCATCTCCAGAGCTCACCGAGGCGCGGCAGCAGGAGATTGAGCGCGTAGCAGCCGAATACGGCGCAGGTCAGCTCCATCAGTGTCGTCCTCACCTTGAGGGCGTCGAGCTGTATGCGCCAGCGCATCGCCCTGAAGATATGGGAGAAGACGCTGATGCCCATTGCGGCCAGGATCCACCAGTAGTCCACTCCATGGCTGAGTATCTCCATGGTATGGTGGAAATCCACCTTCCGGAAGAGATACCATATCAGCAGGGCCGACAGCAGTACGGGCAATATGTATTGCAATGCTTTCTTCATTGGTGCGATGGCGTTGGGGATATGTTCTCAGGCCAGACCTGTCATGTCGCCGTAGATCTCGAAGGCGGCTCTGATGTCTTCTTCAGAGGGACACATGTCCCATTCCGGATGTCCTGTTTCTCTGAGCAGGGTGAAATTGATGCGGTCGGGCGAAGCGTTCTTCTTGTCGTGGCGCATCAGTTCCATCAGCGCGTCGATATCGGAGCATTTCACTCCGGCAGCGGGGAAATGCTGCTTGAGCATGGCCGCGTAGGGATAAAGGCGCGATGAGGGCAGGGAGGCCTCACGTCCCTCCTTGGCGATGGAGGAGATGATCATTTCCCAGAGGAGGCCGTGTGCCACGGCGATGCCGTGGGCGATGGGGCGTCCGTTGATGAGGGCGTGCGATTCCATGGCGTGCCCGGCCGTATGGCCGAAGTTGAGTATCTTGCGTTCCCCTTTTTCCTTCGGGTCGCGCGTCGTCACTTCGGTCTTTATCTCGATGCAACGCATGATCCAGGGGAGGAGCAGACGGGGCTCCTCCAGATAGCGGTCGGCGTCGAGGAGCGCTTCATACATCTCCGGGTCGGCGATGAGGGCTGTCTTTAGCATCTCCGCATATCCGGAGAGGAGTTCCTCGCGCGGCAGGGTGTCGAGGGTCCCGGGTATGATCACCACATCCTCGGGCATTGAGAACGCACCGATTTCGTTTTTCAGTCCGTCGAGGTTGATTCCGGTCTTGCCTCCGGTAGCGGCGTCTACCATTCCGAGCAGTGTAGTGGAGACATTGACGCATGGTATGCCGCGTTTGAATGTGGCGGCCGCGAATCCTCCGAGGTCGGTGACCATTCCTCCGCCGATGCAGAAGAGGGTGGAGCGGCGTGTGGCCCCATGGGTGGAGAGCATGCGCCATGCCTGCGTCAGCGACTCTATGTCCTTATGGTCGTCGCCGGCGGGAATGACGCATCGGGGGAGGGCTTTGAGATAGGGTATCTGCTCCGCGAGGCGGTCTACCACGAGGGGAGAGGTGTTGGAGTCGGCGATTACGAACGGCGACTGCGCGTCGATCAGGTCTACGACGAGGGGAAGCACGTTGGCAAACTCTTCCATCGAAGGGAAGATGCCCCATGCCTTTTCCTCCTCAAACCTCTCCTTGGGAATCGGTCCGGTGCAGACCGCCATAGTGCGGATGCCTGCCGCCACTCCGGCGCGTACTCCGAGGGGGGCGTTTTCGATCACGATGGCCTCCTCCGGCTTCACTCCGGCCTTTGCGAGTCCGCGCAGGTATGGCTCGGGGTCGGGTTTCCCTTTCGTCACGTCGTGGGCCGTCACCATCATTCCTTCTGCGAAGACTCCAGGGTAGTCTCTGCGGATATTGTCGATGAGCGAGGCCTGTCCGCTTCCTGTCACGAGCACGCAGCGTATGCCGCGGTCGCAGAGGGTGCGGAGCATCCTCGCGGCGCCCGGCATCGGGTCGTTGCCTCCTATGGTCTTGAATATTTTTGTCTTATAGTCGTAGAGTGCGGTGCGCTTCTCCGGATCGCAGGGATGTCCGAATTCGCGCTGCCATATGAGGTCGATCGTAGCCGCTCCGGTCATCCCCTCGTATAGGTAGAATTCTTCGCGGCTGCAATTGATGCCGTTTTCCTCCATCATCTGTCGCCAGGCGAGGGTGTGGTATTTCATGGAGTCGTATAAGACTCCGTCCATGTCAATCAAAGCAGCTTTAATCATAGTGCAAAATTAGTAAATTTCGCTTGATTATCCGCTTTTTTTACAAAATTTTTCACGTATATGCTCTTTCAGGGGGCAGGTATGTGGCGGAAGGAGCGGAGTCCTCCCTTCTTGGCTCCCTCATAGGCGGGTATGTGCTCGCCTCCCCGCACTATGTCTTTGGCGTAGATGGGATGGCCAATGCCTATGATGTGTAGCGTCAGTGTGTCGCCTTCCTGCAGCTTGATGTTTTTCGACATCTCGATGCGGAAGCGGCGGGGAGCGATGCATAGCATCAGGCACTCCTTGCCGTCGTTCCAGCAGAGGGCGAGGCGGTCGCCTACGTCTACCCGGTCGGTGTCGATGAGCGACTCCTTCAGGAATCCGGAATCGTCGGTCGTGTCTTGCGAAAGGCTCAGCAGATAGGTCTTGTAGTCGGCAAACCCGTTGAATTTCGCCAGATTGTTGAGTGTGGTGTTGGTGGGCTTCCCTGAATAGTATACATATCCCCAGAGTCGTTTGAGCGAAGACTGGCTGATTGATTTTCCTGTGGCCATCTGTATCTTCAGCGAAGCGTCGTTGAATTCGGATGGGGTGGAGGGTACGAATCCGAGATTCTCGTTTGTCAGGGCTATGAGCGAGCTTAGTGCGGATGTAGGTTCCATGGCTGGGAGTCGGTTTTGTTTATCGGGTGATGTAATGATATGCTATGAATGAGGCGAGCGCTGTGCTGACGGCTGTCAGCAGGTAGGTCAGCCAGGAGGAGGAAATGATCCGGTCGAGGCTCATGGCCGTTGAGGAGGGAAACCGTCCGTCGCGGAGCATCGCCAGTCCTTCTGCGCGGCGGTCCGGATCGGCGTGCGTGCATAGGCTGGCCGCTTTCATGAGTCCGGGGTCGGAGGAGCGCTCGGCTATTTCCCCGGCGATAACTCCGAGCGAGTAGATGTCGGAGGCTGGAGAGGCGGAGGCGTCGGGCTCGCGCAGTTCGGGAGCGATGTACTTTCCGGAGCCTGCGGGGTTCTTGAATATTATGAAGTTGTCGTTGTCGGAGAGGTTGAAGTCGATGAGCTTTACCGTCGCTCCCTGATGGGTGATGAGCACGTTGGAGGGTTTGAGGTCGCGGTGGAGTGTCTGCTTGCCGTGGAGATAGGAGAGGCCTTCCGCTAAGTCCATGCATATCTCGCGTCCGCGCTGGCGCGAGATCGACTCCGACCGCAGCAGGGAGTCGAGGCTTCTGCCGTCGATGTATTCAAGCACTATCACCTGCCCGAGCCCTTCCGCGTTCTCAAGGCTGAGTGTGCGTCTTACGCCGGGATGGTCGAGGGAGAATCCGATTTCAAACTCCTTTGCCAGAGCCAGCCGGAAGAGCGGATCGTCGAGATATTCCCCTTTGAGGCCTTTGAGCACGAAGCGCTTGCCGTAGCGTGTGGCTGTGAAGAGCTGTGTGGGGCCGTTTTTTGAGCGGTAGAGTGGCTTTATGTTGGAGAATGCGCTTGAGAATATGCTTCCGAGGTCGATTACGGCCTCCATTCCTTCGGCTGTCAGGAATGCGGAGTCATCCTCTGATGCCGTAGGGTCGTCAGGGATGTCGTGGCGTTTTGGTGTGTGGATGTCCGGATGCTTCATGGTTGAAATTCCTCGATTTTCTTGAATGTGCCCCATAGCCTGTGGTTGCGGTAGAGTTGTCGCGATCCGGCGGGGACATGGAGCGTACACTCGTCGGCAAGCGTCTTCATTCGGTTGGTGAATGCTTCCTGAGAGGCATACGGAGGGAAGTCCGCGCCGACGAAGAGGTCGGAGAGGCAGGTGCCGTCGAAAGCGTAGTCGCCTACATATTCAGTGCCTTTGCCGAGGCTTATGGTGGCAAGGGTGGAGCAGTTCTGAAACATTCCTTCCGAAATGTTGGCTATATTGTCGGGGAGCCGTATTTCCGTAAGGGCTGATCCGGCGAATGCCCCGCGGCTTATGGATTTCACAGCAGGGGGAATGATTAGCGTTGTGATCGATGTCCCTGCGAAGGCGCCTTCCTTTATTGCGGTTATGCTTGGCGGAAAACGGTATTCTCCTGTCTTGCCGTATGGAAACCAAAGTATGTCGGAAGCGTCTGCGTTGAGCAGTACTCCCTGGTCGGAGCTGAAATGGGTATTGGCTTCCGACACTTCGATGGCTTTGAGCGCGGTGCATCCGGCGGAGGGGAGCAGGGCCTCCACCCGGGCCGGGATTGTCAGTATCTCCAGTGAGGCGCACCGGGCGAATGCGTCGCGCTCCATGGCGATGGCCGTCGCCGGAAGCAGCGCATGCCGCAAGGCGGCGCAGTCGGACAATAGCCCGGTAGATAGGCGGTCGGGTATCGTGAACCGCTGGCCGTCGTAGGAGCCTCCTCCTTCCACTATGCTTACGTCGGTGAGGTCGATATCCGATATGCGGAGACGGATGTCGCTTTCTCCGGGTGCTCCGAGCATGGAGCGCAGAGTGCGGAAATCATCGCCGTCCATCGGTCCGGCTATCGTCAGAGTCTCGAGGTCTCCGGGGTCGGAAGCGGCGAAGAGCGACGCGAGCATTCCGGGTTCGGTGAGGACTACGGATTCCGAGGTGGTGTATTCCAATGCTTTGCCACGGACCTCACCCTGCGAATTTGAGGCGAAGGGCGTGATGGTGTAGGTGGAGGCGGGAGTCAGTCCGGTGATGCTCAGCCGGAAGTGGTCGGGTAGTGGATTGAGTGGGGCGGCGTAGATGCGCCGGCCCTCTGAGCTTCCTGATTCCTTAACTTCGCATCCGGCCTCGGTGATGGGTTCGCCGCCGTCGTCAATTATGCTGAAGCTCACCATTATGCCGAGCGGTCCGGCGGAGAGGGGCGTGATTTCAGACACTTGCGGCGGATTGTTGGGGATTGTAGTGAAGGTTATGGCGTCCGACTTCAGTGTGGCGGTGGCTGTGCCTGCCTGGAGATGGCAGGTATAGCTTGTCCCCGGTGCGAGGTCGGTTAGATGGAACTCGAATGCCGTGGCCGACGGATCGGCGTCTATCGTGAGTCCGCCGGTGGATTCCGGGCCATTGCAGTGGAGTGTCACGTAGCTGAGTGCATGCCCTCCGTGGCTGTCGATGGCGGCTGTCACGATGGCCTCGGTGCGTGATATGTCGGTCGCCTCGTGTATTATGATCGTAGGCTCCGGATTGTCGGGTCGTGAATGATCCGAGCAGGCTGCGGCGCATGCCAGGAGCAGCAGTAGGCCTATGAGGGGAAATATGCGGTGATTCATTGCTGTCTGTTTATGGAGAAAGGTGATTCGAGTCCTTTTCCGAAGCGGAATCCGACTCCTATGGAGCCGAACCATTCGGTGGCTCGGAGGGTGATGACCGATGCGGAGAAGACGAGGCGTTTCCAGCGGAACTGAGTGCCTATCTCCGCGGTTATGCCCTTGCGGCTGAAATATGAGTTTCTGACATAGCATCCTCCTTCGGATGGCGCGAGCTCCCAGTCAAGACGGGTATCGCCGTAGCCGATTCCTTCGAAGATGGTCCATTTGTCGTTGAGCCGGTGTATGGGTCCGCCCGAGATCATGAATACTTTTTTTCTTGTAGCGCCGGAATAGAATCTTTCCTGCCCGTCGATGAGTCCGTAGCGGTCGCAAGTGGCTATAGGGTCGTCGGTAGGAGTAGGATGCAGGGAAATGCGGATGAATCCGCCGTGCCGCTTCATGAGCGCAAGAGTCAGGGATGCGAACGAATAGGGTGCGCGTCCTCCGGCTCCTATGCCTGCCATGATGTCGAATTCCAACGGTATCCTCGGTTTTGCCGGACGCACGATGAGTGTGTCGACGCGTGTCACTACGAGGGTGTCGCGGATGGTGACGGCTGTGGGTTCGCCATACGGAATGCCCGGAGCTACAGCCTGCGGATACCGCAGGGTC
Source organism: uncultured Porphyromonadaceae bacterium (assembly GCA_947175295.1). Taxonomy (GTDB): domain Bacteria; phylum Bacteroidota; class Bacteroidia; order Bacteroidales; family Muribaculaceae; genus Lepagella. The sequence continues at coordinate 63,308 of CAMWMK010000005.1, forward strand.
AGTTCGTAGGTCTTATGGCTTTCGAGGCGCCCTGGAAACTCATAGTCGCGCAGCACTCCCCATTCGGCGTGCTTGAGGGTGATCTTGCGCGAGCCGTGAGGAAGGAAGAGCCATATCTCGCCCGTCTTGTCTTCACGCTTCACGATGCCGAGGGGAGTGGAGAAGGCGAAATCGGCCGGAGCCACCACCTTCAGCAGAGCGCAGTCCTCGTCGTTGAGGTCGCGCACGGGATTGATGAATGCCGTGACATCGTTCGGGAGGTCGCGGAAAGATGCGACCGAGAATTCCTGCGCCGATGCCGGGGCGGAAATCAAGGCCGTCATAAGGATCATGATCGGCAGCATGATGTATGTCAGAGGCGTCTTCATCGTGGCGGGGTCATGCGGTTGAAGGGTTTATTCGAGGTTGAAGTCACTCATGTCGATGATGTCGTCTTCTCCGGAGAGGGAATTGGCGGGTTGCCACGTGCGCACGTGGATGAGCGGCATTGACGGATTGCGGAAGTCCCAGAGTAGGAAGAGCCAGCCGTCGTCGGCGTAGCCGCCGCATGAATACTGCTGGCGAAGCGTGACTCCGTAGATGCCCTCCATGGTGGGATGGCGCATGATGCGGAATCCGGAGAAGTTCAGGTCGATCTCCTTGCCTGAGTCGAATATCTTAGCCAGACGCTCCAGGTATTCGCGCTTGGAGCGTATGCTGTAGGCCGTTTTAGGAGTGCCTTTGGGAGAGGCTGCTTCGGAAGTGCGCACCGTGTGGCCGACGATGATGAGGGCGTTGTCGCTGAATACCTGGCGCAGGAAATCGATGTCGCGTGTAGTGTAGGAAGTGCGCAGGTGCTCGCAGTAGCTGAGTATGCGGCGGCGACTCAGGGAGTCGGTCTCCTGCAGTGCTCCGCTGAGCACCTTCCGCGCTTCCATGCTGAAAGGATGGCTTCCGGTCATATGGCGCACGTCGGCGTCGTTCACCTTTATGGCGGCCGTGCGTGCTGATGCGCCTGTCCGGGAGCCCGGGGTGTCGGTAGGGGTGTAAGCAGTGGTGGGAGCAGTGTCGTTGATGCTGTCGGCAGCAGCTGATGCCGCTACGGGAGCGGTGATGATGTCGGATGGAGCCGCCCTTCCGGCGGAGTCCTTGGCGAGTGATGCCGATGGAGCGGAGTCAGTATAGGAAGGGGAAGACTGCCGGCATATCCAGGCAGTCCATCCGGCGAGCAGGAAGCTCAGGATGATAAGCGATATGTTGAGTCTTCTCCTTCTTTTCGACATTTAATCAGGTGGTTGTCAATTCCAATCGGTCAGTTCGCCTCCGATTTCGATCTTTATCTGCTCCGGGTTCTTGTCCATCACCAGGCTTACGATATGGTGCATTCCGGGCTTGAACTGGAACTTGCTTTCGTAGAGGAACGAAACTCCGTTGGCCACTACCTCGATGAGGGGCACGCGGTTGTCAAGACGCTGCGGCACGATTATGGCCGAATAGTTGGCCTGTGCGTTGCGGCGTGCTGTCAGGGTGCGGCGCGAGCCTTTAGGGTCGCGCGTCGCTACTCCGGCGTAGAGGTCGACTGTGGCGTCGGTCACAGTATTGTGTACGTAGACTGTGGCGTCGGCCGGAATGTCGCCTTCATAGTCTTCTCCCTTGATGAGCCTGACGGTAAGTTTGCTCATTATATGGCGAAACGTCAGGCTGACCGGATCGGCGGATGCCGCCACTCCGAGGGCGGAGGCATACAGTATGTCTGACGCCTCGTATCCGCCTGCGGTCTGGTCGTCGTTTATCCGGACGGGAAGGTCGGTGACCGACGTCACCTGAGCCATCCGGGGATAGTAGGCGAATACGTTGTATGTGCCGTTGTCCCAGAAGAGCTTTCTGTCGGGAGCCCAGTCGGATCCTGAGAAGACGAGGCGCTCGTTGTTGACGGCGTTGCCGGCTATCTCAAGAGGCGCAGAGGCTTCCGCCACGTATAGACCTACGGCATCGCCTTGTTCGAATGCGGTGTCGGTGGCGCGGGTCTGCGACGGATGGCTGAGGGTGAACCTCATTTCCGTTTTGCCGTCGGAGTCAGTGTATGCGGGTTCGTTCTGTCTGTCGGTGCAGGAGGCCAGCACCGCAGACAAGAATAGAACGCTTGCTAATGATTTTATATTGTGCATGTGGGTTGTTGAGTTTTGTTGGTTGTTGGGTTGTTGGGTTCGTCCATGATATAGCATGATGCAATATGATTGATCATGATATATCATGCGATATCATGGGCGATGTCTCATCTCTTCTTCTTAAGGGGAGAGCCTTTGTGGATCACCGGAGGCATGGAGCGGTTGATGCTTTTTGCCCCGGGAGAGTCGAAGCTTCTTGTGGCCACTGTGGAGGTGCGCTTGTCGTTGGCTGCGAACTCCTCGAAGTCGAAGGGCTCGCCTGCATAGGCCTTGATGCGCTTCACTATGCTCTGGCGGCTGATGGTGCTGTAGTAGGGTATGTCGTTGTTCATGCAGCTGTTCTGCTCCGAGCGGAATACGCCGCGGTTGTGCATGTAGCCACCCTCGAAGATGTCTACGATGTCGCTGTAGCGGGGATCGAAGATGAGGTGGCTCCAGCCTACCTCGTGCATCTTTCCGGTGAGTTCGATGTTGTCATACCAGCCAAGGGCTTTTGCTCCCAATATGGCGTCTACGTGTCCGCAGCAGGTGCAGTCACAGTAGTCGATGAATGCGTTGTGGTAGATGTATTCGTCGGCGAGCTTTCCGAAACCGTGTCCGCCGGCCTCATGCTGTATCACTCCTCGGGTGTCGAGCGGGTATCCGTAGTCGCTCTTGGGGCAGAAGGCGATTGCGTAGCCGGAGGCCCACATCTGGCAGATTCCGCCGTAGTCGGAGCTGTTGGGGACGACAATCACGAGTGTCTGGTCGATGTTGCCTTCATTGACAGTGGGCGCTTTGAGCACATAGTCGGTCAGGTCGTCGTAGTCGCACTTGAGTCCTACGCCACCGGTGTAGGTAGTGCTGAATCGGTTGTAGCGGATAGTATTGACAGATCCTATACCGCTTTCCGTTGAGAGGGGGAATGCGGTGTAGACGTTGAAGTAGTCGCGGTAGGTGGTGTACGGTTCGATTCCGAAGAAGTTTTCCATCTGCATCTGCATGTCATTGAGGTATTCTCCTCCTGCGATGTCCTTGGCGTCGTATCCGTCTCCGAGGATCACGATGTTGATTCCGCCGTTGTTGCCTTTGGATGCTTTTTGGAGTGTCAGGTATTCGTCTTCTCCGTATTCATATCCGTATTGTGTCACGTGGCAGGTGTGGGTGTAGTCCTTGTCTTTGAGGCGGAACACCACGTCGCCTTCACGGATGTCGCCTGCGGAAGTGGATTTGATGGTGAGCGTGATCTCGCTCTTCTTGTTGCCGGAGGTCTGTGAAAGCTCACACCAGTCGGGTTTTGAATCGAGGGTCCATTCTCCCTCTGAATCAATCACGAGTGTCTGCTTATGCTCTGTGCCGAGGGCACAGGCCACGGCCGGACGGCAGACGAGTTCATGGTGGGCTGCGATGCGCTTGAAGTCGCACCAGCCTACGGCTGTCTGATACTGACCTACGGAAGATTCCGGCACTTCAAGGGTGAAGTTGTCTTTGGCCACCCCGTCGAAAGCCCCCTGCTGGATGTAGGGAGGAATGCCGCTCTTGCTTACGATGGAGCCGATGCCGTAGCATCCCTGGAACGCACCGCCGTCTTCATTGTAGCTTGCTTCGTAGCGTATGCTCTCAAGGCTTTCGGGGAATACGAGACCTTCAATGCTTCTGCAGTGGGCAAAAGCCCCTGCTCCGATTGAAAGAACCCCCTCAGGGAATTCTACTGTCCCCATTAGACGCCAGTTATAGGCAAAACTTTTATTACCTATGGTTCTGATGGTTTTTGGCAATACCAGATAGCCGGAAAAGTCATTGTTATAAAAAACATTGTGACTGATTACTTCTATGTTCTTTGGAAGATAAAGTTCTCCTTTGAATCCACAATTAGCAAAGGCACTCTCTCCAATAGCTGTAATACCATCATGTAAGGTTAACGTCCCTCCAAACGAACACCCCTCAAAACAGTATTCAGGAATCGTAGTTACTCCTTGGGGTATCTCAAGAGAACCTCTTAAGTTCTGACACCCTTCAAAAGCTCCTTGTCCTAGTAGTTCAAGTTTTTCAGGAAGGTGTAATTCTCCATATAGGTTACGGCAATTGCGGAAAGCCCCCATGCCTAATTCTATCAAGCTCTCTGGTAATATAAGTTCGCAAGTGAAGTTACATTCACTGAATACACCATCCCAATAACTTGTGTATCCTTCTTTACGCCCGAGTCTTTTGAGGGTGGAAGGTAATGAAAGAGTTCCTGTAAGACTTGTACATCCGGCGAAGGCAGCCGCCTGTATATCTTCCACACCTTCTGGTATGATAAGAGAGCCGGAAAGATTGCTGCAATCAGCGAAGGCTCCGTTTGCGCCACCTGATGTACCTCCAATGATTTTTAATCTATCGGGGAGCACTAAAGACGTTAAGGTTTCCTTTTTATTTAAGGCCAAAGCGGGTATTTCATCATCAATATTAGATTCATAGCTGTGGTTGGTGGTCTCGATATAACCTCCTTGGCCAGCTACGATTCTGACTTCTTTTAGATTCAATGCCCCAAGATAATTCATCCGGTACTTCATAGTAGCGAAGTCTTTGGAATTTATCTGTCCTGTAATCTTAAGATTACGTAATTTTGTCAGGTCTTTGCCTGCTGCGGCTATACATTCATCCAATGTGCCGGCCTTTGGAACATCAACAATTACATATTCGCGTGATGTCGCATCGTGGCTTACCATGTCGGTCTCCCAGGCTGTGATGCTTTCGCTGA
>CAMWMK010000006.1 GCA_947175295.1 uncultured Porphyromonadaceae bacterium
TTGAAACAGGGTGTAACGTGTGTGCAACAATTCTGCAACAGAAAGGTTCATGACAGATTTTTCACTCCAGACCTAACACACTGATATGTTGGCATATAAGGCCTTAACATTTTGTAAAAAGTCCTCGGTTTCAAACTTTTTTATCCTAACGCTCCGATAAGCAAAATGCAAAAGGGCTTCTGTAGGAAGAATATTACAATTCAGGCCGATTTTTGGGGGATGAAATTGGGTTTTCTATCCGATGATGTATTTGCTGCCGGGAATCTTTGAGAGAATCCAGGTGATGAATACGCAGGAGGCAAAAGTGGCTACCGATACCACGGCCATTGTGAGAACGGTCGAGTCTATGAGGGGATTCATCCAGCGGAACATAAAGAGGAGTACGAATATGTGCATCAGATAGATGCCGTAGCTCAGGGCCGAGATTTTCTTTACAGGGGTGTAAAGCCATTTGGCTACGCTGTCAATGTGGCGAAGTATGATGAACATGCCAAAGGTCATGAGGGCTATGTTGAATGTACAGAAACGCCAGCTGAGTTCAGCTATGTAGTAGTCGGTGGTGGCAAGCGAGTTGTGGAAGAATCCGTAGGCCGTCACCAGATAGCCGACGATGATGCAGGGAAGTCCTATCGCGAGGGATTTCCTGATTCCCCATTTGATGTGTGTACGGATGAAGTGAGCCAGCACGACGTATCCGATATATCCGGAATAGTAGTAAAGGGCATGGAATTCGTTCCACGTGCATTCACCCAACACTCCTCCCAACTGAGACTTGGCGTAATGGTGGAAAGTCGTGATGAACCACACCAGCAGGAAGATGGCCTCGCCTTTCTTGCTCACCTCCTTCAGCCAGGGCGAGATGATCGGCATGAGGCAGTATACTCCCATAAGCATGTAGATAAACCATAGGTGACCGCTCCAGTCCGTGAAGTTGTAGAGCATTCTGCCGACATTGGCGAGCATTCCGTCAATACCCGTAGAGTCAACGAGAAGTGGCGGTATTATGGCGTACATGGCGAGCCAGAATATGAAAGGTATGAGCACTCTTATGAAGCGTTTCCTGAAAAATACTCCTGTAGGATATGGGAGAGGAAGGAGAAGATACGACGATGCCATGACGAAAAGCGGAACGGCGGGTCGGCATATGCTGTTGACGGCGGCCACCCAGAAACGGTTGCTTTCGCTGTCAAGGATCACGCCCGTAGGCATGGCGTAGAACTGTTCGGTGACGTGGACAAGTATCACCATAAAGCAGGCGATAACGCGGAGATAATCGAGGAAGACGATACGTTGTGAGCTACTCATAACTTTTTTATTTTGCAAAAATAATGCAAATATTTCAGATAAAAAAGGGGGAAGCAAGATTATATTCATGCGTCCCCCATAATAATTGTGATGTTTAACGTATTACCAGATTGAGTTGAGCTTGCGGTATTCGACGGGACCCGCGCCGGAAATGACGGTATAGCTTTCGATGGGGAAGACTATGTTGGTCATGCAGGTGGCGCCGTCAGCGCTGAAGAGCCGCTGAAATATGTATCTGGGGAATTATTTCCTTACGAGCACTTTCTTTCCGTTGGCTATGTATATGCCGGAGGAAAGGGGCTCGGAGGAGAGGCGCATTCCCTGGAGGTTGTAGATACTGTCGTTGCCGATGGAGTCGTTCCATACGGATTCCACAGCATTGCCTCTGGAGGCGTCAAGGGTCCATGCCTTCAGCTCTGCGACCTTGACAGTGGAGTCGGCGAAGGCTTCGATGCCGTCGGCGTCGGCATTTGTCGGGAACACGCGGATTGATGTGGCCCAGCGGTCGTTGATGAAGATATCGAGTATGGAATGATCAATAAATACATTGATCTTCAAGGACTCACCATTAGTAGGCTTTGCCGGAAGCGGACAGCGGTAGATTCCGTCGTAGACTCCACCATCGTTGCTGATACGCTGCAGACCGCTGAAATCGGCTATAATCTCGCCTGAAGCAGGACTGTAGTAGATTTTCCCTTTTCCCGCGGATGACTTGAATACGTTGAATCCGAATGGGGTAGTACCTACCTCAAACGTGCCGCATAGCTCTACAGAACGGCCTGCGACGGGTGAGAGATCAATCGCTCCTGAAAGGTCGAATGATGACTGCTCGAACATTGTCTCGCCCCGGAGCCCTTTCAGCCCTTCAAAAGGCCGCTGGATAAGGGATCCGTCTTCTGCAAGGCTCCATTCGCGTGGCAGTGAATAGCAGTGTGCCCAGCCAAGCTTCCAGTTTTCGACGGAGGGGAGTTTGTCGGGCACTATGCCGAGTACGATTGTCTTTCCATCGTGGTTGTAGATTGTCGGGGAAAGGAGACCGAACCCTTCGCGGGAATTCATCTCCACAAGTCGGGGAGCTGAGGAATTCGCATCCGGCACGAATTTACCGTTGGCCGCTATAGCGCCCGTCCAGTAGAGGGTGCGCACGCCCTGAGAGGTACCGAGGGGAGTGGCGGTGAAAAGCCATCGTCCGTCGGGCATCTGTGTGATGTTGGGCATTTCCCAGAATGTTCCGTCTATTGCCTTGGTCGTTCCGGTGAAGAACTGTTCGCCGCTGCTGCTCCAGGTTTTTGTCGCGGCATCGTATCGGTGAAGAGTAGTGGTGCCTATTCCCTCTTTCGAGCTTCCGACGATAATGTAGGCATTATCTCCGCTGCGGAAGAAGTAGGGATCGCGGAAATCGTCGGAGAGTCCGGCAGGGCGTCCGTTGATAATGGGATTGGCAGTGCTTTTCATCCAGTTGTCGAGTGCATCGGTTTCCGGAGATGCCTGGGCTATCATTGCCTTGGCGTAGTCTACTGCTGTGTATAGGATATTCGGTTTCCCTCCGGTGATCTCATCATCGGTGAAGACACATCCACTCCAACATCCCTTGATGTCATACCAGTCGCCTGGGGCAATGGCTATCTTCTCCTCGCGCCAATCATAGAGGTTCTCGCTTGAAATGTGTCCCCAATGCAGGCGTGCCATATAGGGTCCGTCGGCGTTCTTCTGGAAGAAGAGATGGTATCGTCCGTCGGAGAAGGTCATTCCGTGGCATTCGTTGGTCCATCCGGCGGCGGGCATTCCGTGGAAACGCGGACGCAGAAGCTGGTCGGCGAAGCGTGATGCAGGGATGTCGAGATTGGCTTCAGTCTCAGGTTTCCAGGAGGCAATCTCCTCCTGAGTCTTCGCCTCATTCCATACAGAGATGTCATCAATCAGTCCGTTGAACGACATGAGCTGGAACGGTCCCGCTAAGCGAGACTCAGTGCCTTGACCCATATAGAAGTCACCGCCGCTGAAGTTGACCGAACCTGCAGCCTTACCGGCTCCTACCTCTACTCCGTTGCAGTACAGCTTAGTGGTTCGGGCGTCGCAGTCGATTACGGCCACAAGATTGTTCCATTGATACGTTGCCAGAGGAGCATCGGCTTCGACGCTTAGCGGCCACCCACCGATGTAGGTCTCGAAAGAGTACTTTCCATTGAAACCGAGGTAGAAACCGAAACCTGTCTTTTTGTCCTTGTCGAGGCAGGTCACGATTGGAGTCTTCTCCTTTGTATCGGTATCTATCTGTATGATGGGATAGGATGGAGTGGCCACCCAGAGCGATACGGTCATCGTCTTGCTGTCGGGGATTATGTTGCCGAGGGATGCCTTGATGTGTGATGTGTAGCCATCGAAACGGAGTGCCTCGCCTATGGCACCCGGTAGGTTTTCCGGAGCGAAGTTTCCTTCCACTGCATATTTGCCGCCGCTGACTGTCTCCTCTATCATTCCGCTGCTGACGTCCATTGAGAAATGCGCTACCAGATCGGCTTGGGAGGATAAAGCGAATGTCAGGGCTGATGCACACGCCAGAGTTTTGATTGAGTCCATAATAATCAATACTGATAAAATGCGGGTGATACGCCTAAAACATGAAATACGTATCACCCGCAAAATTAAGGAATTTATTTCAGATAATCAAGAATATTCTTGGTAAGCTGCTCTACATTGTGCTGATATGGGTTGGCTCCCGAGTTCTGGTTCCATTCGTAGGCGGCCAGACCGTTGGCTATGCAGCGTCCGTGTTGGGGATTGGCGTAGAATTCCACGAGACCGGCCACGCAGTGGTCGCGTACGTGTCCCCAAGTAGCGAGAACGAGCGAGTTTGTAGTCACCTCAAAGTTCCTTATTACGTCAGGCTGTGAGCCACGTCCGTAGATATTGCAGTCCCACATGCAGTTGTGGTCTTCACGTATGCCGGGGCCGATAAGCGGGAGGGTTGGATAACCATATCCGTTGGGGTCTTCAAGTGTCAGTCCTTTGTAGACTGCATGTGTGGTGCGGTCGTAGAATCCCTGGTCGGCTCCGTCTTTGAAGTCCCACCCGAGGTTGGGATTGATCACCCATACGTCATCGCCCGAGCCGCCATCGCCGTTGCCGAATAAGGTCGGCGCCATATTGTCGGGTACCATACCGAGAGGCACTGTCAGCTGGGTTGCCATGTTGGAGAGGTAGATGCTACCGCCATTGGCCGAATAAGCCTTCAGGGCTGCAATCGTGCTTTCGGAGGCGATATTGCCGGGAAGGTTTTCCCAACCCATCTGAAGGCCAACGCGGTCGATTTCAATCCACATCACGGAGTAGATGGCCGGGTCATAGTTGGTGATGTCTGCGGGATGCACGAATTCCGCGTTGGACTGCTGAGCAAACCATGTAGCTGCCGCGCGTTCGTCGTCATCGTTCAGGTCGGATGCTGTGGCAGCATCGGCGGGAAGGAGATAGAGCATCTTGGGCTCCATGTAGGGGATGGTCTTTTCTACAGACTGTGCAGGTGATAAATAGTAGGTGTCATAGACCACTTCCACGCTGTAGGTCATGGGAGTCTCCATAGGTTGCGCCTTGAGTTCATAGCTTGTGGCATCGGCAGGAAGGAGGATCGCTCTGTCGGCCTCATCATTGGTGACGATGCGCACTCCGGTGCGGTGTGCTTGGGTAGGTAGTGTCCAGCTCAGTGTCACGGTACGGCCGCTGAGTTCTCCCTTCAGGGCGCTCACGCCCGCAAACTCTTCTTGTGGAAGACTGATGGTCACGGACTTACCGGTGGAGAGGCGGTTGTCGGCGTAGTTTACCTTCACTGTGTAGACTACATCCTCGCCGAGCGGAGTTCCGAGAGCCGTATAGGTGTAGTTGCGGTCGGTGTTTACGTCGAAGTGCTGGATTTCGGATGCATTGCGGTATAGAGTGCAGCCGGTCACGTCGTTATCTGCCGGAAGGGTCCAGTTGATGTTGACGTCATGGTTGGCGGCGCCGCCTACGGTGTAGGCGATGGAGTTTACGGCGGGAAGCTCCGGGGCCTCTGTATAGCCGTTGGGGGTGTATTCTGAACACCCTGTCAGCAGCAGGGCCAAGCCTGCTGCCAAGGTATATGCTGATTTATTGAGTTTCATCTTTTCAAAGATTAAATATTAAAGATAAAAATTAAAGGTTTTAAACCACTTAAACTTTTTAAACTTCTTAATCCGTTTCGACTTACTTGTATAGATCGCCGGCATTGTCTACCTGGTTGAGGGGAATCGGGCAGAATATATCGGCTTCATTAAGATGGGCATTGTCGAGATAGTGGAATAAAGCCTTTTCCTTGGCATAGTAGGCGTTGACCGTGTTGACAGCCTCCCCCCAGCGGATGAGGTCGAACCAACGGAGTCCTTCCATTGCGAGCTCGAGACGGCGTTCCATACGCACGGCCTTGCGTGCATATTCCTGATTCCAGCCTGGAGCTCCGTATTCTCGCACGAGATAGGTAGCCACCATCGGATTCACATCGATCGGAGAGTAGTTGGGATCTACTGAACGAGCGGCTTTAGCGCGGACCTGATTGATGAGGTCACGAGCCTCGTCAAGCCCCTTGTCCTGCTCTATGAGGGCCTCTGCCTTCATCAGGAGAACGTCTGCATAGCGGATGATGATGTAGTTGAGCGAGCTTGCGCCCCAGGGTACTATGCCGACCTTTACGAACGGAGAGTCGGGCGAGGGATAGGGCTTCTTACCTGAAAACTGGCTGTAGTTGTTGAGGTTGCGACACCAATTCTCGTTATACTGATACCCACGCCAAGGCATTCCGATACGTCCGAATGTGAAGTCGACACGTGGGTCTACATTGCCGGCATAGTCGGCATGGTCGAGATTTTCGGATGGAGCCTTCGAGCTGTCGAGATAGGGGAGACCGCTTTCATCGGTACGGAAAGCGTTGACGAGGTCCTGCGATCCAAGATAGAAGTCATCGCCGTTGCCATAGAGGTCGCCCTCCGATACGGTGCAGTTGAGGCAGTTGTTGAAGTTGTACTGGTCAGGAGAGTTGGCGGAGGAGAACTGGACGGCCATAACGGATTCGTACATGTTGTTCATCTCCGGCTTCGACATGTCGAGGAAGTTGGGATAGAGTGAATACTGATTGCTGGCGATTACGTATCCGGCGTATTGCTCGGCGGTGGCGTAGTCATGGTTGAAGAGTGCTACGCGTGCGAGGATTGCGGCTGCAACGTATTTGTTGAAGCGTCCCGGGGCTTCCTGGGTGGCTACGTTGTCGGCGTATGCCTCCTTGAGGTCTTCGGTGATGAACTCAGCTATCTGCTCGCGGCTGTATTCACTGGCGCTTACGCTCGATGGGTCGGTTACGGTCTCGTCGAAATAGGGGAATTTCTTGAAGATGCGCAGTTGGTCGAAGTAGTAGTATGCGCGGAGTGTCTTCATCTCGGCTATGTAGGCCTTGCGGTTTTCCTCGCTGAGGTTTCCTGCGGCCTGAAGAGCGCGTATGGCGGTGTTGCAGCGTGAGATGGAGAAGTAATTGTTGCGCCATTTGAAGTCGAGGATCGGGTTGTCGCTCTGGACGTTGCCGATAGAGAACTCATGCATGTAGACTTCGTAGCCGAGTTCGCCTCCGCCCTTCTGGGCATCGTCGGAGCGTATGTCGAAGACCCAGTTATTGATTGGTCCGGCGAATGATTCGTTGTTGCCGAAGTAGTGGCAGAGGAGTGTGGCGTAGGCGGAGGTCATCATGTCGATTGCCTCCTCGTCGCCGATCTGTTCGGTGGTGAATACTCCCTGAGGCTTTGTATCGAGCATGTCGCCGCAGGATGTGGCCGTCGTTGCGAGGGCGAGTATTGCGGAAGCGTATAGGGCTTTCTTTGCTGTATGCTTAAGATTTTTCATTGTTTCCTTGATTGTGAATGTTTAGAACTGGAGGTTCACGCCGAAAGTGAATGTGCGGGGTCGGGGATATGCGCCGTTGTCGATGCGCGCGCCATATTCTCCGGGAAGGATTTCGGGGTCAAGACCTTTGTACTTGGTCATTGTGAATACGTTCTCCACTTGGCCGAAGATGCTGAGGTTATCGCAGGCGAATTTCTCTGTGATGTGGCGGGGAAGCTGGTAGGAGAGCTTGAGGTATTTCATCTTCATGTACGAACCGTCCTGCACGTAGTAGGTTGAGAAGCGGGCTTCGTTGTTGGCATCGGTCAGCGAGAGGGCCGGAATGTCGGTTTTTGTGTTTTCCGGGGTCCAGGCGTTGAGGATGTCGGCGGCGTGGTTGGTGTTGGTGTTAGCGCGTCCGAAGCTGTAGAGCTGTCCCTTCATGATGTTCTGGATGTCGAATCCGAAGTCGCCTGAGAAGAACATATCGAGAGTGAACGCCTTGTATTTGAACGCGAGGTTGATACCCATTGAGAGGTCCGGATTCGGATCGCCGATGAAGCAACGGTCGGCATCCGTGATGTAGCCGTCGCCGTCAAGGTCGCGATACATCAGGCGTCCGGGGGCTGCACCCTGCTGCACTGCGTGATCTGCCACCTGCTCCGTCGACTGGAATATGCCGTCGCATACATAGCCGTAGTATATGCCCATCGGCTGTCCCGGCACGAGACGCTGGTTGCCGCCGATGAATTCCTGACGGTTGTTGAGTTTGAGAAGCTTGTTCTTATACTGGGAGATATTGATTGATCCGTTCCAAGAGAAGTCGCCGTAGGCGGGAGAGTTGTAGGCTACTGTAACTTCCCAGCCGTTGTTGCGCATGGAGCCGGTGTTGAGCCATGTGGAGGCGTTCTCGCCCGCTACGCTGAGGGCGGGGGGAATGGTGAGCATATCGGTGGTTTTCTTTATGTAGTAGTCGGCGCTTAGGGCGAGGGCTCCGTGGAAGAAAGAGAAATCGATACCGATGTTATTCTGTGTAGTGGTTTCCCATTTAAGGTCGGGGTTGCCGGTGGCTGAAAGTGTGATACCTGATGTGGTCGATGAGTTGGTGCCTGAAAGGTCGTATGCTCCGTTGCCTGTATTGAAGATATATGTGGAGTAGGCGGGATAGAGGGAGGGGATGTTTGCGTTACCGTTCTGCCCCCATGAATAGCGTATCTTCATGTCGGTTAGGATGTCGTTTTCGGGGAAGAATGCTTCCTGAGTGGGGCGCCATGCGATGGAGGCAGCGGGGAAGATACCCGAGCGATGTCCTTTTGCGAAGCGGGAGTTTTCGTCGCGGCGTATGGTGAATGAGAGGAGGTAGCGGTCAAGGAAATTGTAGTCTATCTTTGCGAAAAGGGAGAATACCGACCATTGTGTCTTGCCGCCGCCGTTGTTGCGTGTGCCGGTGCCTGCTCCAATCTGCATGTAGTCGGTGTCTTCGAAGGCGTAGCCCTCACGGCTTGCGCTGAGGTCGCGGAATGTATATCCGATGGCCTCCGTGCCGATGAGTGCGGTGAGGAAGTGGGTGTCGTTGAAGTTCTTCACATAGTTTGCGGTGTTGGTCCAGGTCCAAGTGTCGCCCTGTCCGTATGCGTCACTGACGGAGTTGACGTCATTGGCATTGATACGGCGTCCAAGGTTATGGTTGAAATACTGCGAGTGCTCGATGCCTATATTTGTCTTGAGGGTAAGTCCTTCCACGGGATACACTTCCAGAAAAGCGTTGCCAAGGATTCTCCATGAGTCGGATGAGTTGTCTGCGGCGTTTGCAATCTGCTGCATCGGGTTGGCGAGGTCAGATTTTATGAGGGTCATGGGATTAGTCCATTCTCCGTTGAGACCCTTGACAGGAAGTGCGGGCATCTGGGAGAGGGCGGTGAATGGAATGCCGCGGTCGCCGGCAACGTCCATGCCTCGGTTGCTCCAATGTGCTACGAGAAGGTTCTCGCCGACTGCTACATATTTGTTGAAGTTGTAGCGTGAGTTGAGTCGGGCTGAGATGCGCTGATAGTATGTGTCGATAATGTTGCCGTTCTGGTTGATGTAGTTGGCAGAGAAGAGTACGGATCCTTTTTCTGTATTGTTTGAGATTGAAGCCGTGAGGTTGTTGGTCAGGGCCGTGTGGTATACTTGGTCTTGCCAGTCAGTGCTTGTAGTTGGGAAGTTAGGGTTGCCGTCGGCATATTTCTGAAGCACCGGTGTGGGGCCATCGCCGTAGAGCACGTGGGAGGGTGTGATGCCTGAGTTGCGCGATGCCATCCAGTAGGCCTGTCCCCACTGCTCTGAGTTCATCACGTCGTAGCGTTTTGCAATTGTCTGAGCTGAGATGGCGTAGTTTACGTTGACGCTCATGCGGTCGCCCTTGCCATGTTTTGTGGTGATGATCACGACGCCGTTGGCTGCGCGCGAACCGTAGATTGAAGCGGAAGCCGCGTCCTTGAGCACCTGCATTGTCTCAATGTCGGAGGGGTTGATGCAGTTGATGTTGTCGGTAGGTACTCCGTCGATGATGTATAGGGGATCGTTGCTTGAGTTGGCGGTTGACATACCACGCACGCGGATTGATCCTGTGCCGCCGGGGGCAGCGTCGGGCACAACGTTTACGCCGGGCATCTTTCCTGCCATTGAGTTCATGATGTTGCCGGAGTTCTCGCTGAGAGGTTCCTTCATGTTCATAACGGAGACGGCTCCTGTGAGGTCGGCCTTGCGTACGGTCTGATAACCGACTACGACTACTTCATCAAGAAGCGCGGCATCTTCGTCAAGACGTATGGTAAGCTCTGGCTGGGCCTTGACGTCGACGCTGCTGTATCCTATATAGGAAATAGTCAGTGTGGAGCCGTCGGGCACTTTGAGGGTGAAGTTACCGTCGAAATCGGTTGCGGTTCCGGCTTTCGTCTGTACGCACATTACGGTGGCTCCGATCAGTGGCTCGCCGTCTGTGTTCGAAAGCACCGTTCCGTTCACTGTGATGTCCTGCGCCTGAGCGAATATCGCTGTCATCAGCGTTAGGAATGCGATAAGGAATGATTTTTTCATGTTATAGGGTTTTAGTAAAAATTTTCTGCTGCAAAGTTAGCGTAAAACGTTACTGCCCATATATCACGAATCTTGCATCGGCTATGAAAATCCGTGGGATGCACCAAAATTCATAGCCTTCGCAACATCCATTCTACCCCATTCCTGATTTTTATAAGCCTTATCCGAATTTTTACACGTAAAGGGCGCAAAGGAGCGAAGAACGCATAAGTTAAATCATAAATTGAGACTTACTTTCGCTTGGGCATGGCTAATTGAGAATTATGCATTATGCATTAGTTTGGAGCGCGTCTCGGTAGGAGTCTCGCCGTAGGCCTCGCGGTAGCATTTGGTGAAGTAGGCAGGAGTGGAGAAGCCAACTTCGTAGCAGATCTCTGAGATGGATTTCTCAGAGCCCGTCACCATGGCGCGGGCCTTCTTCAGGCGCAGTGTGCGGATAAGCTCCACGGGGGAGTAGTTGGTGATGGCCTTTATCTTCCGATAGAACTGCGTGCGCTCAAGCCCCATTTTTGCGGCGAGGCTGTCGACGGTCATGTCCGTGCTTCCCATGTCTTCGTAGAAGATTTTAAGGAAGCGCGAGTAGAATTCATTGTCCACGTCATTTGCCGGCACGGAGGCCTGCTCTTTCTTAAGAGGCTTCGCATCCTGTAGGGCTGCGGAGGTAGCCATAGCCTGCTGCGCGGGATTCTGCCAGAGGTCCTTTATGATGCGGCGGTTCTTTATCAGGCTTGCGCTCCGGGCTTTGAGCACATCGGCCGAGAATGGTTTCGATAGGTAGCCGTCGGCGCCGTTGTCGTAGCCCTGTACGCGTTGCTCGTCCATGGAGCAGGCGGTGAGCATCAGCACCGGTATGTGGGATGTGACCGTTTCGGCCTTCAGTCTCCGGCAGCATTCCAGACCATCCATTACGGGCATCATCACGTCGCTGATCACGAGGTCGGGCACATACTTCACGGCTTTCTTCACTCCGTCGGCACCGTTGACGGCAGTGATGATGTTGTAGTCGGCGCGCAGGAGTTCGCTGACCATCTCGCGTATGTCGCGGTTGTCGTCGATGATGAGCACGAGGGGTCTGTCTGATTCAAATTCCTTGTCGGTCTCGATGCTGTCGAGCTCGGCCTCCACGGCCGAGGCTCCGATCTGCTTGTCTACTTCCTGGGAAGTCTCTGCCACGTGCGCCACCGGAATCGTCACGATGAAGACAGTGCCCTTGTTGAGCTCGCTTTCCACCTCGATCGCACCTCCGTGGAGCTCAACGAAGGCCTTTGCCAGCGAGAGCCCTATGCCTGAGCCTTTCGGATGAATGCGGTCTACCTGATAGAAACGGTCGAAGATATTGCCTAAGTCGCGTTCGCTGATTCCTTCTCCGGTGTCGGCTACGCGGAGTGTCAGTTGGGTGTCGGAGATGGAGTAGGATATGGTGATGCTGCCGTTGTCGCGGGTATACTTGAATGCGTTGGATACGAGGTTGAAGAACACCCGCTCCATTTTCTCGACATCTATGGCGAGGTTGATGGGTGTGTCGCCATCCGGGGCATCAAGGCGGAGCTTGATGTCGCGTTTGCGTGCAAGCTGCACGAATGATTCCGTCCAGTCATTTACGGTTTGCCGGAAATCCACCTCCGTGAGGTGCAGTTTAAGCTTTCCGTTCTCATATTTCCGGAAGTCGAGGATCTGGTTGATGAGGCGCTGTAGGATACGGACGTTCTTGTCGGCGATCTTCGTCAGCACCTTTTGCGAAGGAGTGAGGTTAGAGGCGGATGCAAGCTGCGCTACGGGTTCGGCTATCAGGGTGAGGGGAGTGCGGAGGTCGTGGGATACGTTTGTGAAGAACATAAGTTTCGATTGTATAGCCTCTTCCAGCTTGCTGTTGAGGTCCTGCAGCTGGTCTCGTTGTTCCGCAAGTTGGTCGCGCTGTTCGGCGAGTTTGTCACGTTGCTCCTCGAGTTCTCGGTTTTGAGCGAGCAGGGTGGCCTGATGCCGTTTGTGCTGCCAATAGACGCGCAGCATGAGGAAGACTACTCCGAAGAGGAGCACGATTATGGCTATGCTGGCGTAGAAGAGTGATTTCTGAGTGGAATATTGGTTCCAATAGTCATCAAGGCTTCCTTTCAGGATCACTATCTTGCCGGTCTCTTCCCTCATTGTCTCGTCCTGACGCAGAAGGATATCGGCATTGGTGATGTCTACCGGTGAGGATGCCGGCATTATGTCTTCTTTCTTGTATGGCTCACCCTTGAGGATCGAGAGTGCGGTGCGTATCACGCGGTGTCCCTCGGTGGGGTAGAGGAATGTCGCGTCGATGATGCTGTCGGCTACGGCCTGTATCCCTATGGTTGGGGCGGCATCGATTCCGATGATACGGATATCGTTACGGCCTAAGGCTTTGGCAGCTTCGGAGGCTCCGATGGCCATACGGTCGTTGTGGGCGAATATTATGTCTACGTCGTCGTATATCCGCAGCAGGGAGTCGGCTATCGGCAAGGCTTGCTCCTTGTTCCAGTTGGCCGGCACTGACGCTATGATGGATCCTCCCGCATCTGTCAGTGCGGACGTGAATCCCCTATGCCTCCCTTCTGCGGGAGTGGAACCGGGGAGGCCGTAGATCTCTATCGCCTTTGGATTGGGCCCGGCCTTGCTGATGGCATACTCGGCGGCGGCTTTTCCAAGCCCGGTGTCGTCGGCGCCGATGCGTGCCGTATAGCTGTCGCCGTTGATGTTGCGGTCGAATATTATGACGGGGATTCCGGAGTCGTATACGTCCTTTATCACGGGAGTCAGTGTCTCCGCCTCGTTGGGCGATACTATTATGATGTCGAATCCGTTGTCTTGAAAATACCGTATGTCGTTGATCTGCTTCTCACTGCTGTCGTCGGCGGAACGGATTTCCACTTCAGCGTCGTCATGATACATTATCTCACGCTCTATCTCTTCGTTCATCTTCATGCGCCAGTCGTCTTGGCTGCACTGCGACACTCCGATCCGGTATTTCCTGTCTTCATGGCAGGAAAAGAGTGTAATCAGGCAAAGGCACAGTGTGATCCGCATCCTTATTCCGATTGATTTTGCATTGTATGTTGACCGCATTTGATACTATGTTATATGTTGATGTCAGGTTTAGGATGCAAAGTTAACAAAATTTTCAGAAAAACAGCAGAAATGGGAAAAAAAAGAAGAGCCGGCGATGAGAGCCGGCTCATTATTTAATTTTTAGTCATTGTTCTCGGGGGCATGGTCTATGAGGTCCATGAAGTCGTCGAGCTTCGGAGTGATGATGATTTCGGTGCGGCGGTTGCGCTGCTTGCCTACTTCGGAGTCGTTATCGGTGATAGGGTTGAACTCGCCTCGGCCCGCTGCCGAAAGACGCTGCGGATTGATGCCGAACTTTGTCTGGAGCACCTGCACGATTGAGGATGCACGCAGCGCGGAGAGGTCCCAGTTGTTGCGGATGTTGGTCTTCGAGATGGGAACATTGTCGGTATTGCCTTCCACGAGCACATCGAAATCCTTATAGTCCTTCAGAATCTTGGCTATCTTGGAGAGTGTCTCCATGGCCCGGTCGCTCACCTCGTAGCTGCCGCTCTTGAAGAGCATGTTGTCGGCAAGTGAGATGTAGACCACTCCTTTCAGCACCTTCACGTCTACGTCTTTCAGCTCGTCGTTGCTCAGCGAGCGGGTCAAGCGGTTGGTGAGGGCGATGTTGAGCGAATCAGACTTCGACTTGGCGTCCACGAGCTGCTTGATATACTTGTTGGAAGCGTTGATCTCATCCACGAGTTTAGCGATGTTTACGCTTCCCTGGTTGTTGGCCTCAAGGCTCTTGTCGAGGGTATGCTTGAGTTCCCCCATACTTTTCTTAAGCTCATTGTTGCTTCTGTTGGCCACATCGAGCTGAGAGGTGAGGTTGCGCGATTCCGCGTTGCAGTTGATGAGGGCTTCCTTTGTCGTGCCGTATTCACTCTGGAGATCGTCGTATTTTCCCTGGAGCTCGGCATATTTCTTATTGGAGACGCAGCTTGTGGCTGCGAGTCCCAAAAGCAGGGCCGCAATGGCGATGATTTTCACTTTCATGGCTTATGGGTTTTAGTTATGCTGTTTGATATGTCTTTTAATGTATAAACGCAAATCTCCACACAAATGTTATGGGAATGTTTTGGGTTGTCAGGTTGTCCCGGGGATGAGGAGTGGCGGCATATGATTATCTTTCCATGTCGTACTCTTCGTTATGTCCTGTGCGAAAAAAGGGTATAAAAAACTGTGCAATAAGTATGAATTTTGTTGCGACACACGAAATTTTATATATCCTGCACGGTTTTTTATCGTTGATTTCCAATATTTGTTGTAGTTTTGCAGTGTTGAAAAGATCAGGACGTGGTCTTCTAATTTGAATTCATGCATAAAGATTAGATAAGGTTATTAAGTTTTTAGGTTATTAAGTTTGAGTTAGTACTACGGAAAAACGCAAAGGTAAAACGGTTTTTAGGTTCGTACGTATCCGGGGGATGACGCCTCCGACGGCATCCCCCGGACGCGACATTAAAGACATCAAAAAGGAAACTAAAAAAGACAATATATATATGACTAATATCAAACGATTCATCACAGCCATGGCAGCAATGGGAATCCTTACCTCGGCATCCCTTCAGGCTGCGGCTGCCGACGGCCTTGAGATCAACCATCTCGGCGTCAACAATACCCTCGTCCGCGTCGAAGGCGGCGACCAATTCCTCATGCTCCCTGTACAGGAGAACATAGACGACGCACGCATCAACGTGCTCGTAGACGGTAAGATCGCTGAGACCATCTACGTGCGCCTCGCCAAGTCGAAGACCGATTTTATGGTGCCCTACGACCTCTCTCCCTACAAAGGGAAAGAAGTGATACTCGATATCGTAACTCCGCAGGGGCGTAGCTCCGTCAGGGAAGCCAAGGAAGACGCTTGCTGGAAAGGAATGGAGCTGGTGGATCCATTCGTGATGCCCGACACAGAGAAAAAATACCGCCCCCTCTTCCATCACGCTCCCCTCTACGGATGGATGAACGACCCCAACGGCATGTTCTACAAAGATGGTGTGTGGCACCTCTACTATCAGTATAATCCCTACGGCTCAAAGTGGCAGAACATGACATGGGGCCACTCCACATCCACCGACCTCATTAACTGGGAGCATCAGCCCGAAGCCATCCGCCCTGACGGACTCGGATCCATCTTCAGCGGCAGCAGCGTCATCGACCATGAAGGCACCGCCGGTTTCGGAAAAGATGCTGTCGTGGCGCTCTATACCTCCGCCGGCACCAGCCAGATGCAGAGTCTCGCACACAGTCTCGACGGCGGACGGACCTTCGTCAAATATCCCGGCAACCCCGTCATCACTCTCGAAAGCGAGGCCAGAGACCCCAATATGTTCTGGAACGACGTTACGAAGGAATGGAACCTGGTGCTTGCCCATGCCCTCGACCATGAGATGCTTTTCTTCACCTCTCCCGACCTTAAGACCTGGACCCTTCAGAGCGCATTCGGAAAAGGAGAGGGCTCCCAGGACGGAGTATGGGAATGCCCCGACCTGTTCAAGCTTCCTGTGGATGGCACCGGCGAAGAAAAATGGGTACTTATCTGCAATATCAACCCAGGCGGACCTTTCGGCGGATCGGCTGTGCAGTACTTTGTAGGCGACTGGGACGGCAAGACATTCAAGGCAGATACCGACGCAGAGGGAAAAGTGCCTACAAAATGGCTTGACTACGGCAAGGACAACTATGCGCTCGTAAGCTGGAGCGACGCCCCCGACGGCCGCCGTACCGCCATCGGCTGGATGAGCAACTGGCAGTATGCCGCCGACGTGCCTACAATGCAGTTCCGCAGCGCCAACACCCTGCCGCGCGAGATAGGGCTTTTCAAGGGTCCCGACGGCCAGATCTATGCATCAAGCGCTCCTTCGCCCGAACTCACCGCCATGCGCGGACGCCTCGCTCTGAGCAAAGGAAGCGTCAAGGCCGGAAAGAACCCCGTAAGTTTCGCACTTCCTTCTGAGAACAGCGGCATATGCGAGATACTGCTTGATATCGACGGCGGATCAAAGGAGGATGTAACGCTCACCCTCTCCAACAAGGCCGGCAACAAGGTGGATATGGTGTATGACGCCGGTAAGCATACCATGTCGTTCGACCGTCGTGAGAGTGGTATTGTTGACTTCAGCGAAAACTTCCCCGTAGTGACCGTCTCCCCGACGTTTGAAAGTAACGGCCGCATATCGCTCCGCATCTTCATCGACCGCGCCAGCATCGAGGTGTTCGGCAATGGCGGCGAGTTCGTGATGACGAATCTCGTATTTCCGACTGAACCTTACAGCACTCTATCCGTTTCCTCATTAGGCGGCAAAGCAAAAATCAGCAACCTCAAGATTTATTCTCTGAAACAATCATAACTAAAGCAACATACTAAGCATGGCCCCAAATACCGCAACAAAGACGGTCGCGACCGACCGCAAATCATTCATGATGCAGATAATCCCGGTGATGCTCTGTTTCTTCGCCATGGGATTCGTCGACCTCGTAGGCTCGGCCACCAATTTCGTGAAAGCCGACCTCAACCTCTCAGGCGCGCAGGCTGGCTTCATCCCCTCGCTGGTCTTCTTCTGGTTTCTGATCTTCTCCGTGCCCACAGGCATGCTGATGAATAAGATCGGCCGTAAGAAAACTGTGCTTCTCTCGCTGCTGCTCACCCTCGTATCGCTCGTGATTCCCATCTTCGGCGAAGGCTACTACACCATGCTCGCCGCCTTCTCCCTCTTAGGCATAGGCAACGCAGTGATGCAGACATCGCTCAATCCCCTTGTGTCGGGCCTCATCAATCCTGCGCGTCTGGCCTCGACGCTGACCTTCGGACAGTTTGTGAAGGCTCTCGCTTCCCTTCTCGCCCCCTATCTCATGGCCTGGGGCGCGGCAGCCATGATGCCAACTTTCGGCCTCGGCTGGAGAGGTGTCTTCCCCATCTTCGCCGCTGTCTGCCTGCTTTCGATCGCCGCCCTCGGAGCCACTCCCATCGAGGAGGAGCGTCCCGACAAGGTGACGGGCATAAAGGAGTGTGTGGTGCTCCTCCGCATCCCATTCGTGCTCCTCTGCTTCCTCGGCATTATGTGTCATGTTGGCATCGATGTGGGCACCAATACCTTCGCTCCGCAGATTCTTACCGAGAAGTTCGGTCTCAGCGTGGAAGACGCCGTGATCGGCACACAGATCTACTTCTATTTCCGTACCGGTGGTTGCCTTCTCGGCTCCTTCATCCTCGCCAAGATGTCGGCCAAATCCTTCTTCGCCTTCAGTGTCTTCTGTATGATGCTCGGCATGATCGGCCTCTTCATAGCGTCGTCGCAGTTCCTCGTGCTGGCTTCCATCGCCTGCATCGGCTTTGGCAACTCCAACATCTTCAGTGTCGTATTCGCTCAGGCGCTCAACCGCCAGCCTAAGGAGAAGAACGAGGTGTCCGGCCTTATGATCATGGGTCTCTTCGGAGGTACGGTCTTCCCCCTCTGCATGGGTTTTGCCCAGGATGCGGTAGGAGTGGCAGGCGCGGTAGCGGTGATGACACTCGGAGTGATCTATCTCGCGTTCTATACGCTTAAGATCAAGAACGCGTAATGTTTTAGTTTAAGAGGTTTAGATAGTTTAAGAGGTTTAATGAGTCTATTGATATAAGTCTTAAACTCTCTTAACGCTACAATCCTACGAATGCTCTAAACTTCCTAAACCTCCTAAACTCCCTAAACTTGTTAAACAATTAAATAAGATATATTCATGAAAGACTTTGTAGTAGGAATGGGAGAGGCCCTTTGGGACATCCTTCCTGAAGGTAAGAAAATCGGCGGTGCTCCCGCAAACTTCGCATACCATGTCTCGCAGTTCGGCCTTCCGAGCTGTGTGGTAAGCGCCATCGGCGACGATGCCCTCGGCCATGAGATAATCGAGAATTTCACTTCCAAGGGTCTCAACCAGTTGATCGCCGAGGTGCCTTATCCTACAGGTACTGTGCAGGTGGAGATCGATCAGGCCGGTATCCCCCAGTATGACATCAAGGAGAACGTAGCCTGGGACAATATACCCTACAATGAGGCGCTTCAGGACCTCGCCAAGAAGACAAAGGCGGTCTGCTTCGGTTCGCTCGCACAGCGCAACGTTGTGTCACGTGAAACAATCAACCGTTTCCTTGACGCCATGCCGAAGAATGACGACAACCTTGTGGTGTTTGACGTCAACCTCCGTCAGGGTTTCTACAACAAGGATATCCTCACCAATTCGATGGAGCGCTGCAATATCCTTAAGATCAACGATGAGGAACTCGTCGTAGTAAGCCGAATGTTCGGCTATCCCGGCATCGACCTTCAGGACAAGTGCTGGATTCTTCTCGGCAAGTACAACCTCAAGATGCTCATCCTGACCTGCGGCGTCAACGGCAGCTATGTCTTCACTCCGGGCAAGGTGTCGTTCCAGCCCACTCCCAAGGTAGAGGTAGAAGACACGGTAGGTGCCGGCGATTCCTTCACGGCAGCCTTCATAGCCAGCATACTGAAGGGTAAGAGCGTAGAGGAAGCACACGCCACGGCAGTCCGCACCTCCGCTTTCGTCTGCACCAAGAAAGGCGCTATGCCCGTACTTCCCTCCGATCTGACAGAATAAATCCATCTTCTTTAGCTCAGAAGCCTCCCGACGCACCCGATGCGGCGGGAGGCTTCGCCATTCCAAGGGTAATGCATACGCCTGACTTGAGCCGAATCTTTTCCAAAAGCGGGTAAAAGTATACACTTTTGGAAAAGATTTGTTTTGGGCTGCCTCTATGTTCTTATGGCATATGCACAGAGGAGGGAGGGCACCAGTCGCTGAGCACATGATGGCTCCCCCGGATGCGATCTGTAGAGGATTGATTTGGTAAATTTGATTCAGGTATTTGGTAATTTCAGTTCAGATTGCTAAGAAACAGTGAGTTGCGTCATTATTACCAAACGTTTGGCGCATGGGAGTTTTGAGGAGGGAGCCACATTCTGTAATTTTGCGGTGTCGAAAGACAGGAACCTTTTCATGAAATAAACAACTTTAAAATACTACTCCATGACGCTCAAAAGAATCATTCCGCTTGCTCTCGCAGCTTCCGTCTTTATCACTGCCGAGGCAAAGGAGAATCCCCTCATCAGAATCTCGACCGACGGCACCGAGATGATCATGACGGTGGCCGACAACGGCAATCTCGTACATAATTATTATGGAAAGAAGTTCAAGAACGCCCTTCCATATCAAACCAAGAAATACCGCGAGCAGCCGGACAACGGAGCCGGTTTCGCTCCCCAGGCGTTTCCCGCCTATGGAGGATATGTGACGATATCCCCAGCCCTCAAGCTCGTACACTCCGACGGATCGCATACAACCCACCTAAAGTACGTCTCCCATTCGGTGACCCAGCTGCAAGACGACGTCACCCGGACGGAGATAACCCTTAACGATCCCCTGTATGACGTCGACCTAACCCTGACATTCGATGCCTACGGCAAGGAGAACGTCATCACCCAGTCAGCCACCCTCACCAACAAAGAGGAGGGACGGCTCACGGTGGAAAACCTTGCCTCCACATACCTGCCGCTCCATGCCGATTCCTACTACCTCACACATTTCCACGGTGTATGGGCCACGGAGATGCAGCTTGTAGAGGAACAGCTTCAGCCCGGCATCAAGAGCGTGGAGTCAAAAAGGGGAGTACAGGCCACCCAGACAGCGAATCCCGCCTTCCTGCTGTCGCTCAACGGGCCGGCGCGTGAGGACCACGGAGATGTCTATGGAGGTGCACTTGCATGGTCCGGCAATTACAAGCTGACCTTCGAACAGGATGAATGCGGACGCATGAATGTGGTCGGCGGCATCAATGATTTCGCCTCCACCTACTATCTTGATAACGGCCAGAGCCTCACAACCCCGGATATGGTATGGACATTCAGCGACAAGGGACGCGGGCAGGTGTCGCGCAACCTTCATGACTGGATACGCAACCATTCCCTCGCCCATCCCGACATGGAACGCCCGGTGGTGCTCAACAGCTGGGAAGGGGCCTACATGAACTTCGACGAGAAGACGATCACAGACATGATCGACGACGCAGCAAAGATAGGAGTCGAGATGTTTGTCCTCGATGACGGATGGTTCGGAAACGGAGAATACGCACGAAACACCGACCACGCCGGTCTGGGAGACTGGCAGGTGAACACCGAGAAGCTTCCGAGAGGAATCGACTACCTCGCCAAGCATGCCGTGAAGAACGGCCTCAAGTTCGGCATATGGATCGAACCGGAGATGGTGAATCCCAAAAGCCGGCTTGCCGAGGCGCATCCCGAATGGATCGTCAAGAGCGGAGACCGCGACAGACTTCAGATCCGCCAGCAGTGGATCCTTGACCTAACCAATCCCGAAGTGCAGGATTTCATAGTCAAGACATTCGACGATGTACTCGCCCTGAGTTCTGACATCAGCTATATAAAATGGGACGCCAACCGATTCGTGACGGACTTCGGCTCGGAGCATCTCCCTTCCGACCGCCAGTCTCATTTCTGGATAGACTATACAAAAGGACTTTACTCTGTATATGACAGGATCAGGGAATCGCATCCCGACGTGATGATACAGCTCTGCAGCTCCGGAGGGGCACGTCTTGACATGGGCGCCCTTAAATATCACGATGAGTTCTGGACAAGCGACAATACCAACTCACTTGACCGCATCCGCATCCAGAACAGCACCAACCTCTTCTATCCTGCTATGGCCACTGCCTCGCACGTCTCCACCAGCCCCAACCACCAGACAGGCATGATGGCTCCCTTGAAATACCGTTTTGACGTGGCCATGTCAGGTCGCCTGGGCCTTGAGCTTCAGCCCAAGCACCTCAACGAGAAGGAGTGGGAATTTGCCAAAAACGCCATTGCAAACTATAAGAAGATTCGCCCGATCGTTCAATTCGGCGACCTCTACAGACTTAAGAATCCGGAAGACGGAAGCGGGTGGGCTTCCCATCAGTATGTGTCGAAAGACGGCAAGCAATCTGTATTTTTCGCTTACAGCATGAAGTACCATGGCAGGACGACCTTCTTCCAGACACGCCTCAAAGGCCTTGATCCAGACAAGCAGTACAGGATAACAGAAATAAACAAGGCCGGATGGCCCTCATTCTACGGTGACGGGCAGGTTTTTCCGGGTGACTATCTGATGAACGAGGGAATCTCACTCAACGGAGGCAATAATTTCGACAGTACAGTTCTCCATATCGAAGAAATTTAATAACTTTACATTCGTAATTACACATCATGAAAAAAGCATTAACCTTCATAATGAGTCTTCTGGCGGTATTGCCGATGCTTGCAGGAGAAATCATTACAGTCAGCGGCGTTGTGGTAGACGCCGCAACCCAGGAACCCCTTATCGGCGCGACCATCCTCGTAAAGGGCACCTCCAACGGAACCGCAACCGGAATTGACGGAGACTTCAGCCTTAAAGTCGAGGTTGGAAGCACGCTTCAGGTATCATACGTAGGCTATACGACCGCAGACTTCAAGGTGCCGGCAAACGGACAGATGAACATCTCCCTTTCCGAGAACTCCTCGGTTCTCGACGAGGTGGTAGTTGTCGGCGCCGTGATGAAGAAAGCCGACCTTACAGGCTCAGTGGGATACTTAGACGCCGAAAAACTGAACGAGACTCCTTCAACCACCGTAGCCGGAGCGTTGCAGGGCAAGATGGCGGGTCTTATGGTGACTCCAAGCGGAAAACCGGGCGAAGACGCTACCGTGAGGGTACGAGGCATCAACACCATCAACTCAGGCTCGTCGCCCATCTATGTCATTGACGGTCTTGTGATGGACGGAGAGTTCGGTTCGTTCAACTCTATAAATCCGGAGGATGTGGAG
The DNA here is from genome assembly GCA_947175295.1 of uncultured Porphyromonadaceae bacterium. Classification (GTDB taxonomy): domain Bacteria; phylum Bacteroidota; class Bacteroidia; order Bacteroidales; family Muribaculaceae; genus Lepagella. The sequence continues at coordinate 22,200 of CAMWMK010000006.1, forward strand.
TCTATTCAGGTGCTTAAGGATGCTTCAGCTACGGCAATCTACGGTTCACGCGGCGCCAACGGCGTAATCCTCGTCACCACCAAGAAGGGGCGCAAGGGTGAAGGTAAGGTGACATATGACGGCTGGATCCAGACCTCGCACATCGCGCACCGTCCGAAAACCATGAACGCCCGCCAGCTCGGCGACCTCCGGATCGACGCCTTCGCCAACGGCTATATCTTCTCAAATCCGGGCGCAGACAGAGATGCCTATATAAAAAATACACTTTTAGGAACAAACACGGCATTCTCCGCAGAGGAGCTGACAACATATAATTCAGGCGAATCATACGACTGGCTCGACCGCTTCACTCAGACCGGTGTAACCCAGAGCCATACCGTAAGCTTCTCAAACGGAGGAGACAAGTATAATCTCTTCGCAAGCTTCAGCTACAGCGGCATCAAGGGTATAACGATAGGTACGAAAAACAACCGCTACTCAGGACGCGTGAATGTAGATTCCGACATCAAGTCATGGCTGAAGGTGGGTACAAACACCCAGTTCTCACGAACCGACGACAAGATGCCTACCGACGACGTATTCAACCAGGCCATGGCTGCCAATCCTATGCTGAATCCCGCTCCCTATCAGGATCCGGCCACCCGCTACACTTACGATTACCTTACGCTTTACTACCGCGCCCACACGGAGTCGAACAACAACGACTACAATCCCTACAACTCCCTTGAAGTGGACCAGAAACGTGTACGCGACCGCCTTATCTCTTCAAACTACGTCAATGTGAATCCTATCGAAGGGCTGAACATACGCTCCACATTCGCTTTCGACCTCGCCAACCAGACATGGATGGAATATACCCCCGACTATATTCAGCAGGCGATACGCCACTACAACGGAGACGCAAGGGCAAAGCATGAACGCTGGACCAAGCTTTCCTGGCAGTGGGACAACACTATCACTTACCGTCATACTTTCGGTGACGTACACAACACTGACTTCCTCCTCGGCACATCCGCTTCCCGAAGCACCTTCAACTATACCAAGGCGCAGGGTGACCGCTTCGCATCGAACGACCTCGGCTTCAACGATCTGGCCGGAGCAGCTGCCAACGACAAGAAAGAGATAGACTCCAATTTCTACGCATCGTCCCTCCTCTCTTACCTTGTAAGGGTAAACTACAACTACGACCAACGCTACTACCTTACGGCCACCGCCCGTTATGACGGATCCTCCAAGTTCGGACCCGGCCATAAATGGGGTATATTCCCTTCATTCTCCGCCAACTGGGCAGTCACGAACGAGAAGTTCATGGAAGATCAGCATGTCTTCGACAACCTTAAGCTTCGCGTAGGTTACGGCGTAGTCGGCAACCAGGACATAGAGAACTATGCCTACGCGACAATGTACTATTCCACCGTCAGCAACGGATCTGCATCGTACGCCACAAGCGGACTTCTCGGAAATCCCCTTCTCACCTGGGAAAAGCAGAAGCAGACGAACATCGGCCTTGACATGGCGTTCCTCAACAACCGCCTGCGTCTCTCTCTGGATGGATTCTTCATCAACAACGACAACCTTCTCATGAAGCACTCGCTTGCCCTGACCTCCGGATACAGCGAGGAATGGGAAAACATAGGTTCCGTAACCAACCGTGGCTTTGAGATGACTCTCAGCGCGACACCAATCGATCTCCCTGACTTCACCTGGAACGTATCGGCCAACCTTTCACTCGACCACAACAAGGTCAACAAACTGCACGGCGGCGTGAACAGAATCCTCAACGGCACGGAGCGCACCGGCAACATCTTCCTCGGCGAATCGCTCAACTCCATCTATACCCTCCAGTGCGGCGGCATTGCTACGGAAGCGAACCGCGACCAATGGGAAGGCATCGACTACAACGGCAAGAACGTAGGCATAGGCGACCTCTTCGCCATTGACCAGAACGGCGACAAGGTCGTAGACCAGAACGACCGTGTAATCGTTGGATGCATGGATCCCAAGATGTATGGAGGTTTCTCCACCGATTTCTCCTGGAAAGGACTTACCCTCAACGCGATCTTCAACTACTCCATAGGAGGGAAGAAGATAAGCGACTATTATGAGTCACTTCTCGCATCCACCGGCACCTCCATGGCATCGGTCGACCTTCTCGACCGCTGGAGCATCCAGAATCCCAACGGCGCGTTCCCGAGAGCGATAACCAACACGTCCTCAGGCTACAATCCATATTATGCGTGGGATACTGACTTCGCAATCCAGAATACATCCTACCTGCGCTTGGCGACCCTTACGCTCAGCTATACATTGCCTAAGAAATGGATGAAAGCCATCTATTTCGACAACATCAGAGTGTATGCCACCGGCTCCAACCTTTTCACAGCGACAAAATACAAAGGATTCGACCCTGAGACAGGCGACTTCGGCTATCCTGCCACACGCTCCTTCACCTTCGGCCTGAACCTGACTTTCTAACACACCCACATCAATGAAGACAAACATTATCACAATCATACTTGCGGCCTTATCGCTTGGCGCAATGACTTCCTGCTCCGACTTCCTTACGGAAGACAGCCAGATGGGCCTTACCGAAGAGCAGATCTACAGTGACCTCTCCTATATAGAAACCAACCTTACCGGTATCTACGACAATATGCGCGACTGGACCCGTTCAGACGAGAGGGCATGGTTCCTTATGACCGGAACCGACGAGATCCAGCGAGGCGCGTTGCAGATGAAAGACGGCGGTGAAAACGCCAGTCTTGACAACTACGACGCCAACCTCAACTCCCTTACAGGGCGCGTCAAGGACCAGTGGAACGCCCGTTTCCCGGTAGTGACTGCGGCTGCCAAGATCATCAAGGCACTTGAAAACACTGATATCCAGGCGGGAACCAAGGCTGCCGAGCTTCTCGGAGAGGCATGTTTCATCAGAGGATTCATGGATCTGGAGCTTGCCGCATACTGGGGTGAGATTCCGGTAATCGACCTCAACAAGGTAGGGGAGACGGGATACGGTCGCCAGTCCCTTACAGACAGCTGGAAATTCGTTATCGCCGACTTGGAAAAAGCGGCGAAATATGCTCCATCGAGCAATGACCCCGGTCGTGCCACTTCAGGAGCCGGATATGCGATGCTGGGAAAGGCCTATATGGCAGCCCCTGTCGAAACCGGGCTACGGGACTTCTCGAAGGCAGCGGAATGCTTTAGGAAAGTCATGGAAATGAACTACTCATTGGTAAACTTCGCTGACCTCTTTGACTACAGCAAGCCCAACACATCAGAATCCATCTATGAGTTTCAGTTCAACAATACTCCGAACCAGAACAAGATCATGTTCCAGATCGGCTCGCGCGTGGCCCAGAACTGGTGGAGCGACGGCTGCTACTTCGCAGGCTATGACCATGTGGTGGTGACCGAATACGCATACAGCAGTGCTTCGGAAGGGGGCATCTGGGAGGAAGGAGACCTACGTCGCAACGAATCAATACGCTACGACTTCTCCTATTACGGTGAGACGCCGAATCTTGACTGCGTTGCATGGGAAGACCTCGGCGAGGACCATGATGAGCTTAAGCCACACGTAAAGAAGTATGAGGACTTCCGTACCGACCAACATTCCGGTCTTGGCCTGAACAATATGTGGAACTCGGGTAAGAACATTCCGATGCTGCGCTACGCCGATGTGCTTCTCTCCTACGCCGAGTGTCTTAACGAGCTTAACCGCACCTCCGAAGCTGTGGAGGTAGTGAATCAGGTAAGAAACCGCGCCTGGGGCTTCAACCTGCCTGACGACATGAAGTGGGGCAATATGACAGCCGATGAATTCCGTGTGAGGATCATGGATGAGCGTATGCGTGAGCTGTTTGGCGAGAACTGGCGCCGATTCGACCTCATCCGCACCGGAAAGTTCGTGGAATATGTGAAGGAAAGGAATAAATGGGCTAAGCGTTCGGGAACAATCGACGCCCACAACATGCGCTATCCCATCCCCAACGAGGAAATCGAGCAGAACGAAGACATGACCTCCGAGGATCAGAATGAAGGTTACCGTTGATTACGATGTCATGCATCAGCCTGACACCGGGCTGATGCATGACATTCAAAAAAAATCGTTAACTTTGCATTTCTAACATATCTTGAATCTCCATATGAAAAGCAATTCATTAAATAAACTTATTTCCGCATTGGTAATGCCAATTGTTCTGCTAATGATTCCGTCGGCCCATATGCAGGCATATACCTATGACCACAATCAGGTCTTCTCGCATATAAGCATAGACGAGGGATTGTCGGCCAATCATGTGAAGGCCATATTGCGTGATAAGGACGGCTTCATATGGATAGGCACCACCAACGGGCTCAACCGATACGATGGCGCGACTGTAAAAAAATACACCTGCTTTGATACATTAAAGCAGAAAGGCAACAACAACATAGGCGTTCTACATGAGGATACGGAGGGAAACATCTGGATCGGTACAGACCGTGGAGTGTACATGTATAAGCCCGAAACCGACAGAATATCCTATGTGGATGCATGGGATTCCCTTGCCGATGGATTTCTTAACTGGGTGCAGGATATAGTGGGAGATGACAAAGGCAACATGTGGGTGCTTATTCCGGATATGGGGATATTCCGGACATCCGTAGGGGGAGTCAACCGATATGAAATGCCTGAGGGAAGCCAGTACAAAGAGGATTACTTCAACGACCTCTGTCTGACTGACGACGGCATCCTGTGGGCCTGTAGCTCCAACGGCAAGGTCTTTAAATACGATAAAGGCTATGATGAGATGGTGGAAGTGAAGTTCGATTTCCCGGCCTCCGGCAACAGGAAATTCTCCCGGATATTGCCTGACGGGAACAAAGGGCTTATTATATGCACCGAAGATGTAGAGGTCTTCAGAGTCTCTACGGATGGTGATCATTCCGTCAGTCAGATTCCTGTGGCCAATACAGACAAACTATATTTACGGAGTCTTGAATTGATCGGAGACCGGCTCTGGATAGGCACACAGACCGGACTGATCGAATACGATCTCAAGACTGGACTACAGAAAAGACATATCAACAATCCTGTCAATCCTCATTCCATATCAGACAACACCATATATACACTTTACGCGGATGAGGAGAAAAACCTCTGGGCCGGAACCATGTTCGGCGGGGTCAACTATATCTCCAATGACGGGATCGATTTTTGCACCATAGAACCATATGACATTAATTCGCGCAGAGTAAGGGGAATGGCGTTCACCCCCGACTGTTCTCAGCTCGTGATAGGCAGCGAGGCTAACGGAGTGAGCATACGTGATATGGATAATGACAGATTCATAACGCCACCTTCATCCTTGACAGAGAAGTGCGCCACTATGTGTGTGACCCTTTCTGACGGAAGGGTGCTAATAGGACTTGAACGGAACGGACTGCTTGCTTATGAAGCAGGTAAGAAGCTGTATCAGTATCTTCCGCGGCAGCTCTCAGGCGAAAACACCGTGTATTCTTATCTCTGTGACAGTCACAAGACGGAATGGGTAGGTCTGGGATATGCTCTTTATCGTAGAAACGATGGAGACCGGGACTTCGTAAGGGTAGATGCCACGGAATACAGCTGGATATTCTCCCTCTTCGAGGCAAAAGACGGCACCATATGGATCGGAACCATGGGAAGCGGCTTATTCAGATACAACCCTGTTGAAAAAGATTATAAAAGATTTACATATAATGAGGACGCCCCTGACGCAAGCCCTATTTCATCCAACTCCATCAACTCGATAATGGAAGACCATGCGGGTAGGATATGGGTTTCCACAGACAGGGGTGGACTCTGCCGATACGATAAAGATACCGAATCCTTCATAAAATACGGCCAAAAGGAAGGACTTCCCGACGATATAGTGTATAAGGTGCTTGAGGATAATGAGGGCAACCTATGGTTTGGCACAAACAACGGTCTGACTCGCTTCAATCCAGAATCTGGAGTAATAACCGTATTCACCAAGGCCGACGGTCTCCCCGCCAATGAATTCACTTATAATTCCGCTCTTTGCGATTGTGATTCGTTATTCTATTTTGGAACGATAAACGGAGTAGTAAGATTCAATCCAAATAGGAAAAATCAATTGAAATCGGATTATCCTGTCCTTTTTACTTCAATCTCTTTTTCTGTTCCGGAAGAGCAGGATGGAAATATAGTATATAAGGACGAGATTGAACTTCCCTATGATCAAAACACATTTTCCCTTACCATAGGCGTGCCGTCTGCCATCGGACTGAAGGGATCAAAGAAATACTATTACCGGCTCCTTCCGGATGAGGATAACTGGATCCCCATGCAGGGAAATCGTATTTCCTTTACCAATCTCTCGCCTTCCACATATACCCTTGAGGTGAAGATGGAATGCGGCGATGTCGTTTCCACAAACAAGATCAAGCTTGTGATAAAGTCGCCTTGGTGGGCTTCCGGGTGGGCGATCGCTGCCTATGTCCTCTTGATAATAGGACTGATTGTAATTATCTTCATTCTTTACCGCAGGCGTGAGCAAAAACGCCTTCACGAGCGGCAGCAGATCTTCGAATCCAATAAGGAAAAGGAAGTATATAAGCAGAAACTTGATTTCTTCACGGAAATAGCCCATGAGATACGCACTCCGCTCTCCCTTATCGACCTTCCTCTTGAGGCGATGGAGGAAAGTGGCCTTGACAGTCCGGAGTCTGAGCACTATCTTAAGGTCACAAGGCAGAATACCGCCCGCCTGCTTGAGCTTACCTCCCAGCTGCTCGATTTCCAGAAGATCGAGGCCGGAAAACTGCGTCTTAAGCCGGAGGCGGTAGATATAGTGGAACTCTTGAAATATACACTTGACCGTTTCGAACCGACCATATCACTGCGAGAGAAGAAGCTTGTACGGGATATCAATAAGGGTAGTCTTATAACGGTAACCGATCGCGAGGCAGTCACTAAGATCCTCAGCAACCTTCTTAACAACGCTATGAAGTATGCCGATAAGAATATCTCCGTGAAGCTGGAAGAGTCTGAAGATACGCTCTTCATCAAGGTGATTTCTGACGGTGAGAAGATATCGGATGAGAACAGGGAGCGCATCTTTGAGACTTTCTATCAGACTGACAAGTCGCAGGAGCAGAAAAACGGCGTTGGCATAGGACTTCCTTTGTCAAAGTCTCTTGCAGTTCTGCTCGAAGGGTCACTGTATCTTGAAAACAATTATGCAGCGGAAAACACTTTTGTACTGTCACTTCCCATCAAATCCTCTGTTCACTCGGACGCTCCGACTGTCGCTGACAGCCACGGCACCTCGATCGTCTACGAGGAGGAATCCAACCAGACACCGCTCAATGCATCAGGCTATAGGGTGCTTATTGTGGAAGACAACGAGGGTATACGCACGATGCTTAACGACAGACTTTCTTCATCTTTCCTGATAACTCTTGCTTCAAACGGTAAGGAGGCCTTGGAGATACTCGCTTCCAAGACTATGGATGTGGTGGTGACAGACATCATGATGCCTGAGATGGACGGTATGGAGCTTTGCAGGCAGATAAAGGCCAATCCGGATCTCTCGCATATTCCGATAGTCATCATAACGGCCAAGAATGATCTTGACAGCAAGGTGAAGGGTCTGCAGCTTGGAGCGGAGGCTTATATCGAAAAACCATTCTCCATCAAGTATTTGAGGGAAATGATCGTGACCCTGCTTGAAAACCGGCGCAGGGCCCGCGAGGCGTTCGCGAAGAAACCTTTCTTCCAGGCCGAGAATATTCCGGTCAACCGGGAAGATGAGAAGTTTATGGAAAAGGTCTTGTCTATCATCAAGGAGAACATGGAGGACGAAGGCTTCAACGTGGAAGCGTTGGGAGATAAGATGTGTATGAGCCGTTCCAATCTGCTCAGGCACATAAAGGCTGTGTTCAATCTTTCCCCAAGCGAGCTTATAAGGGTTGTCAGGCTGAAGACCGCGGCTGAACTGATAAAGACAGGAGGTTACACTCTCGGTGAGATTTCCAGAAAGATAGGTATAAGTTCACAGTCTTATTTCACCAAGATGTTCTTCAAGCAGTTCAATATTATGCCCAATGAATTCGCCAGGCAGGTGAATGATTTGGACAAGACTACATAATATTGTGATTAGGAGTATGGATTAGGTAAAAAGTTGTTTCAGGTTCTATCTGTAGTAGCGCTGAGGTCGGTTTTTTGATTTATAAGAATAAGGTTAGAAAGTATTAGGTTCTCGGCCTCAGTGCTCTTTATTTTTATCAGGAAGGCTCCTTTCGGATGTCAAAGGGTGAACTGGCTATGTAAAAACCTACTTAGATCGTGGGTGTCAGATAAAATACACACAAAATGGTACCATGTTTTCTCTTAGATGAGGCATTTTGGGAGAAAATAACTTGACATTCTCATTAAAAAAACTTATTTTTGCAGTGGAAAAAAGATACTTCAAATGAATTCATACAGGTTTATACTCGAAGATTACCATGCTGTCAAGAATGCCGATATAATTCTTGATGGTTTGACTGTGCTTGCCGGTCTTAACGGATGCGGAAAGTCTACCATTTCTCGTTGGCTCTACGGTTTCATTAAGTATAGTAATGATTTCGACCGGATTGTCGACTTGGAGACGGCTAAGGCAATCTTCGAGCGTACTGTAAGGCTATCCGAGATACTTAGACGCATTGCATTCATCAACAAGGGACATGGGCTTCCCTCGGTTCCTAAATTCAGTGGATCTCTTGACTCGGAAGTAGTATCTTTTGAAGATCGGTTGTATGAGATAACCCAATCGAATCCGGATAAGGGTAGGGAAGACGAATATGTCGCTATGATGAGCAATCTGCTGAGACAAGGGGGATATGTGAGGTATGATGACGCGAGTTTCTCAGAAAATATGTCCTCTTTTGTAAATGATGAAGAGTCTTTTCTGGCAAAGATGCTTATGGATGGAGAAAAGAGGAAGCAGGAAAGTTCCATTCCTGATCTTTACCGTATGATAGAACAAGGGCTCGACATAAAGAGCAAGGGCCCCGTGCATATGCAGTTTTCTGAAAACGGTACTGACCTTTTGGATCATGATTACGAGTATATCGAAGTCGAAGATGGCGTCCGGCTTGTAGATGATGACGGAAAGTGTATCGTGACGGATAAGATCCTCGGGAGATTTCTGGCTCCAATGGGATTGAAACGAGCCCTATATGTAGACTCTCCGATGTCGGTATCGAATCAGGATGGAGAGGCAGGTAATGTATGGACGGATCTTAGGGTAATGCTGAGGACTCCGCTTAAGGAAATGCCGGAGGCAGCCCGTCGCATAGCCATGGAGATATCATTGATTTTAGGGGGTGAAGTTATGCTTCAGGACGAAGGGTTAGGCCGTAAGGATCTGAGATACGTAAGAAGGGCTGATGGTCTTAATATATCCATTGATGAGGTGGCTACGGGTATGAAGTCGTTTGCATATCTGCTAAGGCTTCTTCAGAATGGCTATATAGATTCGGAAACGCTTTTAATCATTGATGAACCGGAAGCACATCTGCACCCTCAATGGATAGTGAAATTCGCAAAGGTTCTCGTGCTTATTCAGAAATTTCTCGGTGCGAAGGTAATGGTGGCAAGTCATGATCCCGATATGGTTGCGGCTATCAGTGCGATGGCGGAAGCCGAAGGTCTTTCGGATGTCACAAATTTTTATCAGGCTTCAAAAGCCCCGGGTGAGTTAAGATATTGTTTTGATAACTCAGGCAACGATATATCCCGGATTTTCGAGAGCTTCAATATTGCACTCGACGGTATTGACAGTTATAAAGCATCTGATTTTTCTTGAGTATGAAGGAGGTGTATTTATGCTCGGAATATCTGGAAGCCCATCCGTTGTTTAAATTATTCGGTAGCGATTTGGCTTCGTTGGCTCAGAAAGATTATCCGGGGAAAGGCTATTTCGAGGGAAAGTCTATTTCTTCGATAGATCTTGATGAGTTTGAAAGGAATACCAAGAGATCAAATGATTGCACTTCAGATGGAGTGGTGGGAATATCCGATGTGTTGGATTCCAGAATTACAAACCGTAGATTGCTTCTTACCGAACTGCGGATGGATTATGTGAATCCGAAGAATCTGGATTTTTCGAATATAAGGAAAAAATATATTCATTCTTCCGAAATCCTGAGGGAATATGGTGCTGATAAAAGAATAAACTCTGAGTTCGCACTGATTTTTTCAAAAAACACGGCACCTAAAGCCAGGAGATGGATAAGTAGTTGGGCTAAGGAATCTTCGAAAAAGGATGCTGCGGATTGGAGGTCATATGATCCGGAAAGCTTCTGCAACTATATCAATTACGGGAAAAAGCTACCATTGCGACCAACTTCTGAAACAGTTGTAAAGGTAGCTGAATGGTGTGGTAAAGACGAAATGTCCTTTGAAGAACTTAATTTACTAAAAGAAAAGATATTGGCATATTGGTGGGTTATCAAGGGCAAAAACAGATTTGTTGACTTAGAGTATATATCGGGAAAGTTACAATTATTTCTTAGTGAAGTGAGTTTTGCGTCTGAAGAAGAAAGGGAATTATGCATGTTGCTTAGAGATGAAATAGAAGAGATTATCTCCTCCATTTAATCTCCATCTAATCATTTGTGGAATATGATGCTTAAACCAATAGAAATATAATGAGATAGAAATATGATGAAAACGGCTCCCGTCGCTGGCGACGGGAGCCGTTTGTTTCAAATCAATCAAGTGAATGTTGTTACTTTACTACGACTTTCACTGTCTGACCGCCTGCATGCACTGCGTAAATACCTGCAGGAACCTTGATTTCCATGATGTCGGAATTGCATTTTCCGATCCATACGGCAATGCCGTCGAGAGAATGGATGCTTATCTCCTTATCCTGGAATCCTTCGATAGTGATCGCTCCATCGGAAGTGCGAATCCAGGCGTTGTCGACATTCACATCCTTCACACCGGTCGTACCCCCGCGCACCTCGTAGCTTGAGAACAGCGCATAGTGGTTGGCCGACTTGAAGTAAGCGTCGATATATACAGCTACCCACTTATGATTGGCAAATTCAGGCGGGAACGGGAACTCTACGGTCTGCCAGCCATCACCGTCGACCGGGAACTTGCCGAGTGTCACAAAACCATCCGAGTCAAAAGTCTCTCCATAGATAGTGACATCCGCCGCTCCATAGCCTGTCCAACAATCGAAAACTATTGCCGGAGAGTCTACGTTTTCAAGGTTAAACTTAGGAAGCATCAGCATTCCTTTTGTATTTGCTTCTTCCGAGCGTCCGTAGCAGGCGATTTCGGAAGGCACTTCCATCGACGGATCAAGAAGACGGGGATTCAGGACTCCCCATTCAGCTACGCTGTAGGAATCGTCCAGACGGATGATACGTATAGGACCATACTTGAAATTTGCATTTTCAAACTCTTCCTTCAGCGGCAGGCTATACGGAGTGCCGAGCGCATCGGTAAGCCAAGCCACAGTGCCGGACACTCCTGCTACTGTAGACGGAGCGATACCGATACGGGTAGTAGCGAGAACGCTGCCTTCAGGCACGGTGTAGGTGTACTCATATACATTCTTGCCGAGTACTTCCGCTATCTCCCAGCCTTCCTCTCCATAGACCATCAGATTGTAGACCACATCGTCGGGATTGATGTAGTATCCGTTTTCTCCTTCAGTCGGAGCCGTCCATTGAGCTACGAGAGAAAGATTGTCTTCGGTGACGTAGCCTGAAATCGACGATACAGGTCCCGGGACATCAACACCCGTATATACATTTGAAATCAAGGTATTTCCTTCGTCAGTACCGATAAATGTCTTTACTGATACTTGGTTGAGACCTTGGAGGGAAGGAATCTCAAGCGATACATGCTCTCCGGGAGCACCTGTCCTGACTACTGAGTTATCTCCCAAGATCACTTCGGCTCCAATCTCGACTGATTCAGGAATCAGTTTATCGGAGATGTATCTGTCAGGCATAGTAAAGCTGACGATTGCCTTAAGGTCGCCCTTGGGTGCAGCCTCTACCTTCAGATCAGAAACGCCGCATGGAATGTCGCCTGACGATGAGAGCCGTTTGACACCTATGTTTTTCAAGCGTATGCCGAGTTCATAGATATCGGCTTTGTAGTTGAACGCCAAATAGTATACCCCCGGACTTTCTACAGTAAAGCGTCGGGCATAATCAATGTATTCACAGATGTTGGCTATTTTCCCTTGTTCCTGAATGACAGTGACGATCTTCTTAGGATCAAGAGCATCCGTCAGATAAACTCCTACCTCAATATCGGGACACCACGAACTGAAATTGCCCATCTCATATGATACCTCATAAGACTGAGTCGCATCGTCAAGCAGAATGGGCGGTGAAAACAGCCAATCGTCGGATTTCCCTACGCTTGAATATGAACCATAGAAGCTTCCTATAGCGGGGTCATCAGGACTTTCAATGAAGCTCCAGGAACTTTTGTCCTGGTCGATATCGAAAGCAGAGAAAACCCTGGCCTGTTCAGCTGTCGGAATCACAAGGAAGTCGGGAGTCCATGGCGCACCGCAGACAATGCTGTTTGATTTCATGGATTCGGAGAGTTGGCCTGAATTGTCCACCACTACTTTTGCTGTGTAGGAAGCATAGGGCAACTCTGAGGAGATTGAGAAATCAAGATATGTGTCTGATGTGATGCCGATTTCCTCATCATTGATGTAGACGTGATATTTTAAGGCATCCGGATCAAGATAGCCGTTGTTGACACAGCGGGTCACCGCTTTCCATTCGATTCTTGATTCCGATAGAGTCACCGATGCCGTCGGATTCGGAACATCATAACCGATAAACCTTGAATATGAGCACACGGAGCTCCTGCGTGAATCCTGAGCCACATAAAAGTCAAATGTATGCATTCCTGTAGGAATATCGGAGAAATCCACTACAAGCACATCGCCTGCAGTTGCTGTGCCTTCAGAATAAGGCACTCCGTCTACCGACGCATACCAGTTGAGTTCTCCGGCAAACGATCCGCCTGCAAAGTATTCCGAAGGCAGGAAATAGGAGATATAGCCGCTGTTGCTGCCTTTAGAGAACTTCACATCATCTACTTCCGGACATTTAATGGGGTTGGGGTCAGCCGCCGTATCAAGCATGTACAGAAACGGGAACTGCTCGAAGTTGTCGAAATAGCAAAGCTGAGTGACGCTCTTCGCAACGGGATCTATCTCCGCAAGTCCATATGAATAATCAGTAAGGACTGTATTAAGTATAAACTTTCCTGTCGACTCGACATACGTCATGCCGGCCATAGCGTATTTCGTAGTCAAGCCTGTAGGCATGACCACCTCCTGTACGCCTGTCTCCGGAGCGATCCTTACAAAATCATTATTACGGTTGATTCCATACAGATTGCCGTCGGTGGGATTGTAGGCAATCGATGTGCATATCTCTTCAAACTCCGGAGTACGCAGACATACCGACTGTGCGGGATCATTGCCTGGGGCGGAATAATAGGCATAACCCATTCCGTTTTCCGAACATCCATAGCCATATACGCGGTCATTATCCTTATCATACGCACTTGAATAGTAGTAAGGCAGATAATTCGGGAATTGAGTTTCGGGATCGATGAAATTGATCTTCCTGTCTACGAAGACTTCTCCGGTGAAAGGGTCAAGTTCAAGATAGCGCAGATCCTGAAGACTGAACACATAGTATTCAGCAGTGGCGCAAAGACGCCCTTCGCGCATCCAGCCTTGAGTGAGCGAATATCCACGCTTGGTGTAGTCGTCGACATAAAGCATCTCCGTCGCCGCATCCGTATTGAAACGATACATACCGGCCGGAGTGCCGTAGACTGAATTTGTCTGATATCCCTGAATCACCTTGCCGGAAGCTGCGATCCTGCGCAATACATCCGAACCCTTGCTTACGGTCTTTTTATTGACTGTAAGATTGGCCGGAGCCGAAATTTCCGGCCGGTTCAGCTTAAGCTGAGGTGTATCGTTCACGCCAGCTGTGTTGGCAGCCCATAATGTTGCCATCGGGACTGCCAATAAGAAGGAAAATACTGTTTTTCTCATTGATTGTCAGCTTAGTTATAATGCGTATTTGACTGTCTTTACTGCTCCGGTATTGGTTGTGGCCCTCACTATGAGTATACCGCTGAGTCCAGACATATCTATCTTGTTGATTCCTTCTGCCAGGGAAGAGGTCAGCATCTCGGCTCCGTCGACAGAAGTGATATGCACATGTCCTGACGAGGGAGAGGATATCATCAGCGATCCCGCCTCATACGAGAAGCTCAAGGACTCGCCTTGGATCTGGGCTGTACTGTTCAGCACTTTGTTGTATTCCTCCGCTTCCACTTCATCGGCGCTTATTATTGCTCCGGTATCCGCATCGAGAAGCAACGCGATAATAGCGGTGTTATCAGGATCCATCACCTGTTGAGGCATACCGATCGACATCTCCTTATTCACAGGCACCTCTGCCTCACACGCTGAGTCAACAAGCTCACCGTAATAATTCGGCCAGATGCCACGCGCCACATGGTCGTATACCATATCATTGTAATCTACAGAACTCGGCTGTTCTGAGAAAAACTTGAAATATGGCCAGAGGTCTTCACCATAGGTATTGATTACTGCCTGACGTGATACCCCGGAGAAACCATTGGTCTGATTATAAAGCCTGTTGAATCCCTTGACATTGTTTTCCACCATTACCAACGCCACCCTCTGATTCATATTGCTCTTGGAATATGAGTTCTCTATCGAATAAAAGACTTTGGGCTCTGCACCGGGAGCATACTCAACCTTATTGATTGTAATACGGGAATTGCTGCGGGTTTTCTCGATTTCATTTATCACCTCGACATCCGACGGATCTCCGGAAACCGTTCGATTGAAGAACGCTGAAGGATAGCCACTTGCGTTTGATGTCGCGTAGGCTGTGTTGAGATAGGTGGGATCTGTCATCACCATCGGGTCGTTGGTGGTATGAAGTGCGATACCGATCACCTTCAGGTTTCCGTCTTCTCCATTGAATTTATCGGAATAATAATTAAGGAAGGCTGTTCCGCGAGGGCAATATGTACACCATGTGCCTGTAAATTCCTCCACCACAGCTACCGGAGGATAGGATGTAGTGGGAGTGCCTATCTCTCCCGTCACTACTGTGGGCTCGGCATCCGTAAAGAGGGGAGTGATGGCTATGCTGTAATCCAAGCCTCCCTCAGGAACCGTCATGTCTTCAAATTTTACAAGAATACGAGTGCCTGTCTGGCCAATGACATTATCATAAGTCCTGACGATGGTCTGGTCGCCGAAGGTAAGTTCCGCTTTGAGTCCATTTACATCCATCGGAGTCCTGACATTCACATTCAGGGAAATGTCTACGGTGCTTCCCGAAGGCAATACTGAAGGTGTCAGATTCGCTACATCTATGAGATAGGGTGCTATCGCGATATCCGTAAAACCCAGCATTCCGGCATCCTCACTCTTGTTGACGAAGGCCAGGCATATGTCTTTGCCTGCATATCCGTTGAGAGGAATATAGGATTCCTTCGAACGCACCTCGGTCTCCCAACCGGTCAAGGTTGTGTTCAATACCGGCACCGGCTTAAAGTCTTCGCGATTCTGACCGTTTTCAGACACCAGCACACGATAACGATTGGTGGCGAACGCTCCTGAACTCGTTGCTTTGAATTTCAGCAATTCGGAATCGCTGTTTATGTGTATCGGCGGAGTGACAAGCCATTCATCAGCTATATTGGCATACACGAATGTAGAACAGCTCCATGCCGCAGTCTGCCCATCGATGTTGAAAACCCTGAAATAGGGTGCTTCCCCTGACGAACCGAAGTAGTCTTGGTATGCTTCCTCAACTTTTTCCCCTATTCCATAGCTTTCCCAGCCCTCCGGCAACATTCTGCCTTCAGCAAGAGATGATTTAAAATCCTCAGAGTAGGAGTAGGATGGCAAAATGACATCCGCACTGGCATACACCGACGAACTTAACAAAAGAAACAATGCAAAATGTTTATTCATATCTAATATTTTTCTACAAAGGTATAAAATTTTTTTTAATCTTTAAGAAAATATTATTGATTTTTTTCACATGTAAATGGAACTTGTTTTTTTGTTAAATCAATCACGATATTTTTATTTAAAAATTTGCTTGAAATTTTTATTTTTCTTAACTTTGCGGCGATTTTACCTATTTAGTTATAATTAATATGAAAGAAATCTACTTTTCAATGAGGGGCATTGCCTTCAGCACAGCAGTGCTCATGTCAGTATCTGCAATGGCATTATCAGCCGACGCAGCTGGTAAATTATCTGTCAGCTCCGTAGATCCTGCTGATGGAAGCACCGTGGAGAGCCTCAAACGCATCAATCTCGAGCTTGAAAACGTCACCGAAGTCGGAGTGGAATGGAAGTCCGGCCTTCAGGCTCCCGTCACCGATGCGGAAGGCAATGAGGTGACATACGTAAAGGGACGCGACTACGGCAACGTTTTCGCGCTGAGCCTCGCCACGGAAATCACCGAGCCCGGCACATACACCGTATCCGTTCCCGCAGGCGCCTTCTATACTCCTGATTGGGATTCTTCGGAATGGCCTCTTCCCGCGGTAGCAGGCTCGGAAAACGATGCCTTCACGCTGACTTACACCATAGGAAGCGCTTCAAGCGACAATAAGCTGACTGTAATCTCTGTGGATCCAGCTGATGGAAGCACCGTAGAAAGCCTCAAACGCATCAATCTCGAGCTTGAAAACGTCACCGAAGTCGGAGTGGAATGGAAGTCCGGCCTTCAGGCTCCCGTCACCGATGCGGAAGGCAATGAGGTGACATACGTAAAGGGACGCGACTACGGCAACGTTTTCGCGCTGAGCCTCGCCACGGAAATCACCGAGCCCGGCACATACACCGTATCCGTTCCCGCAGGCGCCTTCTATACTCCTGATTGGGATTCTTCGGAATGGCCTCTTCCCGCGGTAGCAGGCTCGGAAAACGATGCCTTCACGCTGACCTACACAGTAAGCAATGCTCAATCAGGCGTATCGGCAGTAAATCAGGACGGAAACAGCATTATTGTCAATAACGGCATGGTGGTTGCCAATGGATCCAACAATCCGGAGATCATTGTCTACACGCTCTCAGGAGTAGAGGCTGCTCGTGGCAACGGTTCTGTCCGCGTAGCCGTCCCCGGCATTTATATCGTTAAGGTAGCAAATGCCGACAGCGCCATCGTCAAGCGCATATCCGTAAAATAAACCTATAAGGCGTATCCCGGATAGTATATTAGATATTATATTAAGTGAAGTCTCCCGCTCCCTTTCGTTGGGGCGGGAGACTTCTACATAAAGAGTCGTTGTTTCCTGTTGTCTTACGCGAATGATCCATTGGGGAGCCGGCACTTGATGATCCAGTCGTCGAGTGTACGGGTCTTGGTGGAGAAGTTCGCTCCAATTATGAATATCGTCCGATTATCTCCTAAGAACGGTTCAGCATAACCTTTTTCAAGAATCTGGTCAATTGCTTCTTCTGAGGTACCGTCGATTTTGAATTCGAAGATATAGACGTAACTCTTTGTCAGTATCTGCATGTCGCAGCGTCCGGCAGAGGAATGGACTTCTGTCCTTACCATCAGCCCCAACATCTTGCAAGCAATGGCCATCATGTTCTGGAAGTGGATCTCCTTGTTTTTCTCCGGTTCGGAATTTGTATCGGCAAATAGGCTCTTCATGCTCCGCATGAATTCTTCCGGCCTCCCTTCATTGACTTCCTTTATACATTTCTTTACATTGAATGCCGATACCCCATTGGTTCCTTTTAGGAAATGATCGGCTAAGGAGTTCCAGAAGGCGTTTCTGACTTCTTGGTTGGGAAATCCTAAAGTATACTCCAAAGTATGCGGATCGTAGTCCTTGATGGTAAGATATCCGGATTGGAAGAGGAAAGGAATAAAGTCATTGCTTACATCGGTGATGTCGCTGAGTTGGTCTTTCGATCGCTTCTCGCCGTCCAATCTATCCAAAGGATATGTATTTGTTTCGATAAACTTGATAAGATAAGAGGGCGAACCGGTTGAATACCAATAGTTGTTGAGTTCATTGTCATCGAAGGCATTGATGACGCTGAAGGGGTTGTAGATGCCCTCACCGCGGGATGCGAACCGATAGCCGTCATACATGGTCTTGAAACTATTCCAGGCCTCTTCTTCCGGGATGCAGTGTTCTTCAGCAAATTCATCGATCGATTCCTTGAAGTTATCGTGGAACTCTGTTTCGCTTATCCCGCATATCGCATTGAATCGCGGAAGGAGGGATATGTCTTTCAGGTTGTTGAGGCCACTGAAGACGGATACCTTACCGAATCTTGTGATTCCGGTAAGCATCGCGAACTTTACATATTCATCCGAAGCCTTGATAGCTGAGTAGAAGCTACGGAGCTCGGCTTTCATTCTTTCATGCAGGTCATCATCATGAAGGCAGTCGAGTATCGGCTTATCATACTCATCGATGAGAATTACAGTTTTCTCTCCGAATTTTCTATTGGCCTGCTGTATGAGGCTCATTAATCTTGCCGATAGGCTGTCGCCAATCGCAGTCAGGCCATATTCTGCCTCTATGCTTCGGAATGATCCTTCTATGCAGTCGAAGAGCCTGGCAGGCTCCGTATAGTTGGCCGGACTCAGGTCGAATCTGAGTACAGGATAGCATTTCCAATCTTTTTCCAGTTTCTCAATATCAAGACCTTTGAACAACTCGCGTTCCCCCTTGAAATATGACGCGAGAGTCGACATCAGCAGACTTTTTCCGAATCTTCTTGGCCGGCTGAGGAAAACATAGTCGTATCTGGTGGCAAGATCATATACGAACGCGGTTTTGTCTACATAGAGGCTGCCACTCTCAATTATCTTGCTGAATGATTGAACTCCTATAGGATACCTTATAGCCTTACTCATGTGTGCGATTTTTGAATGATGATTGCATTGCAATCACAAAGGTAATATTTTCCCCTCAATTATCCTCGTAAAATCTGGATTATTTCAGAAAAAGTATCCAACCCCATGGCTATTTCAATTAGTGTTCCTTATTTGGAGGAAGTGTAAAGGTTTATGGTATTGAAGGGTGAAAGTAGGAAATTATAATCGAATCTTTTCCAAAAGTGGGTAAAAACACCCACTTTTGGAAAAGATTCGATTCGTTGTGGTTGGGGTAGGATGTGGATTATTGGATCTTCACCATGTTGAGGATGCCGGCGTCGGTGCCCTTGGTGAAGTCTACGGTCAGGCGGTAGGTGGCGCCCTGCTCGAGATTCATGTCGTTGAGCTCGAAGTTGCCGCTGTCCTTAAACTTCACGTCGCCCGTCACCGTGAGGGAACCTGCTCCGAACTCGGTGCCCCAGCCGTTCTGGCCGAAGAACTTGAAGCTCATGTAGTCGTAGCGGAAACGGTCGCCGTCGACAGAACCCGATTCCGGACCGGCGGTGCCGGTGAACTGGAACACTCCGGGAGCTACCTCAGCCATACAGTATGCCTTGCCTGGATTCCATCCGAACTGGGCGCTCTGCGAGGGTGAGCCTACGCCCCAGCCCATCAGCCAGAGGGCGCCTGTGCCGTTGGTCTGAAGTGTCATGTCCGATCCGTCGGTGTTAACGCGGGTTGCGCTCAGAGTGCTGTTCATCTTGTCAAGCACCACGTTGTAGTGGCCCGAGACGGGCAGGAACGTGATGGCGAATTCATCCTCGTCGAAGTTGAAGTAGTCCGGGTCGCAGTAGAGGGCGTCGAGGTCGGAGAAATCCTTGAATGTGAGTTTGGAATCCTGTGTCAGCTCGATCACTGTGGAGTAAAGCGCATTGTCGGAAGTAGTCATCTTCTGGCCGTTGAGGTAGATGGGTCTCTCCTCAAACTGCTGCTCGCCGTTGAAGTCTACGGTCATCACAGCGTCGTGGATGCCCTGGGTGAGGTCTACGGTGATCACGTATACTCCATTGTCCTGAAGCACCACACCCTCCTCAAGGAAGAGGTTGCCGTTGTCATGTCCGTTGCTTCCAGTGCCTACGCCGATGAGCGGAGACTTCGATACGAGGTCGTCGCCCTTCAGCTCAACGCCCCAGCCCATCTGGCCGAAGAACTTGAAGTTGATGTTGTCTACGGCTACTGTCTTTCCTCCTACTACAGTCACCTGATATGTCTTTTCTCCGGTCGGAGCCATACAGATCGCCTTCTCTGTGGTCCAGCCTACGGTGTTCGAGAGCGAAGGATGTCCGATGCCGTCGCCGATGATCCAGAGCGCGCCTGTGCCGTCGTCGTTGAGGGTGGCCGGAGCGCTTCCGTTGAGCTTATAGACGCGCAGATACTGCATCTTGGTGTCGGCTATGATGCGGTAGTTGCCCTGATAGGCGTTGAATGTCAGCGTGCCGTCTTCGTTCTTCACGAAATAGTCAGGGTTGATCCACCAGTCGCCAAACGACGGGAATCCTTCCGGAGTCAGTATGTCGCCCTTCGAGAGGTTCATGTCGATAGAGGAAGAGGTCTCGTCGATGGCCTCGAGGCGCTGGCCGTTGAGCGTCATCACTACAAACGGCGATCCTTCGAACGAGAATGTATTGAACGATATCGTGTATCGTCCCGGTGCGGAATTGGAGAAGGGGATGAGGCCTTCGGCACCCGGCTTTATCTCGCTGCCCTCATATCCGAAAGTGATCTCGTTGCCGTTCTCGCCGGTCTTGGGAGCCACGATCACGCCCCTCATCTCGGAGGGGAAACGCTGGGTCATGGAATAGACGTATTTCTCGGCCGGATCCTTCTGCATCGTGTATTCAGTGCCGTCTTCAGCACGGAATGTAAGCGAAGGGTAGTCGGCATGGGATATCTGCACGTCGAAGAGCTGTTCGGTCATCGTGAAGTTGATGTTCTGCAGCGTAAGGCGCAGCGTGGCCTTTCCGTCGGGGATATTTGCGTAGTAGGGCACGTAGAGCTTGCCTTCGTAGTCAGCGCCGCTCACTTTGGTGCGGATTACCTTCTCGCTGACCAGCTCGTCGCCGAAATAGAGTTCCGCATGTATTGTCGACAGAGGCACTTCGTCGTCGGTGGCCTTTACCGTGAATGCGAGGCTGTCGCCGAAGCATGCCGATCCTATGTTGCCGCTCACGTTCATGACCGGATTGCCGGGCAGCGGCGTGTCTTCGCTGCAGGAGGTGATGAGGGCTCCCGCAGCCAGCGCTATTGTGAATAAGCTTGTATATTTCATCTTTTGATTGAGTGTCGGGGTTTATTATTTCCATGAGAGGGTCACTATTCCCTTGGCGGGTACGGTGACGGGGAAGTGGTGGGAGCCGTCGTCTACTGTAGCGCGCACGTCTTCGGAGTTCTTGTTGCTCAGCACGAGCGCGTATGAGTTGTCGGGGTTTCTGAATGCCGAGAAAGTAAGGCCGTTCTTAGTGAAGCCCTCAGTGCCGATGCGCTTCGCTCCCGGCTTTACACCGGCCGACATCTGTGCCATGATGTAGTAGAAGGAATTGCGGCGTATGGTCTTGAAGTCGTCGTTGATGTCTACGGCTCCGAAACCAGTGGTGCAGCCGCCGGGGCGGTTGGGGCCGCGCTTGGAGTCGAGCATGAGGTTCCAGATGATTGCTCCGCGACACCAGCGGTTGACCGTGCCGAGCGTGATCTGCTCCATGTCGTCGATGAGGCGTGCCTGGAGGTTGGCTCCGTTGTTCCAGTCTCCGGCTGTCGACTCGCTGAATACGAGTTCCTTGTCAGGGTTTGCCTTGTGGATGGCGTTGAGCTCGTTGAGGTTGCCGCCGTAGTTGTGGTAGGCGGCGCCGGCGATGTATTTCGACGCTTCCTCATCGGCATAGATCTTTGTAGGATATCCCTGCTGGTCGGCCAGATTGTCGTAGTTGTAGTTATGGTCGAATACGTAGATCTTGGTGTCGATGCCCTCAGCCTTGAACTTGGGGCCGAGAGCGGTCTTCACGAAGTCGCGCTGCTCCTGCCATCCCATGAACATGGATGCCGAGTTGCCGCGGTTGAGCGGTTCGTTCTGCGGGGTCATGGCGTAGATGTCGATGCCTTCCTTGTTGAATGCCTTGATCCAGAGGGCAAAGTAGGTGGCATAGTCCTGATAGTATTTTGGATTGAGCTGCCCGCCTGTCCAGGAGTCGTAGGGCTTGAGGTCGGTGAGGTTGTTGACCTTCATCCACTTCGGCGCTGTCCATGGCGATGCCATGATCTTGAGCTCGGGATTGTAGGTCAGTATCTCCTTGAGCACGGGAATCACGTATTTCGTTTCCTCGTCGGTAAGTGCGAAGTTTTCGATTCCCTCCTTGTCACAGCATGTGTATTCGCTCAGCGAGAAGTCGGAGCATCCGATGCAGATGCGGATATAGCTCATTCCGTAGCCCTCGGTGTGTGAGAAGGTCTGCTTAAGGAAGGCCGCGCGGTCGGCCGGCTGCATCTTCAGGAGGTTGTAGGCGGTCGATCCGGTGATCGCGGCTCCGAAGCCGTCGATGGTCTGGAACTCCTCGCTTGCCTTCAGCCTGATGGTGGAGGGCGACATGTTGTCGGTGGTGCTGAAGTTGATGAATGACTCGGTAAGGTCTTTCGAGCGGTTGTCGGTGGTGGTGAGCGCCTTTACGTCGCCCGTAGTAGGAACTGTAGGTGTGGTGGGGGTTGCGGGTTCCGGTTCGTTGCCGCTTCCGCCGCAGCCCGCGAAGAGAAGCGCGGACAGGGCGAGTATGGTTGATGCTATCACGTTTGTATTCATGTTTATGTTCTACTTAATATCCGGGATTCTGCACTACGTTGGGGTTTGTGTCGAGCACATCCTGGGGGATTGGAAGGAGATAGGAGTTCTTTGTGTAGGGCACTGCGATCGGGAGGCGTCCCGGGTCGTTGCGCTCTGCGGCGGCCATTGTCTCTTCCACGAGGTCGAGACGCACGAGGTCAAACCAGCGTTCGCCTTCGCAGGCCAGCTCAAGACGGCGCTCGCTGACGTAGGCCTTCATGAGGCTTTCCTTGTTGCTCTTCTCCGAGGCCGTGAGTTTCGCGATTCCGGCGCGTGTGCGGATGCGGTCGATGATGTCGGCGGCAGTTCCCAAGTCGGGGCTCTCCCTGTTGATGAGGGCCTCTGCCTTGAGCAGGAGGAGGTCGTCATAGCGGAGGAAGAAGACGTTGCTGTAGCCCGAGCGCACCTTATACATGAATGCGTAGTTGTCGGAAGGGTAGTAGTTGCTCCAGTTGCATTCGTAGTAGACCACTGTCTGCTCCTTGCGCTTCGTGTCGCCTACCTTGTCGAAGGCCGAGAGTAGGTCGCGCGAGGGAGTGATCCATTTTGCCCATGAGAATGAGTTGTCCCAGTCTTCAAGGCAGCGTCCATACATCCACGACGCCCAGTTGCCCGAGCCTACCGGATAGTGTACTTCGAGGATCGACTCTACGGAGTTGGTAGTCACGGGAGTGGCGGAGAATCCGTCCTTGACCGGACCGTCGATATTGAAGAGATCGCCGTATTCGGGGCAGAGGTCGTAGCCCTTGGCGGTGAGTTCGTCTACGTATTGGATCACCTTGGCGTAGTCGCGTACCGGCTTCTCGGCATATACCTTGGCGAGGATGGCGCGGGCCACGTCCTTGCTGAAGCGGGTCTTGTCGCCGGTGCCGTCAGGAGCGTACTTCATGGCGTCCTCGAGGTCTTTGAGTATGTACTCGTAGGCCTCCGCTTCGGTGTTCTGCGCGGGGAAGTAGCTTTCATACGACTCCTCGATGTTTTCGGAAGTGATGTCTTTCGGCACGGTGGTGACGATGGGGATGTTGCCCCACATGCGCACCATCCTGAACCAGATGAACGCACGCAACACTTCGGCCTGGGCGCGCATGGTGTTGATCTCCGATTCCGCGAGGCTGTTGTCGCCTACGGAGGCCACGCCGTGGATGAATTTAGTGCACTTTGCGGCCTGAAGCATATAGTAGTTCCAGTCGCGGTTGACGCAGAGTGTCGTGCCGTTGAGGTCGTTGGTGGCGGGATCCACCACTTCCGAGCCCGTAGTGCCGGCATATGCGTTGTCGGAATGCACGTCGCCGATCAGGAGCCAGTCGAGCTGGAGCTGGTTCTGGTTGCCTCTGAAATCCTGATAGAGTGCTGTAAGGGCGCTTTCGGCATCTGCGCGGTTGGCGTAGATGATCTCTTCCTCCTGGTTGTCGATCGCCCCTTCTGTCACGTCGGAGTAGTCGCTGACCGGCTCATAGTCGAGGCTGCACGATGAGGCCATCAGTGTAAGGGCGGCTGCTCCGCAGATGATATGTCTTTTGTTCATGGTTAAGTCTTGTTAGAAGTCAATGTTGAGTCCGAATACGTAGCTCTTGCAGTGGGGATATGTGCCCCAGTCGATACCCTGCACGGCGCCGCTGCTGCCCCACTGGTTCACTTCCGGGTCCATACCCGAGTAGTGGGTGAAGGTGATGAGGTTGGAGGCCGTGAAGTAGGGTTGCAGGCGTGAGATGCCTATCTTGCGGAGCCACTTGCCCTGGAAGTCGTAGGAAAGGGAGATGTCCTTTATGCGCAGGTAGCTGCCGTCTTCCACGAAGTATGTGGAGTTGCGCATGTTCCATCCCGCCTTCGGCATGTCGGTGATCTGTCCGGGGATGCGCCAGCGGCGGAGCACCTCCGTGGTCTGGTTCTTGCCGTCATACATGCCTTCTGTCTCCATCCTCGATGCATTGAAGATGTCGTTGCCGTAGGAGCCCTGCAGGAATATGCTGAGATTGAAGCCCTTGTAGGAGAACGTGTTGGTCATGCCGAAGGTGAAGTCGGGGTTGGGGTCGCCGATATATGTGCGGTCTGACGAGGAGATGCGGCCGTCGCCGTTGAGGTCTTCGTAGATCATGAGGCCTGTCTCCGGATCCACGCCCTGGGCCACGTATCCGTAGAATCCGCCGAGCGCGCGTCCCGGCTCGTTGCGTACCACTGCTTCGTTGACCGTCTCGCTGGTCTTGGCGTCGAGATATACCTTCTGAAGCTCGAGGCTGGTGAGCTTGTTGCGGTTAAACGACATGTTGAGGTTCGTGGTCCAGGAGAAGGCGCCTGTGAGGTTGCGCGATGTGATGCTGAATTCGAAGCCCTTGTTGGTCATCTCGCCTTCGTTGCGCTGTATGGAGCTGGCTGCGGCCGATCCGGAGGGGAGCGATACCCACATCAGCATGTCGCTTGTCTTCTTGTAGTACCAGTCGGCGCTGAATTCGATGCGGTTGTTGAGCACTGCGAAGTCCACGCCTACGCCTGTCTGTGTGGTGGTCTCCCAGGTGAGGTCGCGTGTGCGGAGGTTGGCCTGAGAGATGGTCGGCACCGCTGTGGCGTTGCCGTCTTCAAACCATGGTATGCGGTTGATGTTGTAGCGCTGCAGGTAGCCGTAGTCGCCTACGCCGTCCTGATTGCCGGTCTTGCCCCATCCTGCGCGCAGCTTGAGGTCGTAGATCCAGTTGATGTCTTTCATGAAGTTCTCCTGCGAGATTCGCCATGCGGCCGACACCGAGGGGAAGGCTTTCCAGCGGTGGTCCGGGTGGAGTTTGGAGGAGCCGTCGTAGCGTATGTTTACTGTAGCGAGATACTTCGAGTCGAAATTGTAGCTTATTCGGCCCAGATAGGAGAGGATGCCCCACTGCGAAGCGCTTGATCCGGTGCCGTCCCAGCTGATTTTGTTGGCTGCGTTGAGTGTCTGGATGAGGCCGTTGCGGAAATACTGGCCGTTGATCCAGTTGTTGGAGTAGTCGGAGTCGGTCCACGATGTGCCGGCCATGAAGTCGAGTGTGTTCTTGCCGAAGTTGAGGTTGTAGGTGGCCACGTTGTCCCATGTCAGCACGGTGTTGCGGTTGCGTCCGTCGTAGGCAGTGCCTCCCTGTTCGCGTCCCCAGGTGGTGAGTTCCGGGTCAAGGAAGGAGGTGTTCCAGCCCTGACGGCGGTCCATCGTGAATTTGGAGGAGAACTTGAGTCCCTTGTAGATGTCGAAAAGGAATTCCCCTGAAGCGATGAGTCGGTTCTCGCGGTTGCGGTTGCTTTTCTGGCGGGCCTCGTTCTCGAGCGGGCTCTGCATGTTGAGGCCGTAGAAATTGTTGTAGTACCTGTCGGGATTCTCAGGGTCCCATACCGGTGCGTAGGTCGGAGTGTTGACCACTGCGAGGATCACGCCGCCGCGGTTGCCTACCGTGCCCATGGCGCCGCCGCCGTTGGATGAATAGTCGGAGTAGATCACGTTGGCTTTGGCCGTGAGCCAGCTGCGGAGCTTGCCTTCGAGGTTGGCGCGGAAGTTGTAGCGGCGGAAGAAGGAGCTTTTCAGGATGCCGCGGTCCTGCTGGTAGCCGCCCGAAAGGTAGTAGCTTATCTTGTCGTTGCTCTGCGAGATGGCCACCTGATAGGTCTGGGTGTTGCCGGTGCGGTATGTCTCGTCAAACCAGTCGGTCTGGTCGGTCAGTCCGTCGGGAAGCTTTACGAGGCCTATTTCGTCCATCAGTTCCTTATACTGCGCGGTGTTGAGCACATCGAGCTTCTTTGCCACCTGCGTGAAGCCGCCCTGTATGTTGAGCGAGATCTTGGCGTCGCCGCTGCGACCCTGCTTGGTGGTGATCAGCACTACGCCGTTGGCGCCTCTTGAGCCGTAGATGGCTGCCGACGACGCGTCTTTCAGGATCTGCATGCTTTCGATGTCGCTCGGCGAGAGGAAGTTGACATTGTCTACGGGCACACCGTCCACTACATAGAGGGGCTCGTTCGATCCGTTGAAGGAAGTTGTGCCGCGCACCCTGACTGTCATTCCGCCGCCGGGAGCTCCCGTAGGCTGCTGCACGGCCACGCCGGCTGCCTTGCCCTGGATGGCCTGTGCGGCCGAGATGATGGGGCGGTTCTCGAGTGCTTCCTCGCCGATGGTCGATACGGCTGTGGTGAGGTCTTTGCGCTTCACGGCGCCGTAGCCGATCACTACGAGCTCGTCAAGGTTGGTCTGGTCGCTCTGCAGGGTCACCTCCATCTTTGGAGCGGCCTTGAGTTCCTTCGTGACGAAGCCTACGTAAGAGAATACGAGGGTGGCGTTGTCCGCCACGTTGATTGTGAAATTGCCGTCGATGTCTGTGGCCGTGCCCTGTCCGGGCCTGTCCTTCACGGCTACGGTGGCGCCGATCAGCGGCTCTCCCGAGGTCTCGGTCACCGTGCCTCTGACGGTGATGTCTCTGGCGAGTGCCGGCATGCCGCCCATGAGCAGCATGATGAAGGATAATGCCAATGGTAAAAGATTACAGTTGGTTTTCATTGTTGTTTATTTAGATTGTGTATGAGTCTTTATGGCGTTTTGTCAGTTGTGGTCCGAAGTGTCATGATGAGGCGTATGGTAATGTCCACGATGCAAAGTTAAGTAATAATTTGTGCCCGTTTCGGTGAGGTAATGAGGTGAGGTAAATTTAAGGTAAATGCTAAAAGGCGGTATAGCAATGATTTGCCATACCGCCTTGATGCGTATTAAGTAAGAATTTTTATGGTCGGTGGAGGTCGGTTCAGGCCTCGGAATGCCTGTATCCGCCCAGTTTGCGCACCCTCTCGGCGAAGTCCTTCTTGTCTACGATGGCCTTGCTGCGCACTTTAAACCGGTTGTTGTATATCGTCTGCGGAGAGCAGTGCAGGAACTCGGCTATCTTTATGCTGTCGGTGATGCCGAGGCGTATGAGCGCGTAGATGCGCAGTTCCGTGTTGAGGAGTTCCCCTTCCTTAGGGGTGATCCGCTTGTCTTCCTGAAGCAGGGAATTGAAGTCGTTGACGAAATCCGGATATATATGGAGGAAGACGGTATCGAATGAGCGGTAGAATTCCTTCAGCTCGTCTTTCATGTCGAAGTCTTCGGTCTCGTTCTCTATCTCGATGTATTTCTTCTTCATCACCTTTACGTGGATGCTTTTCTTCAGTTCCGAGAGCTTGTCGATGTAGTTGGAGCAGATGGTGAAGATGTTGCAGATGTATTCCTCCTTCACGAAGTTCGCTTCGTTGAGTTCGTCGTTCTTCTGCTGCAGGTCCGCTATCAGTTGTTTGAGTTGGGTGTTGGCTTCGTTGAGCTGCTGATGCGTTTCATTTAGGTTTCTGATGTTGTCTCCGAGTGTCTTGTTGGTGGCGTCGAGGTCGCGTCCCTGCCTTCTGAGCCTGCCGTTCTGCACTATTATTATGACTATGGCTGCAGTCAGAATGGCTGCCAGCACGCAGGCGAGCACCAGGAAGTTTCTTATTCGTTGCTGATGCCGGATGTTGCGCTGCTCGTAGCCACGGCTGATGGCGTCGAGGGCTGATGATATGCCGTATGCCTTCACGCGGTTGGGATATGAGATTGCCTTGTTGAGGCAGTAGTTGATATATCTGTATGCGCGGTCGATGTTGCCGTCGCCTTTCCCGAACATTATTCGCGAAAGGTCTTCGAGTGAGGAAATCTCCGATGAGTTTGCGATCTTTACGTCTACGGCGGCGGAAGTGGCCATATATCGGAGATAGTTCTCGCGGTCGCCTGCCTGCTCGTAGAGTTTGGCGAGTATATAGGCGTCTTTGGCGTCCTGATGGGTGTTGAGGTTTGAGGCGGAGAGTTTTTCCTTAAGCCTCTTGATGGTCTCTTCTTCCGGTTTGGCGGTGCCGAGTATATCCCATCCTTTATACCAAAGGTATTCCGGATGGTCCGGTGTGATGACGCTCATCACGGAGTCTTTGTAGGCGCGTTCCTTTATGTAGTATTCATTGACCGATCCTCCCGTGTAGTTTCCCAGATGGCTGTAGAGGTAGATCATGTTGCCGTAGTAGGCCGGGAGCAGCTCCGGGACGATGTCTTGGCGGTCGATCGATTCCATGAGGTTTTGGGCGTCGGCCAGAAGCCCGGTGCCGGTCAGGAACTCCGACTTTTTGATTTTGCTCTCCGTCAGCCAGTCCTTGTTGCCTGCCTGGAGGGCGAGCTCTATGTTGGCGTCGATGTATTTTATGGCGGAGTCCGACTTGTAGGTGTGGTATTCATCGAAGAGTATGGAGTTGAGCATGTATTTGTCGGTGGTCGACACGGCGTTCTTGCGTTTCTGTGTCAGTTCGGCGAGGCGCATCAGTTTGTTGCGCTCGAAGTCCGGACTGTGGTCGATGAGCGAGTCAAGGCGCGCTATGTAGTCGGGTGTCTCTACAGCGGCGCTATGCGAGCATCCGGCCGTGGCTGCGGCTATCGCGGCCAGCAGGATAAGGAGGAAATTTGTCGGTTTCAGTTTCACGGTGTTAAAAGATTGGTTTCAGACCGCAAATATAATAAATAAATCTGAAAATCGACTGTTTTTTCGTAGGTCTTATGGTAAAAAATGAAAATAGGCCGTGTGTGCGGCCTATTTTCTATTGATTTGTATTGATTTGTATTGATATGTGCTAACTGCGTGTGGCCCGGCTCAGGAGGCCGGTGATCCATAGGAGCACGATGGCGCCTACCACTGAAGTGATGAGGTTGCCGATGATGCCCGTGGTGGTGATGCCGAGTAGGCCGAAGAGCCATCCTCCGAGCACTCCGCCGATTATGCCGACGATAAGGTTTACTATCCATCCGAAGCCACCGCCGCGCATCAGTTTCCCGGCTACCGCTCCGGACGCTATTCCGATCAGTATATACCAAATAAAGCTCATAGTGAAATTAATTTAAGGGTTTCTGTATATTGAAGTCGTATATTCATCTATGAAAACGAATTGGCGGTAGGTTTGGTTTAATGTCTATCGGAGGGCAGCGGCCATTTCAGGGAGTGATTCCGCTAAAATGGACGAAAGCATGGCCGGAGTGACCTGCTGGCGGGCATCCGTGAGGGCTGACTCCGGATCTAGATGGCTCTCTATGATGAGTCCGTCGTATCCCCGCGCGATCGCTTCCGCTGAGAGGGGTGCCACCCGCTCCCGCATTCCGCCCATATGCGAAGGGTCGCAGAGCATGGGGATTTCCGGAAACTCCCTTCTGAACGCTTCGGCTATCTCCCATAGGGGAGCGTTGCGGTAGTCCGTAGTGCCCGGCACCTTGAAACCGCGGTGGATCACTCCGAGACGCCGTATGCCTGCCAGATAAAGCCTCTCTACGGCTCCTATCCATAGGTCGAGGTCGGCGCATACCGGATTCTTCACCAATACCGCGGCGTCTGTTCCGGCCAGGCTGTCGGCTATCTCCTGCATGGCGAAGGGCGACGACGTGGTGCGGGCTCCTATCCAGAGGATGTCGATTCCCGCTTCCAGAGCTTCGCGCGCGTGGGCGGCGCATCCTATTTCAGTAGCGGTAGTCATGCCTGTCTCCCGCTTTACGGCGGCCATCCATTCGAGGGCCTTCCGTCCGTGTCCCTCGAATCCTCCGGGACGTGTGCGGGGTTTCCAGACTCCGGCCCGGAATATGTCGATTCCCGCGTCGCAGAGGCCGCGGGCCGTAGCGAGCATCTGCTCTTCCGACTCCGCGCTGCAGGGGCCGGCTATGAGCAGGGGGGCGGAAGAGGCAGTGGTGGTGATGATGGGATGTATGTCAAGATTCATAGCGGTGGGTGTCAGTTATAGGCGTGGAGCGAGGGGAGGAGGTTCACGCCGAAGTAAGTCATTATTATGGAGGAGAATGCGAGTATGAGGTAGACGCAGCAGAATATGGGGCGCCGCCGCATCCTGAAATATCTGTGGAGAGGTATCGAATAGAGCATCAGGGTGACGAGCGACCACGTCTCCTTCGGGTCCCATGCCCAGTAGCGGCCCCACGAGACGTTGGCCCACATCGATCCCGTGATTATGCCCAGCCCGAGCAGGAAGACTCCGGGGCCGAGCAGGGAAACGGCGAGCGATGTCAGACGCTCTCTCTGCCCGGGGAGTGCGAGGGCGCTGACTCCTGCCGGAAGCGTGAAGCCTAACACGGCATAGGCGAGCATGACGAGCGACACATGCACCGACAGCCAGGGCGAGGCAAGCACCGGCATCACGGGGCTGAGCACAGGGTCCTTCATCCCGAGCATGGCTACGAGCAGCAGGAATGAGGATGCCGCCATGCCGAGGGCCACGAGCAGCTCCGTCTCCTTTCTCCATGCTGCCACGCAGGAGAGCAGCCCCATGCAGACGCCCGCAAACTCCATGATGTCTGACGCGCCGGAGAGAGGCACGCTTCCGGAGATATGCCATAGCCATGCGTATGCCGCTATGCCGGCTGCTCCCGCTGTCGCTGTGAGGGGAAATGTCGGCATTTTCTTGCCGGCCATGAAGGCTATGGCTATCACCGCCACTGTCAGGATCGCAATAATGAAGGCTATCCGGAGGGGATTTATGCGGTAGTAGAGCATTTCGGCCTTGATGGAGCTTTCCGGTCGGAGTTCTTTCGAGCCTCGCTGCAGCGGAGTGAAGAGTTCCCCTTTCCAGAGGTCGATCAGAAGGGCCAGCCTCTCGTCGAGCGATATGATGTCTTTGTCGAGCGGTCCGGCTCCCCCTTTGTATAGGGCTGCCGGAATGTAGTTGCCGGCTGCGTCGTATAGGTCGGTCACTGCGGCGTATTTCCCTTCGATGGCGAGCGCCTCCCTCAGGGGCTTGCTCTTGATCTTTATGAATGGCACCTTGCTCCAGTCTTCCTTATACTTTATCAGCGAGGCTACGAATGCCTCCGGGGAGAGTCCGGCCACTTTGTCGCGGCCGGTCAGTTTATATGTCAGTCGGGTTGAGAATCCTGTGAAGGATACTGTCTCTCCGTTGAAGAGCACCTGTCGCGAGGCCAGCGAGTCGGCGCTGCGGGCGTCTACGGCAGGGACGGCGTAGGCTTCTCCGCACCCCATGGCCGCGAAGGCGAGCGCTGCGCATGCCGCCATGGCCTTCCTGCCCGGTCGCCGGGTGGTTGCCGTCCGGAGCAGCCACAGTGCTCCTCCTATGGCGAAGAGCAGGAATCCGGTGTAGCTGACGGCCATGCCGGCGGGGTCGTGGGTCACTGTCAGGATGGTGCCGCCGTGCTCGTCGAATGAGGTCTGATAGAGCCGGTAGCTGTCCATGCGTCCTATATGGTTCATTGAGATGCGCATTGTGTCGCCGTCGGCGGTAGTCAGCACACTCCGGAAATCCCTCGGGAAGTTCATGCCGGGGTAATGTTCCTGTGTGAACGCCAGCAGAGTGACGGCGCATGGCAGCTTTTCGGTTTTCCCGTCGGTCGTCACGAAGCTGTCGGCTGTCTTTGAGGGGAGGAGATGGAGCGTACCACGGCGCGACAGGGCGGAGGTGCAGAAGCCTCCCGCTATCATGCATAGGAATGATATGTGCATGATGAAGGCTGGTATGTCGCGCCAGAGGCGTCCTTTGACGATTCCAAGCGTCAGGGCGACTGCCACTGCTGCCCAGAACGCATGCCAGCCTGCCGAGGAGTATATCCCGGCAGGCAGCATCGACGTAAGTCCGATCAGCAGTGCGGCTCCTACGGCAAGGATGAATATCAATGTCTCAGTAAGGCGCATATTCAGGATTGTCGGCTTTTCTGACAGCCATGCATTCGGTCTCTATCAGCCATCCCGGACGGCACACCGGGGCAAGCACTATCGTTTTGGGGAGGCCGGGGAAGCGTTCATCCATCATGCGGCCTACTGTCCGATGGTCGGCGATGTCGCGGAGATAGACCGTCATATGGGCTACATCCTCCCATCCGCATCCTCCTTCATCAAGAAGCACCTC
This sequence comes from uncultured Porphyromonadaceae bacterium, assembly GCA_947175295.1. Taxonomy (GTDB): domain Bacteria; phylum Bacteroidota; class Bacteroidia; order Bacteroidales; family Muribaculaceae; genus Lepagella. The sequence continues at coordinate 54,922 of CAMWMK010000006.1, forward strand.
GATGTTCTCGAGCATACGCAGCGTCTGGGCCTTTATGTCGCCCGGAGCTACGATGTCGCCCTTGTTGTCGATGCTTGCGGTGCCTGAGATGTAGACGTGGCGCCGGTCGGCGTAGTCCACTGCCGTCGCGCGCTCGAAGGCCACTCCGTATTCGTAAGTGGGATTGAGGTGGGTGCTTCCGTAGAGGTATCTTATCTGTGAATCGTCGGCCTTCGTGTCAGCGAAGGCGTTGAAGGCCACGAGGCGCGCGGGCTCCGCGCATTGCCCTTCGATGCCTGTGGAGGCTATGAAGTGGGTCTCGGCGGTAAGTCCCTCACGGCTGAACACCTCATTGCGTCCTCTCACCACTCCGGAGTAGTTGTTGTCGATGTCGCGTACGAAAAACCATGTGCGTAGGCAATGGTCCTTAAGCGAGGCTCCGCAGCCATCGAGAATACGCGCCAGCTTCTCCAGATACTCTGTGGTCATCGAGAGCGAGTCGCAGGAAGGTACGGAGTCGATGTCGCCTACCCAAATGCGGCCGTTGCTGTCCTGCCATATCCCGTCTTCACGGCGGCGGTAGTCGGCGCCTTCCTCAAGGATCATGAGGAGCGCCCCTTTCCGCCCGTCGAGAGGCGTCTGGCCCACTACGGAGCGGGCGCAGGCGTCTTCCTCCGGCAGCAGACGCATCTGGTTGGAAGGGTCGCTGAGCAGGTAGCGCTTGAACACAGGCGTTAGGCCCGTGTCTGCGGCAAGGCGGTCGGCGGCCTCGGCTATGGCTTTGATCTGGGCCTCGGCTCCGGCTTCGGTGTCGGAGGGGAGGATGTAGGCGTGCGCCTCTTTTCTTCCTGTCTCGAAAAGGGCCACTGTGGCTTCTGCCCCGATATATTTGATGTTCTGGTATTTCATTTCGGATAATTCAGATTGTTTCGGATGCGACGTCAGAATCCGGTCTTCGCGCCGTTGTCGATCCAGTTTCGTATCAGGTCGAGCTTCTCCTGGCGCACCACTTCCACGGAGTGGTCGTAGTTCCAGTCGGCCGAGATGTCTGAGCTGAGGATGAGGAAGAGCTCGCTTTCATTGCTTGAGCCGGGAGCTACTCGGTCCATGCCGGGAATCTTCCGCGAGGGTATGGATATGAGGTTGCCGAAACTGTCGCCGGCGAGGAGGTCGAGTCCGGCCGCGGCATATCCTGATCCTCCGTGACACTGCGTGCATGTGGTGTTGAAGATCTCCGTCTGTATCGCCGTCGACATCGACATGTCCACTCCCTCAGCGCTGATCTGCAGCGTTCCGTCCTGAGGCTGATAGTCGGCCGATAGGAATGTGGCCACGCGGCGGCGCAGGCGGTCGATGGCGCAGAGCTCGATTGAAGTCACTTCCCCGGGGATTCCGGAGAGGGTGATGTCGTAGTTTCCGTCAGTGCCGGAGATCTCGATGTTCTTGCTTATCAGCGCATAGTCGTTGCCCTCTTCGAATCCGGCCAGCGCCAGCGTGTAGCCCTGGCTCCAGGTGTCGGTGCCGCTTATCGTCCCGGCGAATCGCGCCGTGCCTCCCTCCTCGGTCTGCACGGTGTCGTCATTGTAGATACGCCCCTCGTCGCAGGAAGCCGCTCCCAGCGCCAAGGCAGCCAATATGAATGATAGATGATGTCGCATTAAAGGATTATGCATTATGCATTAAGTAATTGATCAAATTAAATGCATGGTATCATCAAAATATTTTCAGCTGAAATTCAGCGACAAATAATTATGAATTATGCATTGATTAAAAAGAATACTGCGCCATTACCGTCACGGCGCTCGTAGCCAGTCCGAGGTTGTCCTCGTCGCGGTCCATCTGCCGTGCATGCCCGGTGCGTCCGGTATATTGGTACATGGCCTGCAGCTTGAGGTTGATGCTGTCGATGAAATAGTTGGCGCCTATGGCCGGCATATTGAGGAAGCCCCCTTTCTTGGTGGAGTTGCGCTCGAAGAAGTCGTAGCGCAGGCAGCCCTGGAGCTTATCGGTGATGAAGTATCCGGCCTGCCCGTAGCCTCCGAAGTAGTTGTAGGAAGTATCGATCTTCTGCCTTTTCGTGAAGCCTACGTTCATGTAGTAGAACTCGGCACCGAAATACCAGCGGTTCTTTATCCACGACCATTCCAGTCCGAGGCGCAGGTCGTTGGTGCTCTCGTTCTCGCTCTCCACGTTGAGCGAGCCGGACACTCCGATGAGCATCTTGTTGCTGTTGAGCCTGCGGGGATCACCCTGCGATGCCGGCATCACTCCGAATGGCTGGTAGGTGAGGCGGGCGGCGTAGAGGAGCGAGGGGATGTGCCAGTCGTCGCTGATTGTCTTGGTAGCGGTGTTGACCGAGGCTCCCGTGCCGTTGAAGAGGCCTACCTGATAGCCGAACTTCTCCTTGACCATACCGTGTACCTCCACTCCGAGGTCGAAGCCGGTCCCGATGTGCGGGGTCACTGCGTTGAGCGAGTAGGGGAGTATCACGGATGCCGTCAGCGATGTCGGAAGCACCGGGAAGAGGGTCTCGCCGAGGGTGGTCAGGTAGGCGTGGGAGAATGGAGTCTTGAATTTGCCTATACGCACTCCGAATTCATCGGATGGGCGCACGTCGGCCCATGCCTGCTGAAGGAGTCCGCCCCCTGAGGCGGCCGCGTTGATGGAGAGGTTGAAGGTGACGATATTGAAGGCCTTTCCGGTGAATCCGAGCACTGCATATGGAATGCCGAATCCTGAATTGGCCACATTGTCCTGGTTGTAGGCCGGGTCGAGTCCTGCGTCGTCATAATAGTTGTAGTTGGCAGTGGTCTGCACCAGGAGGTATGGCTTGAAGAGGAAGTCACCCTTTTTCGTGGTGAATGTGAATCCCCGGTGGTCGGCCAGGGAAACTACGCCGTTTTCCGTATCGGTGTCATACTGCGCCCGGGCCATCGGTATGCAAGCCAGGGCGCATATTATGGAAAGTATTGTCTTTTTCATGTCTGATCAGTTGATTCTCAATTCTCAAATCCCCATTCTCAATTCTAAATTCTCAATTATCTACAGCGACTGCAGGAACTTTATCACCGCCGCGCGGTCTTCGCGCGGCATTTTCCTGAATATGTTCTTGGAGGCTTCCCCCTCTCCGCCATGCCACATTATGGCTTCCGTCAGGTTGCGGGCGCGTCCGTCGTGGAGGAAGTAGGTGTGTCCGTTCACTTTCTCCTGCAGTCCGATTCCCCAGAGGGGAGTGGTGCGCCATTCGTTGCCCCGGGCCAGTCCGGACACATAGTTGTCGTTTAGTCCTACCCCCATTGTCTCCGACCCCATGTCGTGGAGCAGGAAGTCACTGTAGGGGTGTATGGTCTGGTTGCCGAGCCAGGGGAGCTGTGTCCCCGCGAGCAGTGTGGATCCGCGCGGTCTGGTATGGAGCGTAGTGACGTGGCAGAGGTGGCATCCGGCCTGATAGAAGAGGTTCTCGCCCCGCTTCACTTCCGGGTCGTTGACGTTGCGGCGCGCCGGCACTCCGAGCGACTGCATGTAGAGGTCTACGTTTTCCATGTCTTCCGTCGAGACGTCGAGCTGGTCGTAGGAGAGTCCCATCATCGAGCCCTGGTTCATCTGTATCTGCCCCTCGCATATCTCTTCCGGGTAGCGGCTGTTGGTCACTCCCATGTCGCTGGAGAATCCGAGCTCCACCGTCAGATCGGCGTGCTGGGCCTTGTTGCCCGAAATTCCGAGGCTGGTCACTCCGCGTTCGCTGATATAGTTGCATCGGCCGCTGATGCCCCATTCGGGGTAGTTGCTCTTGGCGGCGAGCTGCTCTATCTCGTTGCGATCGAGCGCCATCAGCTGCCCCATTCCCACATGGCGGAGTGGCACCCTGACGGTGCAGAAGAGGTCTTCGGGAGCGATCTCGTCGGCATACCAGTCGGTGATGGTGTAGGAGGGATATGCCAGTTCATACGTGTCGCCGTCGGCGAAAGTGAACTGCTCGTAGTTCCAGTCTACCTTCAGCTTCCCCTCCGGCTGCACTCCGTAGATGGCCTGATCGTGGAGCACCCGTCCGTATTCGCGGAAAAAGGCGCCGTTCTTCCTTGTGATGTATACGAGCATGGCCGAAAATCCGTAGGATCCTGATCCGTTGTCGTTCCATACTCCCGGACGGGTGCGTCCGGCATTGCGGTGGCAGCTGCCGCAGGAGTATCCTGCGTAGACGGGGCCGAGTCCTCCTCCCTGTCCGTTGGTGGAGGTGCGCACGTCGTCGTAGAGCCTGTCGCCGCGCACGAAGCGCGTCAGGTAGTCGCCCTTCACCCATGGCGCCTCGCTGTCGTAGGCCACCGATGAATTGAGGAAGATGGTGGAAGTTCCTGCCGACAGCTCATAGCCGGCAGGAACTTCAATATCAAGCACATCCAGTCCGTCGCTCTCGCAGCCCGCCAGCATTGCCGCCAGGCCCGCGAGGCAAACGTATGGAAAGAAATGTCTATGTGTCAATAGTCCGAACATTTAGATTTTAAAACTTAAATCTTCAAGCTTATAAAACTTCATAAACCTTATAAGCCCCAGTGGATAACTCAGTTCTTCACCTTGCGGGGCTGTCCGTCTTTGAAGAGGAGGAACTCAAGCGTATGGAAGCCGCGCACCGACTGCACCGCCTCGATGGTGTCGTCATCGTCGCCGTCGCTCCAGTCGAGGTTGTCGTAGTTGCCGGAGTTGAGTATCTGCACGATATTGTCCTGGTCGAGGGGCCAGCTGTCCATATTGGGGTCGAGGCCGAGTGCGTCTACGGGTCCGAAGAGGAATGCCTCGCTCTTCTCCCAGGGCTCGCGGGCCTCAAGCCATGCGTTGCAGGCGTTGGCGAAATTGGCGTCGGAAGGGGAGTTCTTGAAGGCTACCACTGTCTGGTAGAGGGCCTTGTTCTTTTCCTGCAGGCTCTTGTAGGTGGGCACTACCACAGCGTCCACATAGTTGTCTACGATGTCCTGGTAGCGGCTGTCGTCGCCGAGCTTGTTTACGGCGTTCTTCAGGTTGATGGAAAGGATCTCCTCGAGGTCGGCGCAGGCAGTCATCGCCGTGCGGCTTTCGGCGCTGTTGATGTGGTTGCGGAAAGGCTGCGGGATGGCGAGGATGGCGTTGGAGGCGTCAGTGATGGCGGCCTTCACCTTGGTGTCGAGGCCGGAGTCTTCCGAAGCGATGAGCGCCGAGAGGGATTTGGGGCTCACCGTCCCGTCGAGCGAACCGTAGTAGGAGTTGCGGATCGAGAGGATGTTGTTGGAGTAGTCTTCGCGGGAGTGCCAGCTATACCATGACTCCACCGAGTAGAGCGCGGCCTGCGTGTCGCCCGATACGTATAGGTTGTAGGGATCGCCTATCTTGGCGGTACCCACCTCGTTGGCGATGTCGGCGCAGCCTTCGATGATCTGCTCCACGCAGCTCAGCGCGCTTGAGTAGTCGCCGCCGTTGTGCTGCTTGAAGCTTGTGGCGAAGGGGGCCCCGCCGTCGTAGGATACGGTCCATGCCTCATAGAGCGTATTGGAGTCCATCTGCAGCAGTATTGCTACCTGCTGCATATAGTTGCCCCAGCTTGCCGCGTTCTTCTCGTTGTAGTCGAGAGTGGCGGCGTTGTCGTTGTTGTTGTCTTCCTGCTTCGGATCGTCATTGCTTGAGCATCCTGTAAGCATCATGGCGCCGGCGCAGAGCAGCGCCGAGAAGCCGAGTAAGTGTTTCTTCATATCTTGATGTTTTTTTCAATTTTCAATTCTCAATTATCTTGAAAGGAACCATCCGATATAGGCTATGCCGATCGAAAATTCGTTTTCGGAATTATACGGCCCTTTGCCGAATACTTTCGAAGTGCCTATCTGGCTGGTGGTGTAGTCGGCCTTCACCACGAGGTTGGGGAGCGCATACCAGTTGAGGCCTGCCTGCCATTGGCTCACTTCAAGCCGGCGGTCCATCGTGGTCTTTGTGCCGTCTCCCCTGTATTGCGGATTGTAGTATTCGTATCTTGCGAAGGGATAGATCGTAGGGCACGCTCCCTTTATCAGCGTCTTGAGGTTGATGCCGGCTTCCGCCCCGTAGCTGAGGGCGTTCTTGGCTATCGGTATCAGTCGGCTGTAGGGCGATTTGTTGGAGAGCATGCGGTTGGCGTCGCTGAGCGCGGCCGAATTGCCCACGTATCCGTATGTGACGTTGGCGCGTGCCGTGACGAGTCTGTTTCGGTATTGTGCGTCCCATGTTCCGATCGCCACCGGGATTCGTCCTATCGCTGAGTAGGTGTGCTCCTTGTCGGAGTTCGCTCCGGCGTCGCGGCAGTAGTAGAATGATACTCCGGTGCGCAGTCCCGGCACTCCGCTGTAGTCCACGCGCGCTATGTAGGCGGGAGAAGTGAAGTTGTCAGCTTCGAAGAATCCCTGCTTGCCTCCGATGATCCATTCATCGCGGTTGAAACCGTTGGCATTGAGTCCGGCGGTGATCATGAACTGATAATCAAACCTTGTGTACCTTTTTCCAAACGATCCGAACACCTGAATGCCGGTCTCATGCCATGTTGAGGGGAGGAGGGAAGTCTCGGCTCGGGGCCTCACGGTCCCGAAGAAGTTGATAGGCTCGTGGTGGGCGTTTGTAAGCCCTACCGGCACTATCATGTGGCCGGCCCTTACGTTGAATTGCGGGATTATGAGTCTTGTTATGTGGAATTGCTCGAGGGCCACTTCCCCTCCCTTCTCTATCTCGGTTTCATATTCTCCGTTTTCGCTGTTTTCGAGTTCGATGGCCGATCCCGTGCCTCCGGCCTCGAATTCGATTTCCGCCCCGAGGATCCACTTGGGGTTGAACTTATAGTCGAAAGCCAGAACGAATCTCGGTATTGAGATCGTATTGCGGTGGGTCTTGGTGTTGCCCGACGCTGTTCCGGCGAATCGGTTGATTCCGTAGTCCTTGAATGATGCCACCATCTCCCCGTAGCCGCCGAATCGGAATTTGCTGTAGCCCGTAGAGTCGGCCTGTGTCGCGGCGAGTGGTTTTTCCGCGGTTTCCGCTGCGGATGCTGATGCAGGCGCGGCGATCGCGCCTATCATTGCTGTCATGCCAAGTATTGCTGAAAAGAATGCTTTCATTTTTCGGTCGGTTTTTTCGGTTGCAAAATTACAACCGATTCTCTCCTCCGGCAATACTCATTATTTGGACTAATTCCAAATAAAAATCGTAAAAATAATGAAAAATCCACCCCGGTTTAGTGAAAATACTCAAAAGTAGGTATGGTGTTGTTAAAAAATATTTCTTACTTTTGCACCTTGAAATGGTTTAAACCTCCTAAACCCCCTAAATGCAATGGAGCAGCAGATGAAAGCATTCTCGGGAGCCGACAGGCTCCGCAACCTCATAGACGAAAACAGCGACCTGATGATGGTCGCTGCAAGGTTCGGCATATCGCTCGGCTTTGGCGACAAGACCGTCAAGGAGGTCTGTGCCGATGAAGGGGTCGACGCGCGCACGTTTCTTGCCGTATGCAATCTCGTCTCCGGGCGTCCCTATTCCATAGAGGTGTCGCTTCCCTCGCTGATGTGTTATCTGCGGAGCGCACATTCATATTTCCTCGAGTTCCTGCTTCCCTCCATCCGCCGCAAGCTCCTGCTCGCCATCAGTGGTCTCCCGATCGACGACGTGATGCTGCAGCTCCTGAAGTTTTTCGACGATTACTGCGCCGGGGTTCGCCGCCATATGGAGCATGAAAACGACAGTATCTTCAGCTATGTCGACCGCCTTCTGCAGGGGGAGGGCACGGAGGAGTTCCGCATCGCCGACTATTCGGTAGGACATACGAGTATGACTGAAAAGCTCGATGAGCTGAAGGATATCTTTATCCGCCATTATCACGTCAAGAACAATCTGGTGCTCGTATCCGCGCTCAACGACATCATCGCCTGCAACGCCGATCTCTGCTCCCACTGCGAGATAGAAGACCGCATGTTCATGCCGGCCGTCGGTCGCCTGGAGCAGTCGTTGAAGCTCAAGGAGAGGGAGGTGAAGCCTGAGGCGAACGGGGATGACGAGACAGACTCCCTTCTCGACAGCATGACCGACAGGGAGAAGGAGATACTGCGCTGCGTGGCCTACGGCATGCAGAACAAGGAGATAGCCGAGAAACTCTTCATCTCCGTAAATACCGTGACCACCTACCGCCGCAATATATCCGCCAAGCTCAACATCCACTCCGCCGCCGGCCTTACCGTATTCGCCATCCTCCACGGCCTCGTCGACATCAACGACATCGACCCGCATCTTTAGTCCTTCCGATACAGGTTAAGGGTTAAAAGGGTTAAGGGCTAAATAATACTTGGAAAGAGTATGATTTGAATAGAAAAAAATCATTCCCTGATTAACCTCTTAATCTTATAACCTTTTTAACCTTCAACTTACAACGCCGATCCGACCGCGCTGCTGTATCATTGCCGTCGGACGGTAATGATGGTCATTACGCCGTAGATTAGCACTAAAAACGCCGAGACATAAAATATGTTCTGCATATAGTAGAGGGTCTGCTCAGGCAGGAAGAACCGAAGCGCTATCAATGTCGCTCCAAGGATCAGTGAGACGAAAAGCGCCACCTTCTTTGTCTTGGACTTCCATGTATAATATGGCGCTACCTCCTCGCTGATATATTTGTAAAATCCCTTATTGTGCATTGTCTGATATCCGCCGTAAGCGGCGGAAAGCAGAAATGCTAAGGTCTCCGCGTATGCGACGTAGTAGCTCTCATATCCTTTCTGAGAGTAGAACTGAGCCAATAAAAGCAGTGCCCAGAACACAAACAGTATATTTATCCGGTAATAGATATCCCGATAATTCTTTTTTGTTGCTTCGTTAAGAACAAATGTTTCCATAATTGATGTTTTAGTGTGTTGCTGTTGTATTACGATGTAAATTTAATAAAAAAAATAAGAATCTCCAAATTTCTACTTTACTTTTTTATTGATTGACTCAATCTCCTATATCCATTATGGCGAATACTACTGCTCAGATGGCTAATCCCGCCACCGGCATCCCTCAACGGCAACTGGAACCTCGACGATCTGGCGGGGCTCAACCAGACCCCGAAATTCATCTACGTCATAGAGCTTAAATACGATGCCACTCCCGAGCAGGCCCTCCGCCAGATAGAGGAGAAGAGCTACGCCCGAAAGTTTGCTGTGGATTCCCGAAGGCTCTTCAGGATCGGCGTCAACTTTTCTTCCGAGACACGCCGCATCGAGGGCTGGAGGATAGCCGAATGATCAGGAATCGTAGTCATCGGATATCCGGGCTATCGGCACTGTACCGACGGCTATGCCGAGTGCCATCCAGAGGACGATAGTGGCGTCGTAGCCGTTGTCGATGAATATCATGGCTGCAAGGGCAGCCACATAAG
>CAMWMK010000007.1 GCA_947175295.1 uncultured Porphyromonadaceae bacterium
CTACAGAAACGGGCTAAATCTCGGTTTTAAACCGAGATTTAGCCCGTTTCTGTAGGAAAATCCTTACCGGAAATGGCATGCACCTTCAAGTTAAGTTTGCGAAAGTTGAATATTATGTATGGAATTTTGGAAAAGTGTATTTTTTAGGGAGTAAATTTATAGGAAAAGTGCTGTTTTTACTTGCCTATTTTATAGGAAAAGTGTATATTTGCAGGGTGAAAATCATAGGAAAAGTGTGAATTATGCTGTATAGGAAAATAGAAAAGGATATATATAAGCACTTTACGTCTAAGTCGGATAAGATTCTGATGCTGACAGGTGCCCGACAGACCGGAAAATCATTTATCATCAACCATGTCGCGTCCAGGATATTCAGGAATGTAGTCGAAATCAACCTGATTGAGGACTACGATACGGATCGGCTGTTTGAATCTGTTTCTTCTGTGGAGGAGTTTTATCTGCGCCTCAGTTCCATAGCCGGCGAACGTCTTGGCTCTAAGGAAGAGACTTTGGTGTTTCTTGATGAAATCCAGCAATACCCACGTCTGCTTACCCTCCTGAAGTTTCTAAGGCAGGAGGGGAGATATACCTATGCGGTAAGCGGTAGCTTATTGGGTCTTACCCTTAAGCATACCACCTCCATCCCTGTAGGCTCTCTTACCCTGATGCGTATGTATCCGCTTGATTTCGAGGAATTCCTTATAGCCAATAATGTAGGGGAGGAAGCGATATCCGGAATGCGGAGACTTTTTGATGCCAGGCAGGGTCTCGATGAGGCGCTGCATAACCATATAATGGGTCTTTTCAAACGCTATCTGCTCATAGGAGGTATGCCTCAGGCCGTTCAGGAATTTGTCGATTCCCGCAATCTTGTGGCTGTCAGGGCTATTCAGAACGACATACACAAGCTCTACGAAGCCGATGCCACCAAATATGATCTTGACCATCGGCTGCACATCAAGAGGATATATGATATGATCCCTTCCGCTATGGAGAGCCATAAGAAAAGAGTGGTGTATAGGGATATCGAGAATAAGCCGAAGGGACGCCACAGCGATTATGTGGAGGAGTTCGATTTCCTTTCCGCTTCCGGCGTTGCTTTGGAGGTGAAGGCCATATCCAATCCTTCGTTTCCTCTCGTAGAGTCCGGAGTAAAGAATCTCCTTAAGCTTTATCTTAATGATGTAGGTATGCTGACCGGTATACTCTACCGCAACAACATCAAGCCGGTGATGGATACTGAATGCAGTGTCAATCTGGGAAGTGTATATGAATCCGTCGTAGCAATGGAGCTTGCCGCTCATGGCCATGACCTGTATTACTACGATAATAAGAAGAACGGGGAAGTCGACTTCCTGATAGATGATTACTACACGCTTTCGGCTATGGCGCTGGAGGTAAAATCCGGAAAGGACTATACCGTACACAGCGCACTCAACCGCTTGCTTGAAAACAAGGACTATCGGCTTGACACCGGAGTCGTGCTGAGCAATTCGCGGGAAGTGTGCCAAAAGGGGAGTGTCATCTATATGCCGATCTACTATGTGATGTTTCTTGATGCGAAAGGAAGCAGGGAGACGGAGATACTGCTGTGAATTCAACAGTCGGCTACTTATAGTTCGGACAGAAAGTAAATGTGCATTTTCAGTGTCGGACGAACACTGTCGAGCGCGGACGCACGAACCGTGCGTCCCTACGTTTCGACGGATGTCGACATGTTGCATGACACTAAACTGAAATGCACAAATATATAGTGTCTTGACTATAAAAGAAAATTTTTTGAGTTGAGTGTAACTTTTCGGGTTGATTTTGCACCTAACGTTACAAAAACATCAAGAAAATGGAAAGTCCACCAAAAACAAGCATGGAGTTCGCCTCTTTCATCAAGGAGCATTCCCGTATTATCAACAAGGTCTGTTGGGCATACGCTACCCCAAAAGTTCCTTATGAGGATTTACGTCAGGAAATCCTTACCAACCTTTGGTTGGGTTTAGAGCAATTCCGGGGTACGAGCAAACTGTCCACTTGGGTTTATCGGGTTGCAGTCAATTCAGCATTAATGGCAATTCGCAATTATAAGCCGAAGTTTGAAACATTGCCTTTTGAGATTTCTAATGTTGATATTTCCTCGGAAGAAGATGACAACAAGGCTGAGCAGCTTGCAGCCCTACGCGATTTGATAAATCGACTTCTCCCGATTGAGAAAGCGATTATTCTACTTTGGCTTGATGAATACCCATACGAGGAAATTGCAGAAATAATCGGTATCGAAAGGAATAATGTAGCTATCAAACTACATAGAATAAAAAACAAACTCATATCAAAATCGAAATAATATGGACTTAGAAGAACTCAAAAAAAGTATGTCGACTCTCGATAATGTACTCGCGAAAGAGACAAGCGACAGTATCAACCTCAAATCAACCAAGTGCAATACAGCTCAAAGAAGAATTATGAAGATGTATTGCAAAGGAGCTATCTCCTGCCCTATCCTTGCCGTAGTATTTTTATGTGCTTGGAACTCTGGATTTGGTAATGATGCCTTCCCCACTGCTCTCAAAATATTTCTCTGTATATTCTTATGTATAGCTACAATCTGGTATGGCTATCTATATTTCAAGACGAAGAAAATAGACATCAGTGTTTCGACACCGATGCAAACAATGAGGCAGGTATCGACTTTACGATTATTTGCATTGATAGGTGAATTTGTCCTCGGAATGGCTATGGCTGTATTCTTTACATTATTCTTGTCAAACCTTTGGGTTGTGGGGCGATACCGCTTTTGGATAGTAATAGCCGCCACTGGAGTATTCCTTATCCTTCTGACAACAGTATTTCTTCCGCGCACTATCCGTGATTTTAAGAATCTCACAGCGATAGACTAATATTCATTGCTTACAGAACGCTCTCATACATTCAAATGAGAGCGTTTTTATGAGGATTTAGAGTTACTTGTACTTATAATTCTTCACTGATTAAAGAGGAATTTGGCACCTAATTGTACATCTTATCCGTAACTTGCAAATTTTCAGGGCTTAGAATTTTTGTATTCCAACTGTATTGATTATCTTTGCAATAATAAACTGACATTCAAAATGATTAATATAGAACATCGTTATGTATATTGATATATTAAAAGATATTTACCGGCAATGGAGACATCAGACACTAACCGTCATACTCATATCATTATGTTTTATTGCAACAAGCTGTGATAGGGAACTTGATGAACTTATTCCTCAGCCGACGGAAACAAGTACAATTATATCCGGTTATATCAAAACGCCTGAAGGCACTCCTCTTCAGGGCATTCCTGTAGCAGTGGATTTTAAAGCCACCGGAATTTTCGGGACTACAGTGATTCATAAGGCAAAAGGTGTAACCGACAAAGCTGGATACTACAAAATATTCTTTGAAGCTGATATAGAAGATCAGGGACTACGAAGTGGTTATGTTTTTTCGGCAGATTTTTCCTCCCTTTCTCAGGATGATTATATTATTACCAATATGCTCGATTATGGCTTTACCGCCATCAATAATGAATGGAGTGGGAGCGCGATTAAGTGCGATTTTACCATTCCTCATAAAAAACTTGTTGCCGTCACGGTCAAGAACAGTGGTATTCCGGTAGTGGAAGGGAAATATGCTGTTGAAAACATGTTTCGTTATCTCAAAGTCGAGGGCTATCTGCATGATAATAAGAACCCATGGAATGACATGGCTATATGGCAAACATTTGAAAGCGTAGAAATACCAATGAATGGAACAATATCTGTGGCAATACCATGTGCCCTAAATCTTGAGAATGCTATCCAGCTTGTCTATCATGGTTACGAGTCATACGGTTATCCTAATGGAATTCCAGCAAGTGAAGGCAGGAAAGTTGAAATAAACGACAAATTCAAAGATACGGTAGAGTTAAGTTATATAACTCCTGACCCCGCTAATCGTTGGGAGAATGAAGTGACTCCAAATTAATCATTTCCTCGGTAAACTGCCGGGGATTTTTTAGATAGCTACTGCAAGATGTGTTTTCGTCCGACGTTCGCTATCGCTCAGTCCAACAAAAACACCCTTGCAAGGGGAAACCCCTCGACCCGATTTCGCATAGGCAGTAAAGCCAATTTTGGCATTACTGCCTTTTCTATAGATATATACGCACTATTTTACTGCGTTAAATATTGTAAATTTATGTAGAATAAACTTAACGCAAAATGGGTATTTAATCATAAATACCTATCTTAGCCAATATCGCTCTAACCATCTGAAAACGCAGTTCTTACGCGGGGGAACACAATTTCGCAATATACCCTCAAAATTTGTATCTTTTATGTACCTGTTTTTATAAAACGCCATTGATAATCAACGCGATAAGGGCTTTCATATGAACGACAAAGCAATTTCGGAGCATACTTCAAGACTCCGGTAAGTCTGCGAGAAGGTTTCTGGTGTGTAGCTATTATGACAGCAGTATGATTTACGTTGTTGAATACGGCAAGAACTTTCCTCTCAGACCGGATAATGTTTGATGTGTTTATCTCAACCAATGTATTGATGGCTATAGCTCCGGCAATCAAAATGTTTTGTGAAAAAGAAAGACGTCGGGGCTCCGTAGGACTCGCATTCTTCATTGTGTGTGGTACAATAGCCACATTTCTTCCGGAAGAACTTGGACTATATACCACCTCAGATCCGGCATATTTTTCACGTCCATGCCCCATTGCCTATCCAGCCCTTCCGCAAAGGCCGGGCGGAGGCTGGGAAGCCTCCGTTCCATAGGCTACGCTGTAGGATGGAGCATATCTGATTGTATACATTGAGGATCACGACATCAGCGGATATCCGCTGTAATGGAAAAATCACCCTCATATAGTCTTGAAATCTCATTTTCAAGATCTGATATAGTGATGTTCCCATTATCGAATTCGTTCCTGTTGATAAGAAGATATAGCGAATTCTTTAAGTCATAAGCCTGTATGAATATTTCAGGACCAAAAAGCGAGAGCATAAATCTTCGATAGAATCTAAACCGTTTGTTGACTTGGTTTATTGGAAAAATACTCTATCTCGACAATATATCTTTTATTGCTTTTTGTGGATTTAAAATCCCATATATCAATAATGCGAAGTGTAGATGGATCTGTACTTCGCATTTTAAATTTCGCTGGATAATATTGGCGGTGCTTCATCAGGGAAGAAGATAACCGTAGGAGGGAATACGATACAGGTCTCTTTCTTGTTCTGAAACCACATGTAGCCTTACCACATTCTTCCTATGTGCTGTCTGAGAGGTAGTGTTGACAGACACTTTATTAAATGATGAGTTCTTTATGGGCTTCATAATATGGGCTATGCGTTGATGAGGGCTTCGACGTCGGCGAGGGTGCCTGAGAAGGGGCCTTTCGAGGCGAGCTTGATGCTGCACATGGCGGCGGCGAAGGCTCCGGCTTCCTCGTAGGAGGCCCCGCGGCTCCGCTTGTAGAGATAGCCCGCCATGTAGGTGTCGCCGCAGCCGGTGGCGTCTACAAGGTCTTTTGCCGGATACGCCGGTATCTTGTGGAATGCCCCGTCGGCATATATCAGCGAACCCTTGTCGCCGAGCGTCAGCACCACTTCCTTCACTCCCCATCCGGCCAGCATCTTCGCCGCTTCATAAGGGTCGGATGTGCCCGTAAGGGTCTCCATCTCCATCTCGTTGGCCTTCAGGATACCGATGTAGGGGAGGGCTTCCAGTTTATCGTCATAGTCTACCGGAACCACCTGCTCTCCCTCCACTTTGCGTAGATAACCCTGCACGTCGACCGAGACGGTTCCTTTGGTGGAGAGATACTTGATGGTCTCCTTGTCGAAATCGTCGGCCAGGAGGGTACCGAGGTGTATGATGTTGGCCTCTACATCATGGAGGTTTTCCTTTGTGAATGGGTCCGCTTTGGCGAGTACCCGCTGCGTACGCTCGTTCATGTCCTCACCATATTTGTTTTCGAAATAGACGGAGTTTTTCGACACGATTGCCTCTACATCGATGCCGTCGGCGCGAAGCTTGTCTACTTCATGCATCTCGCTGGCCGCGAGCGACGTCACGAGACGGAAATCCTCAAGGTCGATGTTCTTGAGTGCGTTGGCGAAATAGTATGCAGTGCCGCCCGGCATATATGCCGTGAAGCGGGGGGTGATGACTTTGTCGAGGGTGATATGTCCGATGCAGGTAAGTTTCATACTTAATTCATAATGCATAATTCATAATGCACAATCTAATTCATCTATGCATTATTGATTGTTTTTATCTTTTTTTATTCACAAGTTATCATGGATGATTGCGTAGCTAATTATGCATTGTGCATTATGCATTATGCATTTTCCGGAGTACGCTGATGGCGTAGAAGAGTACGAACGCGTAGGCGATGGCAGGAATGATGAAGGAGGTGGAGACGGATGCCACATCGGCCATGCGGCCCATGAGCAGTGTGCCTACCGCTCCGCCGATAGGGGTCATCATGAGGAAGGAAGAGGCTATCTTGACGTTGCGTCCCTGCGCCCCTACGATGGTGATGGCGAAGATGGTAGGGAACATGATGGCTTCGAAGGCGTAGCACATGAAGACTCCGGCCCTCGATATCCAGCCGCAGTCGAGCACTACGAGCAATGCGCCGATTACGGTCAGGAGTCCGCAGACCACGAGCACCTTCTCCGATGCCACTTTGCTCATCACCCAGCTTCCTACTATGCGGGCCAGCATGAAGAGACCCAGGGCTCCGAATGAGAGCACTACCGACGCCGTGGTCTTGTCCATCCAGCCGTCGGCCGTAGCGTAGTTGATGAAGAGGCTGTTGATTGAGATTTCGGCTATTTCGTAGAAGAAGAGGGCGATCACTCCGAAGCGGAATGTGGAGTTGCTCCAGAGTCCCTTTATGGTGGCTCCGAGTCCTTCTTCGGCTGCAGGGGCCTTGGTTTCGGCGTTGCTGTGGATTTCCGGAAGTTTTACGCGCGAGAAGATGAGGGCGGCTATCAGGACCGCCACACCCATTATGCCGTAGGGCACCGATACGCTGCTTCCGGAGTCGGAGAAGAGGAATCCGCCTACGATCACCGGGGCGAGGATGCATCCGAGGCCGTTGAACGACTGGGCGAGGTTGAGCCGGCTGGCGGCGGTCTCCTTCTCGCCGAGTTCCGTGGCGTATGGGTTGGCAGCCGTCTCGAGGATCACGAGGCCGCATCCGATGATGAATAGTGCGCAGAGAAACATTCCGAACGACATCATCCACTCGCCCGGGATGAAGAGTAGCGCGCCGAGGGCGAAGAGCAGAAGCCCCGTCACTACACCCTTGCGGTAGCCGACGCGGGTGATGAGTATGCCGGCGGGGAGCGCCATGAGGAAATATCCGAGGTAGGTGGTGGCCTGTATCAGAGCCGACTGTCCGATGGAGATATGGAGCATTTCCTGGAAATGCTTGTTGAGTACGTCGAGGATTGCCCGCGCGAAGCCCCACATGAAGAAGAGGCTCGTGATGAGCACGAACGGGACGAGGTATTTCTTGGAGACTAATCTGCCCATGATGTCGATGATTTTGAATTTAGAATTTAGGATTGAGAATGTCAGGTTCTCAATTCAGAGTGCAAAATTACTAAAAAAAACTCAATATATCAAAAGGGAATGGGATTATAGTATGTGGACAAGTCACTAAAACTTAGTAAACAAAATATGATTTTTTAGAATATGATTTTTCAGAAAATTATAATGAATGTTAAAAAACGTATTGATTAGTAAAAAAGGCTGCTCCCCTAAGGGAAGCAGCCTTTTATGATTGATATGGAGTATGGTCAGCGGATGGCCTTCTTGGTGGTCTTGTTGCCGGTCTTCTGGATGTAGATTCCAGGTGCGAGGGCTTTGTCTGTCATGCGTATGCCGGAGACTGTGTATATCTCAGTTTTATCAGTGCCATCGGTATCAATACCCTTTACATCTGTGGTACCGAACTCCGAGAAGGAAAGGTTGGATGCGTTCATGACGGCACAGTCGGCAGCGTTGAGGGAGTTGTAGTTGCCTATCATGGCTACTATCTGGAGGTTGTCGCGCACCCAAAGCTGGGAGAGGTTGAACTCACAGGTATATTCATACTCATCGCCGTCAAACTGAATCTCGTCGCCCCATACGGAATTGACTGCGCGGTTCACATGATAATGGGTGTAGCTGTTGGAAGCACCCGCCTGGTTTCTTGCCGCTATATTGTCTTCGACTACATAGACTGTTATGGTGGGGTTCTCACACAGCTCGTCAAGAGACTTGGCTCCGTTTACTTTGACTGTGATGTGGTTGTCATCCTCAGGGTCTATATCTGCCGTTATGTTGAGCGATACGAATGCCGGCCTGTTGATGGCCTTTTTCCATGCGCTCTCCATTTCTGATGATGAGCTCGGACACCATACTGATGTATGGTCGTTGTGAAGACTGCGGTCTACAGAGATTGCCGGAGCGTATGTTGATCCGCCGTCGTTGAACAGCCATAGATAATTGGCATCGAAAGAAGACGTCAGCCAGTCGGTATAGTATCCGGAATGATGACATACGACAATCACGTCGTCTTTAAACTCCTCTTTCTCCAGTGCATCGTGGATATATGTTCCTACGCGAGGACAGTTGGGACATTGCTCTGTAGTGAACTCCTCTACGAAGATGCGGTGCTTGAAGTCATGCTCGGCAATAAGGAAATCGGCAGACAGAGTGTTGTCGCTCATGTCTTCGTCGCTTCCTTCGTTGATGTTGTCGATAGAGACGGTCAGTGAGCCGGTGCCGTCACCAAGGGATGTGATGCCGAGCGGCAGCTCTACCGAGAACTCATACG
Source organism: uncultured Porphyromonadaceae bacterium (assembly GCA_947175295.1). Taxonomy (GTDB): domain Bacteria; phylum Bacteroidota; class Bacteroidia; order Bacteroidales; family Muribaculaceae; genus Lepagella. The sequence goes on from CAMWMK010000007.1 coordinate 8,844, forward strand.
CAGAGTTATAGGGTATGTCGCAGTCTACGTGGGCTGTACCGGTCTTTTCTCCTCCTACGAATGCGCTGACGTCAAAACCTGTCACTGTATACGTAGCGAGATTCTGAACTTTGCCGCCGATGATCATGGTGCCGTTGTCGATCACATAGACGTCCGGTATGTCAAGGCTGGAAAGGGCAAGGTTCACTTTCGGCAGGTTGTCGCCGCTTACAAGAGCTTCCACACAGAGCATGCCTTTGCCTGAACAGTCTTCCCAAGGCTCTTCGTCGAATTTTACGAATAGGGCGTTCGGTGTCGGATTTTCGAGTATGCCCATTGCCTGCGATGTCTTTTTCTGGAAATACGAATATCCTATGTAAAGCCCTTTCCCATTGTCTGAGGGTATATCCCAGGGGGTGTCGAACTTAACCGGATTCCAACCTTTTATGATCTTCGGATCGTCGTCTGCGGTAATTGTCTGCTCGGCTATGTTCTCTCCGTCAAGGTCAGTACGCAGCCATACTTTGAGTTCTTCCACGTTGAGCTTCGACATAAGTCCCGCCTGTACGCCGTTGATCTGGTTGCCTCCGTATGTATTCAGGGTAGAGGCCGGAATATATATGGCGCCTGACACCCATTTTGAGTCTCCGCTGTGCTTTATGCCGCTTTTGGGCGACTGGCCTCCGCAGTATCCGAGGTTGATGTCTGACACCTCGGCATGTCCTGAGCCAAAGAGGCCCAGGCATGCTATGATTGATAAAAGGATTTTCTTCATGGTCATTTCACGATGAATTTGGATGTCTTCACTGAGCCGTCGCTGTAAGTGGTGCGTATGATGTTGACGCCTTTTGCAAGGCCACGTGTGCGAGCTCCGTTGATATCGAATATTTCGGTTGATACCGCGTCTTTAGCGCTTTCCGCAGTGCTGACACCAGATCCGCTGCTCCATTTCTCCATGCTGTAGATGAAGATGTCGTCTACTTTCAGCACATACTGGCCGTTGCAGTCGTGGTGGCGGATAAGTACGCATACATCCTTTCCGGCATATTCAGTAAGGTCTACTACCCGCTCTACCCATTTGTCGGCTGATTCAGGTTCGAGGGTTTCTGAGAATACCGGTGTCAGATTGTTGAGGTTCTTCGGATCCTGTACTTCCTCAGGAGTAGCGACGTATACGCTGTAGTGTTCAGCATAGCGATCGTGGTGGTGCGAAGCGGCATACCAGCGGAGCATAGCGCCGTTCTGCGGAATCTCGACTACAGGCGAGATAAGCCAGTTGTCTGGTTCGATTGCGCCCTGATAGTAGTTGTAGGAAGTAGAGCCAAAGCAGTCGTTGCCGTCATGTACCCATGCGGGGTTCAGGCCCCAGAGGTTGTAGCCGAGGTTCCATGCGTCGCCGTCGCCGTCGGCATCGTAGCTTGCCCAGTCCGCGCCCTGGTTCTCGACGTCACCGATAAGGAGTATGCCCTCGGCCTCTTTGGTTGAGCCATAGCAATGGACGTCGACGTCGCCACTTGAGGTCTTGAATGTGATGGTGCCTTCGAAATCACCTTCTTCTGATGGATAGAACCATACGCCTACCTGCACTGTATTGTTCCACTGTACGGGATAAGGATTTTCCGAAATCACGCCATAGAAAGGATGGTCTGAGATGACATCTTCCACAGTCATCGGACTGCTGCCGGTGTTCTTGAGGTTGACGGTAGCGGTAAGGTAACGGTTGTCGCCTACATAGATGGGGTCGAATTCTATTTCGGTCTTGTCGGCTTCTACTCCTAATTCCTCGAAGTCTTCCACTACGATGCGGAAGTTGGAGATCTCAAGACGGTCTTTCTCTGAGATGATGCCGTCGCCGTTCTTTATATAGCTGAAGCATACGGAATGGTTGCCTGGTATGCACGTAAGGTATGCGGCCCAGGACTCATCGAGGCCAAACAGATTCTGGCTTGCATCCGTTTCGTTAGGATAGACATTCTTTGTGCCGGAGGTCAAGGGGTGTGTCAGACCTATTGTAGCCTGGTCTCCGACCCAATATGACGCTTCATCGGGGCATGAGCCATAGAGAGTGCCGTCCCAATACAGGTAACCTACCTTTCCTTCGGGAATGGTGAAGTCGATCTGGAACCATGATGTGTTGGCTGCGTCATCAGCTTCGCCTGCATTGGCATTGTAGGCCACTCCGTTTTCCATCTCAAACGGGAATGAGTCGTCTGTCGAGAAGAGAGTCACGCATTCGGCTCCTTCTGTCACGATGCTTGAGAAGTCAGCCATCTTGCGAACTAAGGCTTCGACGTTTGCAGTCATGGTGCCGGCAGTGGTTTCGATGGTGATTTCCGCATTATATCGGCCGGGTTCAGAGGCACGGAACATGACGGGGATTTCGATGGTTTCGAGCAGATCTGCCTGTGAAGCGGGCTTTGTGCCGACGAAATTCTCTGAAGAAGAGGTTATGTTGGTTACGCTTAGCGGATTGAGGCCCTTGCTGCGGATTACGATTGATTTCTGGCCTTCCACGCCGTTGTCGTCTTTGAGCATGAAGTTGCCGAAGTCTACCTCCGGTGTCTCTATGACTGCTGCATCGGCATCGGCAGGTGTATTTGAAAGTTCAAGGTCGTAGACGTAGAGTCCGTTTCTTTCATTGCCGGAATAATTGAGACCCTCATACTGGAATCGCACGGAGTGCTTGCCGGGAGCGAACTCAAGTGAATTGGAGATGTCGTCGGCTACGTTGTTCTGATATTTGGCCGCCGCTTCATCCGCATCGTCGATGAAGTATCCTCCTGCATTCTGATACCAGTATCCTGTCTCTACGCTGGCGTTGACGCTTTCGCCTTTCCAGGAGAAAACTCCGATATTGCCTTCCGGCACTTCAAACTCTACGGTAAGCATAGATGTGCCGTATTGTCCGTTGACGGTGGAGCGGGCTACGGGGGTGCCGTCTTCAAGCGTTGTGATCTCGAAGGGGAACTCTATGTTGGTAGAGAATGAGAAGTCTCCGCTCTTCACTGCTGCGGAAAAATCAGGGGTGGGGATAGCGGTAGCCTGGTAGAACACTTCGATTGGTTCCGGGTCGTTATTGAGTCCGTCATACTGGAGGCTGATCAGGCCTTCAAACTCTCCGGTAGCTTTCGGAAGGAAGTTGACGTTGATTTCCTGAACCGTACGGGCCGGAATCGTTCCTACTTCCGGATCCGCGCTGAATGTGTCGTCGTCGGAGTCGCACTCCACAAAGAAATCCACCTCGGCGTCGCTGACATTCACCACAGAGAAAGAACTGCTGGCGCCCTGACCTACGAATGAGTCGGTGAGTGTGAAGCTGTCGTTGAAAGCAATAAGTTTAGGCTCATCGGAGGGAAGGGCGGCATAGAAGCCACGGTAAAGCGTCTGAGCTCCAAAGACAGTGCTTCCATCGGTGGTATAGTTCATGATACCGAATGATTCGTCGGTGGTGATGGCTTCGAAATCTCCTACCACTTTGAATACGAGTTCATCCGCGGGAGCCAACTTGCCGTCTTCGGTCACAGTTCCGCTTGCAAGCACTTCCGTATAGTAAGTGCCGATTGTTCCTGCGATGGTGGCATATTCGAAATTTGAGGAAGTCGGTATGGTGATGGTTCCGGCGGCAGCGTCGTAGGCGCCTACTATGTCGTAGTCTACGCCTATCGCCCATTCCGTAGACTGAGCTTCGAGATTGAAGAGATTACTGATGATGGCTTTATCGCCGTCGATCTTCACGCCGATGCTGTATGTCGTGATGTCGCCTCCTTCATAAGAGAAAGAGTATCCTTTGTGATACTTCTGGGCGGCCACGAAATATTCTTTTGTCTCGGCGCCGGCCTTGCTGATGACCCGCATCTTCGAGGGCTTGGCTGCCGGGGCCATGGTCGTAGTCGTGTTGTCCTGCACCGGAAGTTTTTCCAAGGGAAGCTTGAAGTTAAGGTTCCAAGCGTCGAAATTGGCCGGAAGCTCGATTACGTCGGGCACTGTAGCGAGAGCCAACGACGAGATACCGACCAGACCTGAGAGAAGAATTGTAGATTTTCTCATTTTGGGAAGTATTAAAGTTGTTGTTATAGTCTGAATTTAGATTCCCAAAATTAGATTTTAAAAATCACATATCCAAATTTTAAGTCGTTTAAATCGTCAATTGACGATTTTGTTTGTTACTTTTGATGATTTTTGATAGATTTTATGTGTTTTTGACATTCTCTCTGAATATGGAGGGGGATACTCCGACCTTTTGTCGGAAGAGGGTATAGAAGTTGGAGGGTGATGAGAATCCCACTTTCGCGCCGATCGTTTTAAGTGCGTCTGTATTGTTCGGATCCGATAGAAGTTCCACAGCTTCGTTAAGGCGGTATTCACTGACGTAGGCTGAAAAAGACTTTCCTGAGAGTTCGTTGACCACCTGTGAGAGATATGTCCTGTTGGTAGAAAGCAATCCTGCTGCCTTGTCGAGCGATAGGGAGCTGTCGCGGTAGAGACCATCATTCATCAGCATCTCGAGTTGCTGATACAGCTGCTTCGACTTCTCATCGTTAAGTCCGGATGATTGGCGTGGTGCGTTGCGCTGTTGGGATTGGGCAAGTTCAAGTTGTTCGCGCAGCATTTTTTCATTTCGCATGTTTTCCAGATATCGTGTGACTGTTTGCTTGTAATAGGTCATCTTTCGCCGGTGATAGATGAATCCGGCCACTCCTATTACGATGAGCAGCACACCGATGGCGATCAGTATGATTATGGTGCGTCCCCGCTTCATGATCTCCAGGCTCTGATTGGCGTTTTTCCACTCCTCCTCCCTCACTTGGTTGCGGAGGTCAAGGATTGCGAACTCCCGTTCCTTCTGTTCGGAAAAGAGGCTTAATGTTACGGCTGTATACTTTTTATAGAATTCCAGACTCTTTGCATAGTCTCCCTGGAGTTCATAGATAGTAGACATGAGTGAGAACACCTCCTTTTCGAATATAGTCACCTTGTACTTGTCCGCCATATCGCGTATGTCTGTAAGCAGCCTGAGGGCATCGTTCAGACGTTTCTGTTCGATAAGGAACATCGCATAGCATATGCGCGAATAGACTTTGTCGTAGTTTGAAGTGCCTGGATGGTCGTCCATACTGAGGATATAGAATTTTTCAGCTTTCTCAGGTTGTCCGAGTGTCTTGTATATGTCCCCCATGAAAGAGTTCAGGTAGCTTTTTTCGGAGTCCAATCCGACTTGATCAGCAAATCCTTCCGCTTCTGTAAGGTATTTGAGGGCTTCTTCAGATTTATGTCTGTTGAAAAGGTAGTTGGCCATATTGCAGGCGGTGACGTATCGTGTCGACAGGTCGTTGGTTTCTTTGGATAGCTCGTATGCTTTGAGTGCGTATTGCCATCCGGAATTATCCTGTTTTTGGAAATATATGCTGGCCATAGCTGAAAGAGCAGCTGCTTCTGCGTTTTTGTCATGGAGCCTGCGTGATGTCTCCAGCTGTTCGGTAGCGAAGTGCAGTGCCTGGGAATAGTCGTTGATGATGCGCTGATAGTATGAGGAAATGGTTCGGCACACCACCATATAGCTTCTGGGATTTTCATCTTTAAGGGAGGGGAGTTCTTTGATGAGTGTCTCTATCGGCAGGGTGAAGTCAGCGGTGTCGCGCACGCAGATCATGGCGTGTAGGCGCAAGGCGTCGCCTGTCAGTTCATCATCGTGGTTTCCTTGTGAGAGACCGAAGCGTTTCAGTTCGGAAGCTTTATTCTCCAGAATGTAGTATTGTCTTGATGATATGGCGTTCTCACACTCGTTTAATAGCGCTTCTCCTTTTGCGCTTAAGGCGGCATGTCCGTTAAGTGTAGCGAGAAAGAGGAAGATGATAAGGATTACACTTTCTCTGAAGTCGATAGTATGTGGATTTGTACTGTTCGGAATAGTCATATGACGGGTATTTGTCTTGTCTTTCTGCAAAATTATAAAATTTTAGTCATAAAGCATAATATAAAGGTAAAAAACATATGGTTTTTAACAAAAGGTATAGAAATAAAAAGGCGTGCCCGCATTATGGAGCACGCCTTATTAGGTGGCGACGCACGGTCAGTGCGTCCGCTGGTCATCGGTAGGAGTCAGCGGATGGCCTTCTTGGTGGTCTTGTTGCCTTCGCGTACGATGAAGATGCCGCCCTGCGGGTTGGCAACGCGTACGCCCTGGAGGTTGTAGTATTCAACTGCGCCGTTGGCTGCGTCGATCGCTTCTACTGCATTGTCGCCGTCAAGAACCTCAAGTTTGAAGTCGGCAAACGGGTTCCAGTACTGTGCGGGGCTGTTCTCGTCTTTGCCGAGACCTACCCATACCTTTGCAGGCGCTTCGAGTGTGAACTCTACATACTGACGCCACTTCTCGGGATTTGCTACGAAAGCAGCTGCGGACTCACGCTCCATACCGGAGTCACACCAGTTGGGAACCACGTTCTTCACTTCGTAGGCGGGAACGATTTCAACGCCATCGGCAGTGCCGCGGGTTTCGTTTTCGGGCATTGCCGCGTAGTCGCCTTCGCAGATTTCCCAGTTGCCTTTCAGACGGGTTACAACAACATTCTCCTCGAGCATCTCGATTGAAGTGGAGAGGCTTGTGGGCTTGTCAGCCTCGAATGAAACGTAGAGGTATGCGTTGTTGACGAAATCGTCTTCTGCATAGGATTTGTCGTTCCACCACTGCATCGGTGATTTAGCCACGTCTGTAAGACCCCACTGGCCCTTGCATGTGATGATCTTGCCGTCGTAGTTGCCGGCTCCGCCATAGCGCTGGAAAGTGAGGGCGCTGAAGCGGTAGGTGCCTGCGGGAAGCTCTATCTGCTGGCCGAAGTTGTAGGGAGATGCGTTTGTCTTACGGTAAACGCCACCGCCTTTGTTGACGTCGGGAGTCTTTACGGAGTTAGCGCTGTTCACCATGTCCCAGCATTCAGCCTTCACGTCGAGGCCCTGAGCGAAGTTGGCGTTCTTAATGAGCTCGGTGTAGTCCTTGTCGCCGCTCTTGAGGGTGAAGTTGTCGAAAGCCGCCCATTCGTCGTTGTAGCAGCCGGTGTTGCAGATACCGATTACGAGGTCACCGCCATCGTGGTTGAAGGTGAGGGTGTTGAGGTATTCGCCTGCGCTGAAAGCTGCGTTGATTTCTTCAAGGCTGTTGGGAGCCGCTTCGCGTCCTTCGAAAAGACCCTTTACCACCTGCTTGTTGCCGTTGGCATAGATGAATGTGGTGTTGAGTTCAGGATTGCCGGCCTGGTTTGCTTTTGCAAAATCGTTGTTACCGCAACGGTAGGAGGCATTTGCAGAGAGCACATATTCTCCTGCGGGCATGTCGGGGAGCACCTGATAGAGGTTGAAGGCTCCGTTGTAGACTTCGCCTACTTCCCACTGTACGTCGGTAAGAGCACCCTGCCATCCGGGAAGGAATGCGGGGTTCTGCATATACTGGCCGGTGATGTCACGATAGCCGGCAGTCGCTGACAGCATCATCACTGCAGCACCGAGCAGCATAGAGCTGCGCTTCAAGTTGAATTTTGCCATAGATAAATTTAGGGTTAAATGTATTATTGTATTTGATTCGTAATTCATAATGCACAATGCATAATTTCTGTCGATTCCAACGGTCTTGTCGTCATATCCGGTAATTATGAATTATGCATTATGAATTACGCATTCTTAAAGTTTAAAGTCCCTGATAGCCGGGGTTCTGCTTCCAGTTGAGGTTGGTCTCGAGGATGCCGCGGTGGATAGGCATGAGTCGGCGGTAGGTGTCCTTCACTCCGCGGTCTACCCATTCGAATTCAGTATGCTCCTCATTGAGCCATTTCTTGTAGCGGTTCTTCTCGCCCCAGTCGTTCTCAAACATTCCGCAGCGGATAAGGTCGTTGCGGCGCCAGGGTTCGAGGATGAATTCGCGTGAGCGTTCGTCCATGAGGTCTTGGATTGTGAATGTACCGGTCACTTCCGGAGCGCTGGAGCAGCGACGTACTTCGTTGACAAGGTCGTTGACAGTCGCTCCGAGTGTCGGAGTGGCTCCGCGCATGATGCACTCCGCCTTGGTCAGAAGGATGTCGGCGTAGCGGAAGATGGGGGAGTCGTTGGCCTGCTGGCGGTTCCAGAGCGAATAGTCTTCCTCGCGCGGAGGATACTTGAAGCAGCGTGCGCCTTTCTGGATGTTGAGGTAGGCTGTGCCGTTTTCAATGTTTGTCTTGTTTGCCTTAGGCAGAGCCTCGTCGCCAAGCGAGTAGATCGATGCGTCGTCGAAGTCGAAATCAGCGTGATAGTTGAGCTGGCCTACGAGGGTCTTCTCGTTGCCGGGCACAGTATATATGTAGACCGGTATGTCTGTCTGCTCATAGTCTGGTCCGATAGTGCACTGCGGACCCTGAAGGATCATCTTGTTGCGTTCGTCGCCGGGGAGGGTGAAGCGGTCGACGGCTTCTTTCGTCAGCACGGTCTGTCCTGCCACGGACTTGGTGTTTTCCCAACCGAGACAGTAGGGGCGGCAGAGGCCGTCTTTCTTGAAGCCAAACCAGCGGTACCATGTGGTGGTGCCGTCATTCTGGGTCTGTGGGTCTACGTTGAGGGCATATATGAAGTCTTTGATGTGAACGCCGTTGTCGGGATAGAACTTGCGGCGGTAGCCCTGTCCAACCTCAAAGAGACCCGAATTTATGATTTCGTCGCAGATGCGTACGCAGTCGTTTAGCTTCGGGTTGGGCGTGTCGTTGGTGACTGTATTGATATCGTTGGTGTAGACGCCCCAGTTGAGGTAGATCTTCGCCAGAAGCGCTGCGGCCATCCAGTAGTTGGGTTTCCCATAGGTGGATAGGTCGTTGGCCTTGCTGAGTCCATCTTCCTGACCGAGGATCTCGAGAAGCTCGCTTTCAAGCCACTCTGCCACTTCCTTGCGCGGCGAGCGGTCGATAGGCTCACCCTCGTCGAGAGGACGCTTCATGATGGGGGCGTCGCCGTAGAGCTCCATCATCCAGAAGGTATAGTATGCGCGGATGGCGCGGAGCGGAGCCACTACCGGGTCATTCATATCCGGACCGCCGTATGCCATGATCTTGGTGTTGGTGTAGCTGACACCGCTCATGCATCCCTCGATGATGCGTGTGCGCCAGTTGTCGAGGTTGAGGTTGTGGATGGATGCGTCAAGATATCGGCCATCGTCGAAGTAGTTGCCGACACCGTAGCAGCATCCCATCACCTCGTCGCCCTGCGCCACCACGCCCTCGTTGAAGTCACGGCCAAACCAACCGTGCAGGTATAGGTAGCAGGCGTTGAACTCACCTTCCACGGCGATGGGATTGTCGGGAAGGGTCTCGTATCTTGTGTTCAGATCGGTGTGGAGGTCTGTGCAGGAAGCCATGCCCGCAAGCACCGCACCGAGAGTGAGGAATTTCTTATATGGTTTCATATTTAGTCTTGAGTATATATTCACATTAATTGCACGATATCATATAATTATGCATTATGCATTATGAATTATGCATTAATTAGAAGTTGATGGTTGCGCCTACGAGGATCTGGCGAGTGCGCGGATAGTGGTCGTTGCGGGTGTCGTGTCCCGGGCATAGACCGCCGAGGCAGATCTCCGGATCGCGTCCGCTATACTTAGTGATGGTGAAGACGTTGTTGGCCGATACGTAGAGGCGGATATCGTTGAGCCAGCCGTGGAAGCAGTCGCGGAAGGTATATCCGAGCGTCACGCTGGCGAGCTTGAAGTAGCTGCCGTTCTCGAGATAGCGCTGCGATGGATAGTGGGCGAGGCCGTCGGTGGGGAGCTGGTCGTCCCATACGGAGCTCATCACGTTCTTGCCCTGGGAGATGGATCCTATGTAGGAGAAGTATGCGTGGGGCTCGTTGAAGATCTTCTGGCCGAACACTCCGGTGAAGAAGAGGTTGAGGTCCCAGTTCTTGTAGTTGAGGCGGTTGTCCCATCCCATTGTCAGCTTCGGCTGAGCGTTGCCCATGTAGATGCGGTCAGCCTCGCCCGGCTCGATGGTGGTCTCCGGATTGCCGTTCTCGTCGAGAATGCGGTTGCCGTTGCCGTCGTAGCGGTAGAATGTCGAGATTCCGTTGTCGTTGTATCCTGCCCATTCCCAGAGATAGAATGAGCCGATAGGCTTGCCTTCCACGATACGCTGTGTGTTGCAACCCTGAGAGAGGCCGGGAAGATGGGGATCATATTGGTTGAGTACCCCGGCGTTGAATTCGCTGTTGCTGACGCTGATCACCTTGTTGTCGTTGTGAGAGAAGTTGAGCGAGGTGTTCCAGGTGAAGTCGCGGGTCTGCACCGGATATGCCTGGATCATTAGCTCGACGCCACGGTTGCGCATCTTGCCGACGTTGGCTGTCAGTTTGTTGACGGGATACTGTGCCACTGATACGGGATAGTCCCATATCATGTCTTTGGTGTCCTTGTTGTAGTACTCGATCGTACCGCCGATGCGTCCGTTGAGGAAGGAGAAGTCGAGGCCGAGGTTGAGCATCGTCGTGGTCTCCCACTTGAGGTTGTCGTTGACGTTGCGGGCGGCAGTGAGGCCCTTGTAGGAAGAGACCTGTCCTGTGACTGGATCCACGTAGTCGAAACGCTTTGCTGCCTCATAGTAGAAGCGTGAGGTGTAGATGTTGAAGCCCTGAGCGTTACCGCTCTGGCCCCATCCTGCGCGGATTTTAAGGTCGCTCAGCCATGTGTTGTCTTTCAGGAAGTCCTCCTGCGAGATACGCCATGCGACTGAAGCCGACGGGAAGGTGGCCCACTTGTTGTTGGAGCCGAACACGGAGGAACCGTCGCGGCGGATAGCGGCCTGGAAGAGGTATTTCGACATCAGCGAGTAGTTGACGCGGCCATAGAAGGAGATCATACGGGTATGGTTCTCCAGTTCACCCCATACGGGATCGGTGTCCCAGCTGTTGGCCATGCCTATGTCGTTCCATCCGAGGGTGTCATCGTAGAAGTTGTAGCCCTTGGCTCCGAAACCGTCGTTGTCCTTATTGTCTTCCCATGAGTATCCGGCCATTAGGGCGAGCTTGTGGTCGTCGCCGAACTCCTTGTCGTAGTTGGCGTAGATCTCCATCAGCTTCTTCCACGCGTCCCTTACCTTCTGCTCGGCCTCGCCGTGGCGGGTATTGTTCTGAGACTTGGTGGATGTATAGGCCTTGTAATGCCAGTTCTCCGTCTCGTATGCGAAGTTGGCGTTGAGGAAGAGTCCTTCGAGAATCATAAGTGAGGCCTTACCGGTGAACTGAAGGCGCTTCATGACGGCTTGTGAGCGGTTTTCATAGATGAGGGAGAGGGGGTTGTAGTTCTGAGAGATGGTCTTGTCGGAATACCAGGAGCCGTCTTCATTGGTGGCGGGGACGAGAGGGGAGTAGTAATACATACCCTCATACACCGAGCTGCCGTCGATGTCGCGTGGCACACCCCATTCCTTACGGATGTTGCCGTTGATGCCTACTCCGAGGGTGAGGCGGTCTTTCAGTGTCTTTGTCTCTATGTAGGAGCGTCCGGTGAAAAGATTGTTGCCTACGCCCTTGATTACGCCGTCGCGCTTGATGTAGTTGATCGATACGCTGTAGGTAGTGCTCTTGTTGCCGCCTGAGATGGAGAGGTCGTGGTTTGTGGCGAAACCTGTGCGCTGCACTTCATCGGCCCAGTTGGTGTCGGCGCCACGGTCGTTGGGGATGTGGATGTTGTTTTCCTCTGCGTATCGGCGAAGCTCGTCGGCGCTCATCATCTTGTGGTCGTTGGCGATGCGATCCCAGGATACGTAGCCTGAGTATGTCACGCGTGCCGGACCGTCGGCACCGCGCTTCGTGGTCACTATGATTACGCCATTGGCGGCCTTCGAGCCGTAGATGGCTGTCGCGGAGGCGTCGCGGAGCACGTCGATGCTCTCGATTTCACTTGCCGGAATGAGGTTGAGGTTGACACCGGGGATGCCGTCCACTACATAAAGCGGACTGTCCGCGCCTCCGTCGGTGCGCAGTGTCGACGCGCCGCGGAGGGTCAGTGAGTTCACACCGCCGTTGGGGTCGGAGTTCTGCACTACGACGAGACCTGGCACCTTGCCCTGCAGCAGCTGCCCCGGATCTGTGTAGGAGCCTACGTTGAAGTCTTTTGAGTTGACGGTGGTGATGGAGCCGGTGAGGTCTTTGCGCTTCATCGTGCCGTAGCCTACCACTACCACTTCGTCGAGGAGGGCGTTGTCTTCCTTAAGTGTGATCTTGAGGTCGTTGCCCTTTACCTTGACATCCTGAGAGAGATAGCCTACATAGGATATCTTGAGGATCTTGCCCTGCTCCACGTCGATGGAGAACACTCCGTCAAAGTCGGTGGCGGTGCCGTTGTTAGTGCCGGCTACCATGACGGTAGCTCCGATCAGGGGCTCACCGCCCTCGTCGGTCACCGTACCTTTGACAATCGCTGCCTGCACGGCGATGCCGCCCAGGACAGACGCCACGAGCATCAGATATCTGAGGCCTGATGCCGACAGGCGTTTCATAGTCTTTTCAATAGTTTGCATCAATCGGTATGTTAGGTTTAATATTATTCAATCAGGTCCGTGATGTAAGCCCCATCCGAAAGGATGAGGAATGGAGTAAGTTTCTTTACAATTTATATAAATTTTAATAAATCGTATTCAAGTTTCGATATCCGAAGCTTGAACTAATGCTTTTTCCATACCACTTTATTACAGACTTCTAAAGTGGGAATGCAAAATTACAAAATAAATCCGACAAATCAAATTTTTAACGGATTTTAACTTAAAAATAATAGTTTTGGAGGGGCCTTATTTATTGACGAGCGTGCGGTCGATGCCGCTGTTGGAGTCGATTTCCTGCTGGGGTATGGCGAGGCGCCAGCCGTTGGCCGAGGAGGTGTCTACGGTGAATGCATAGGTGGCGTCGACATTGCCCGAAGCCGGGTCTCCGGCAGTGAATTTGCGTTTTGTGAAGCCTACGTTCCAGCGTTTGAAGTCGGGGAAGTTGTGTCCTTCTCCCCAAAGCTCGATGCGGCGGCACAGGCGTATCTCTTCAAGGAGATCTTCGCCGGAGGATGTGCATTCATAGCCTGCGATACGCTTGCTGTTGACGGCAGTGAGGCATTCCTTCGCGGTAGCCATGTCGCCGTCCATATAGGCGGCCTCCGCTTCGGTGAGATACATTTCGGCCGCGCGCATGTAGGGATAGGCGCTGTCGCCGTAGGTGCCGTCGCTCCACATCTTGACGGCCGCGCCTACGCTAAGGCCGCCGGGCCATTCGCTCTTGCGGTAGCTGTAGGGATAGTTTACCATAGAGGGCGACGATGAATTCGGATTGTTGGCGCAAGCGAGTCTGATGAATCCCTGCGCCATCAGCAGCATGCGGCTGTCGACAGCGGCAGCGGGGGTCTTGAGGTTTTTCACATTGACACCTGCGGGGTCTATGAAGTCGGCGTTCCAGAAGTCGTCGCGGCTGAGAGTGGCTACCGACTCGTAGCCTTCGATGGCCGCCACGTCGTCGATGAGGGAGGGCATGAAGTATAGCTTGCGGCGCTCGTCGGCGGGGTCGAGCCGGTCGTAGAGGTCGATGTTGATGCCGAGGCAGCGTCCCCAGCTGGTGGGATACTGTCCGTTGCAGGCAAACCATGATCCGGGAGAGTAATAATAAAGGACGTCGTTGCCGAAGTTGGTCCACATGTATTCGTCGTTTTCCGATATGAATCCTTCGAAATACTGCTCCATCGTCATGACCTCGCGTCCCTGACGGGCGCGATGGGCCTTCTCGCGGGCTGTCTTCCAGTCGTTTTTGATGAGGGCCGCGCGTGCGTGAAGGCCGTAGGCCACGTAGATGTCGGGTTCGTAGCTGCCTTCCCGCGGAAGGCCGGAGGCTGCGAAGAGGCGTTCGGCGGTCTCAAGGTCTTCATATATGAAGTCGAGCACTTCCGAGAGTGAGCCCAGAGGGGCGGGGCCTGTGCCGGATGTCTTGCGGAGCACGGTGGCGGCCTTGGTGCCTCCTTCGGAGTCTTGCCAGCGAGGGCCAAACCATTGAAGGGCCTTTATGTAGCCGTGGGCGCGGTAGGTGCGCGCCACAGCCTCGATCAGCTGGCGTTCCGCCTCGTCTCCTTCTGCATTGGCGATATTGTCGATGATGGTGTTGGCCTGCCCTACGAAGTTGTAGCAGTAGGTCCATGCTCCTTCGCAGAAGGAGGATATGGGGTTGGCCATGGAGCGCCAGGGATACCAGTTGGTGCCTAACTGACGCATATGGAAGTAGGATGCGTCGTCGGGCCCGAGAGCGTCGTTTACGATGGCGTTGAGTGTCCCTTCGCCGCTGCATTGCTTGGGATAGGCCATGTCGTAGTATTGTGTATACATAGCGCGTGCCAGGCTTCGTGTGGCCATGCGTGCGGCCTGGGTGGTGGCCATTGCCTCGGCGGCCGATATGCTTGTGGCGGGTTCGAGCTGAAGGTAGTCGTGGCCGCAGGAAGCGAGGATGCCCATGGCAGCGACTGCAGCAAGCGCTCCTTTGAATATATGCTTTTTCATGATTGATCCTTAGAATTTGACTGTAAGCTGGAAGTTGAAGGTGCGGGTGGGCACGAAGTAGGCGCCCTGCGAGCCGTTGAAGCTATACTGGGGGTTGAAGCCCTTGCGCTTCGACGCTATGAATAGATTGTCTGCGGCGAAACCGAGTCGGAGTCCCTGCATCTTCAAGGCGTCGGTCACGCTCTCAGGAAAGTCGTAGGAGAGATTGATGTTCTTGAAGACGAGGTAGTTGTTGCTTGTCAGGAAGCGTGAGGAGGCGGGATTGTTGTTGGAGCTTGTCGATGTGTTGAGCTGGGGGATTCCGTTGGGGTCAATATCGCCGGGATTGCCTTTCAGGTAGCTGATCTCCTTTCCTCCTACGGTGGCTGTCTCCGTGGTGTGGTCGGCAAGGCCGGCGGGTTTGGCGCTCCACGATTTCAGAAGGTCGGAGTGTATTGCCGATGGGGTTGTGGTCACGCGGGAGAGGGTAGCGTAGTTGGAGTCGTAGCTCTGGCCTCCGAGGCTGTAGGTGAAGAGCATCGCGAGGCTGATTCCACGCCAGCTGAGGTTGGTGCCGAAACTTCCGTATACGGTCGGGAGCGCGGTGCTCATTATCTTGCGTCCAGCGTAGGCGGTCATCGTGGTGTAGTATTCATCGCCGATCTTTACGAGCGCCCCTTGTTTTGATGCTGCTTCGAGCTGGGAGTTGTAGAGGGTCTCGTTGAAGACGAAGTCGCCGTTGTCGTCATATTCGTAGTAGTCGGGCGAAGAGGGGTTGACGGCATAGAGCGACTGCCCCGTGGTCAGGTCTACTCCGGCCCATTCCGCATAGTAGTTCTCATAGAGGGTCTTTCCCTGGAACAGGCTTTGGTCGGGTATGTTCTTGCCTTCGGGGAGTCGGAGTATCCTGTTTTTGAGGAAGGAGGCGTCGGCGCTGACGCTCCATTTCCAGTCGGCCGAGCGGATTATGTCTACTCCTACGCCGATCTCCCAGCCGGTGTTGCGCATGTCGCCGATGTTCTGCAGTATCTGTGGGCGCTCTCCGCTGTTGCCGAGAGTGCCGGCGGAGTATGGGGCCGACACCCAGAAGAGGAGGTCGGAGTTCTTTTTGTTGTAGTAGCCTACTGAGAAGTTCAGGCGGTCGTCGAAGAGGGTTCCCTCGAGGGCGATGTCGAAGGTGGATGTGCTTTCCCACTTGAGATGGTCTGGTGCGAGCTGGCTCGGCTGCAGGATGGCGGTGTTTCCTTCCAGAGCCCATCCGAATCCGTAGAGGGCTTTTGACGCGTAGGCGGGTGCGGAGGCGTCGTTGCCTACTGAGCCGTAGGCGGCGCGCAGTTTCAGGTAGTTGATCCAGTCGGTGGTCTGGAGCCATTTCTCGCGCGAGATGATCCA
Organism: uncultured Porphyromonadaceae bacterium; assembly: GCA_947175295.1. GTDB lineage: Bacteria > Bacteroidota > Bacteroidia > Bacteroidales > Muribaculaceae > Lepagella. Next base: position 24,731 of record CAMWMK010000007.1, read on the forward strand.
GCTTGCGCCAACGCTCCAGAATGTGCCCCACTGGTCGCCGTCGGCGAAGCGTGAGCTTCCGTCGCGCCTCAGCGACGCTTCTCCGAAGTATTTTTGGTCGTAGTTGTAGCGTACGCGTCCGAGGTATGACTCGCTTCTGGTCTCGCTGAAACCTTCCGAGATACCCTTCATCTCCTCGAAGTTGCCCATGACTATGAGTCCGGGCAGCTGCTGGCCTGACTTTCGCGCGGAGGTGGAGCTGTAGGAGCTGCTGAAGTTTTCATGGTCGAGGAGCACGTCGATATGGCTTAGGCCGTAGTCGTGGCTCCAGTTGACCATCTGCTGGAATGTATGGTTGCGGCTGTCGCCAGATGCTGTGGACAGTGATCCCACCCCCTGTTGGGCTCCTACGAGGCGGTTGCTGTATTGTTTTTCCGACGATTTGCTTCTGAATAAGGCTCCCTTCACAGTGATTTCGAATCCGTATGGGAGTATGGCGGTGGCGAATATGGAGCCGTCGATCTGAGTGGCGGAGCTGTGGCGGCGGTCTTCCCGCATGGCCCATGCTATGTTGGTGGCGTCATTATAGTCTGCTACGCTCCATTCGGGATGTCCGTCGCTTCCGTAGATTAGGTTGCCTTCTGCGTCGTGGGCGTAGTAGGGATATATCGGGGCCTTCGTCATAGCGGTTCGGAAGGGGTTGTTGGTAGAAGTGAGGCTTGGATTGCCCGCCGCGTCCCAGAGGGGGCTTAGGCTTGTCTCAGTCTGAGCGGCGGCTATGTTGAGTCCCATCCTGAAATAGTTTACGGGGTGTGCGTTGAGCGATATGCGTCCGTTGTAGCGTTCGAAATCGGTCTGAAGCAGATATCCGTCGGTCTTCAGGTATCCGGCGGAGGCGTAGGCATTGAATTTCTCGGTGGCTCCGGCCACATTGACGTTGTATTCCTGTCGGCTTCCTGTCTGGGACACTGCCTTCCACCAGTCGCGGTCGGCGGCATATCCGGTGAGCATCGGGGCGGCTATCTTGCCTTGGGCGTCGAATACGTTTTCTGGAGCGGCGTCGTAGATATTGAGTTTCGCCACTTGCGAGATGAAGGTCTGTCGGGCGTAGTCGAAAGGATTATCTACGGCGTTGTCGTATGCGAGTCCGTTTGCGAGTGCCCGGAGTCCGGTCTCCATCCATTCGTTGGCTCCGAGGCGGTCGTAGAAGGGGAGGGCACGGTCGTTCCAACCCTGCGCCACCTGCAGGGTGACGTCGACTTTTCCGGTTTTGCGGGCCCTTTTTGTAGTGATTAGGATCACGCCGTTGGCTCCCCGTGAGCCGTAGAGGGCGCATGAGGCGGCGTCTTTCAGTATCGACATGGATTCGATGTCCTGGGGATTGAGGGCGGAGATGTCGCCTGAATATACGGTGCCGTCCACTACGTAGAGTGGTCCGTTGGAGCCGTTGATGGAGTTGAAGCCACGTATGCGGATGGATGGGGAGTCTCCGGGAGCGGCCGTGGAGTTGTTGACCTGCACGCCGGGAGCGTTGCCTTCAAGGGCGGCAGTCACTGATGTAATGGGGCGCTCCTCGATGTCTTTTGATCCGACTACTGCCACTGAACCGGTGAGCGACTCCTTGTTGGCTGTGCCGTAGGCCACTACGACTACGTCCTGAAGGGCGGTGTCTTCGCTGTGGAGCCGTACGGTCATTCCGTCGGAGAGGATTGCGGTCTGTTCCGCGAAACCGATATAGGAGAATCTGGCTTTGCTTACGTGGTCGGGTACGGTGATGGTGAATCTTCCGTCGAGGTCTGTGGCGACGCCGTGTCCGCCGCCGATGGGCATTACGGTGGCTCCGATGAGGGGTTCGCCGGTGGCTCCGTCCTTTACGGTGCCGCTATAGGTCGCGTTCTGTGCGGTTGCGGTCCAAGCGCAGACCATCATGGCCGCGAGAAGCAACATCATTTTTCTCATTGCTTTTAAGTTTAGGGATCGTTCTCGATAAGTTGTTATAGTGTATTTCCTTAATAACAACATTATGCGTTGATTCAGATATGGGAAATCGGGATTTTTTCATATTGCTGTCGTGATGGCTGACGATGCGCAGCAGATGTCTCCTATTGGCGATTAATGGCTAAAAGTGGTGTTTTTACCCCACTTTTAGCCATTAATCGACTTATGTATTTGATTTGGTGTGGTTTAGGGTAAGAATAATTGGTCTCCTACCACTTGCTTTCCTACATTGAGATTTTTTTAGTTTAAAATCAAATAAATACATAATGTTGATGGAATGTAGGATATATGCTGAGATCTGAACGTAGAAGAAGAGGAGCCGACCATCACGGCTGGCTCCCCTCGAAGTGTGTATTATAATGAAATGGATTGCTGTCGGAGTTATTTTGCCGCCAGTCTTCAATCGTTGGGCACGAAGAAGCTGTAGTTGTAGCCAAGGTTGCCGGCAGCGACATTCCACTGCAGATAGAAGAAAGCAGAACCATCTTCATATAGGCCGCTTTCATATCCGCCACTTGTGACAAACGCCTCATTACCCTGCCAATAGCCTATATCCCTGACTGACACTGTACCGTAATCCCCATAGCTCCAAGGGGTGGCAGTCTGCTTGACCCTGAAGAAACGGTATTTGCCATCTTCGTCTTCACCATATATGTCAAGCATATCCATTTTTATAGATGTGCCGTTTCCGAATACTCCGTTCATACGGTAGAGGTTCGGGTCTGTGGTGCATACTTCAAGCGAAGCCTCGATCGATTCTATGCCGGCAATGGCAGGCACGATATCATTATTGTAGAAGAACGTACCCTCCTTTACAAGTTCCCAACTGAGTCCGGTGAATGTAACTTTGTTTCCAAGAGAAGATCCATTGGCTACGGCAGCGATCGTATAGTCGCCATAGATATCGGTGAGAGTGACGTCAGCATAGCTGTTCCCACCAAGATTCTCAACGGTTTTACCCTCGGACTCAACTTTGGAAAGCAACTGGGTGTCGTTGAGGTCCTTTACGTCGGCGGAAGGTAGTAGAAGGTATTTGACGGAAGATGTTTTATTGTTGGTGACAAAGCGGACAGTCACGTCGTTGTCAGGATTTCCTTCGGTGGGAGCGTATGTGTATAGAGTCACCGCGGCTTTAGGATCTGTACCCGGATCAGTACCTTCATCCGCGCTGCACGCCCACAGCATGGGGGCGGCAGCGAGAATCATCATATATTTTTTGAATGCTTTCATTTTCCTTTGTGTTTGAAGAGTCCTATTTACCATGTGTATTCAGGAGAATCTGCCGTGGGGGCTACGGGAGCGGGGTTGGTCTCACAGCCCTTATTGTAGTTGCCTTCACTCTGTACGATGCAGAGGTTCATCCAATTAGGCACACCCTGCACGTTCCAGCGGTAGCCCTCGATATGATTGGTGCCCGGATAGCTGCGGATGATACCTTTCTCCAGACGCTTGATATCGAATGTCGAGAAACCCTCACCCCACAGCTCGATACGGCGCTGCCACCAGATTTCATTCTGGAATGGAGAAGTCGAGTTATTGTAGTATGCTTCATTGTGCTGCCCATAGACATACTGCGGATCACGTGTCTTAGCGAATGCCTCCAGAAGAGCCTTGCCCCGGCCTTCATCCTGCATTCCCGCGGCCTCAGCCTCGATAAGTTTCATTTCCTCCACTCGCATCAGCGGAATGTCGACACACCAACCTACATACTGAGGATCGCTGTGATTGCCACCTTTTGAGCGGAACTTGAGGGGCAGTCCGCCGAACTGCTGCTGAGCAAGTCCAGTGCCATATACATATTCCGGCACGTCGGAATATTCTGATAGCGCGGCGATCACTTCATCCTTTGATTCCATTTCGTCGATTGCGAAATCAAGGAAGCACTTCTTGCGGCAGTCTGTGGCGGGTACGGTCTCATAAAGATGACGGTCCATGATATTGCTTGCGCCATAAGCGTTGTAGTAGCCCAGACCGGTAGCGTCGGATGGGAACTCGCAGATCATCCAGGTGCCCCAGCTGTTGTCGCCGTCATTGGTGGTCTGGCAGGGATCGGTAGGTTTCACCTCGATGGCGAACATCCAGGAATTGCCCCAGTTGGCGTTGTTGAAGCCATTGTTGCGGTCGGTATATTGGTCAGCGGTCAAGACTTCATAGCCCTCGGCAGCGAGTTTCGCATATTTCTCGGCATTCGCCCAGTCGCACATAACGAGGTAGGCACGGGCCTTCAGTCCATACACTACCGACAGATTGGGGGTATATTTGTTCGGTCGGTTGTAGTCGGCAAGAAGGTTTTCCGCTTGGTCAAGGTCTGAAAGGATGAACTCATAGATCTTTTCGTTCGTAGCGTTAGGATTGTTCTGAGCCTCCTCTGTAGTGGTCTTATGTGTGATGATCGGCACTGTCAGGGCTTCTTTGTCGGCGCGATAGGTCTTAGGAGCGAAAAGCTGAGCGAGGTCGAGATAATACATCGCACGCATAGCGTAGGCGATTCCGGCTCCGGACTTCTTGCTCTCATCAGGCTCATCGCCGGCCATACCGAGCACAGTATTGCAGGCTCGGATCTGACTGTAGTAGAATGTCCAGGGATACTGACAGTTCAGATATGTAGGACCGAGGGAATAGCTTGCCTCATACCAGGTGCTGAACCAGTTGGTGGTACCGCCATAAGTCACCATGTCGTTGCCCATGGCGTCGCGCTCCAGCATAAATGAGGAATAACCGAAGTCATTTGCGCGGTGATCGGCAGATCCAAAGAAGAAATGACCGTTGTTGTTGTCGATGATGCCCGACACGAAATTGTCGTATGATCCGGGAGCATTGGCAGCCTGATCGGATGTGATGTAGCCGTTCTGCTGAGCGGAGAACTCCTGAATGCAGGAAGTGGGAACCACCATCAGTGCCGCACCGGCGATATATAATGATATTTTATTCATGTCTGTCTTCAATTTAATCATTAGAATGTGATTTCTACGCCGCCCGATATTGTGCGCATCGGGGAGTAGCCGCCTACGGCCACGTTGCCGTCGTAGGCATTTTCGTCGGTATCTGTGGAGCGGAATCGTGGGTCAAGGCCCTTGCGTGCCGACCAGAAGCATAGGTTCTCGCCTGCGCAGTAGAGGCGTAGTTTCTGGATTTCCTTACAGAATTTAGGCACGGTGAAACCTACTACAAATGATGCGAAATTGAGATAGCTTGCATTGGTCAGGAAGCGGTCTGAGGATACGTAACCCATCTGGTCGCCAATCTGCCATCGGGGAAGATTTGACGATGTATTGTTCGGGCTCCATTCCTTCACCCAGTCCTTATGGATTGCGGTGGCTGGCGTAGAGCTCAGGTTCGGATCCGGCTGCATGAGATTCTGATAACGCGCATCGAATACCTTTCCTCCAAGCTGATAATCGAAGTTGAGGGTCACGTCAAACCATTTAAGGCGTGCCGTGGTGCTGATGCCGCCGAAGGCCTTCGGAAGTATCGAGCCGCAAGTGTAGCGCGAAGCCTTTGTAGTCTCTGTCGTGACGTAATCCTTTGATTTGAGTTTGGCAGGTTTTTCTGTAATCATCGAACCGTTTTCGTTGATCATGTTCGGATCGTAGTAGTACAATGCCTGTCCATGCTCGTCCACTCCGGCAAATGCATAGGTCATGTAGTTATAGAGTTCTCCTCCTTCTTCAAACCAATGGTTGTCACCATAGAAACCACCGTAGTTTTCTATCTTCTGACGGGGCAGTGAGACAATCCTTGTCTTGTTAGTGGAGATATTGGCCGATATGCTCCATTCGAAATCCTTGGTCTGGATTGGGGTTCCGGTAAGTGCGATTTCCACACCGGTGTTGCGGATAGTGCCCATATTGCCGTAATAGCCGCGTGTACCCATCGACTCGGGAATCGAGAGCCAGAAAAGAAGGTTGCTTGTATTCTTGTTATAGACATCGATATTACCGAAAAGACGGTTCTTAAAGAATCCGAACTCGATGCCCGCGTTGAGGTTGGTCGTCGTCTCCCATGTGATGTTGGGATTGCCGAGCGCGCGGAATGTCGGAGACACCGTGGTCGATGTGCTCGGCACAAGGTTGTAGTTGTCGATCCAGTAATAGTTGCCGCCAAGGTTATCGTTACCCTGCTGGCCTATGCTGAACTTGATTTTTAGATAGTCGAGCCAGTTCTTAGATGCTTCCATGAAGTTTTCCTTCGACATCATCCATGCTGCGCCGACACTCCAGAAGTCGCCCCAACGATGTTCTTTTGCAAATCGGGAAGATGCATCGCGGCGGTAGGAAGCCGAGGCATAGTATTTTTCAAGGAAATTATACTGCACGCTTCCAAACCATCCCTCCACATTGTAGCGTGTCTTGTAGGAAGTGTTGCTGGTGAAATTGTGGTTGGCAAAGGCGAAGAGTTCCAATATGTCTTCCGAGAATCCGCCTTCCGCATAACCCTGAAGGAAGTCGCTGTCAAGGCGGTAATATTCATGACCGGCAAGTACATTGAGGTAATGGTCGCCGAAATACTTGTAGAATGTCAGTGTCTGGGAATTGTTGGTGCGCACGCTGTTGGTATTGTTCTTGGCGAGCTTACCGTTGACGCTTGTGTTGAGTGTGTTGTAGACACTGCCGTAATATGTGTACTGGTTCAGTCCCCAGTTTACGTTACTGAGGATGTCGAGTTTCAGATAGTCTGTGAAATCGAATGTGGCGTTAAGGGTAGCGTTAAGCGCGTTGCGTGTGGTCTGAGCAAGGTCGAGGGCCTGCGCGCCTACAGCGTTGCCCGGTGCAGAGAACGGACGGGATCCGTTGACGTATGTGCCTACGCCAAAATCATACTGCGGGTTACCGTTGGCATCTTTTACGATATAGGGTGTGCCGTTCTTGCCGTCCACTACGTCGTAGGTGCGGACATACATCGGGAATATGGGGGCTGCCATAGCTGTCCAGTAAAGGATATTGCCTGCGCCGAAAGCCTCACTTATATCGGAGTTACCCTTTGTGGAAGAATGCGTATACTGCACTCGCGCACCGAGTTTCATCCATTTCTTCACCTGGTATTCCGTACGCACCTGGGCTGTCACTCGATCATAATTGGATGGCTTCAGGATACCTTCTTCTCCGAGATATGACAGACTGGCATAAAAGTTTGACTTTTCATTGCCTCCGTTGACACTGAAGTTGTATTCCTGACGGAAACCTGTCTGATATGCTATGTCGTTGAAGTTGTCGGGGATAAGATAGCGGTTCACTCCGTTAAGCTGATAATAGCGTCCGAGGGTGGCGTTAGGATTGAGCTTACCGTCGAGTCCTATGAGATTTTCTCCTTCAGGCACAGTAAATGCATTGTATTTCAGCAGGTCGAGCATCATCTGGTTTGATTTTACATTTGCCGCCTGCGGAGTCATACCCTGCTGAAGGAAGTTGTAATTGTAGATCTGAGCGTAGAATGCTTCGTAGTATTCACCGGGATCGGTGATGACATCGTATTCCTGCACGGCGCGGGTATTTGCGCCCCACTTTGCATTGACCTTGATCTCTGCCTCTTTGTTGGAGCCCTTTTTGGTTGTGATGATCACGACGCCGGATGCTCCGCGCGCACCATAGAGCGCAGCCGAAGCCGCATCCTTAAGCACTGATATCGAGGCGATGTCATCCTGAGATATATTGCTGAGGCTTTCAGGATAGGGTGCGCCGTCTACGATAATCAGCGGCTGGGTACTGGAATAGAGGGAAGAGATGCCTCGAATGGAGATCTCACCGTTGTCTGACCCTGGTGCTCCTGAACTGCTGCGCAGCTGAAGGCCGGGGACACTTCCGACAAGAGCGTCGGTGACGTTGGCGGTAGTCCTGCTCCTAAGGTCGTCAGCATTAACTACAGAAGCGGAGCCGGTGAATGCTTCTTTTGTAGTGGTGCCGAATGCCACCACCATCACATCTTCGAGCGTAGTGGAGGTAGTGGTGAGTCTGACCGTCATATTGTCGGAGAGTATTGCCGTGGCAGGTGTATATCCTACATACGAAAATTCCGCTTGAGTGACATACTGCGGAACAGAAAGCGTGAAATTGCCGTCGAGATCGGTGGCTACGCCTTGTCCTCCTCCGATTGGCCTTACTGTTGCTCCGATAAGCGGTTCGTTAGTTTCCGCATCCACAACGGTGCCGTGATATGTGGAGTTCTGGGCCATAGCGGTCCAGCTGCACATCATCAGCGTCACCAAAATTAGAAACAATTTTCTCATACTGTATTATTTTGGTTGTTTGATTGATTTTCTCAAAAACAATATGGTTAATTTTTTTATGTTTTTTACCTGTTGATTCTCTCTACACACATAAGAATGGCACGGTTTCCACCGCACATCCTTTAACATAAAAACACATTTTAGTTAAAAAGGTTTTAAGTTTAGAAACTTTTTTCAATTTTTCCTTTAAAAATCTTAAATTATTTCTTAATAAATTTCAGGATTTGATAAAAATGTTGCCATTTTGTTACTCGGCCGACCATCAGTAAAGAGTATGACGTGAATTTATCTGACTATTGGAAATAAATCTGATGTTATGGAAAAAACTAAAAAAAAGTCAAAACTGAAGGAACCTGTAAGGCTCCGTACGAAAAATCTCGCCAACGGCAACCGGTCACTGTATCTGGATACCTACCATGAAGGGAAGAGAAGCTATGAGTTTCTTCGGCTTTACCTGATTCCGGAGAAAAACACTGCCGACAGAGAGGTGAACGCTGCCGCTTTACGGGCCGCCAATGCCATAAAGGCTTCCAGGACAATTGCCCTGATCAACGGAAAGGCCGACATCAAGACACCCCGCAGACCGCTACTGATGACAGAATGGATAAAGCGTATAATCGATATGAAGACAGGAATACGCTCGAAATCGAGCATACAGTTGATGAGACGCCTGATGAAGCATCTGGAGATATACCGTCCGGGTGCGATGCTCCAAGAGACCGACCGATCTTTCTGTGCCGGGTTTGCCGATTACCTGCGCTCCGCCAAGGCACTGAATTCAAAAAAACATATCGGAGAGCCTACACAATATGAACTGCTGAATGCCCTTTCAATAGTATTGAACGAAGCCGTCAGGGCTGAACTGATCGCAAGCAATCCTTCACGCATGCTCTCCGCCTCGGAACGCATAAGGAAACCGGAAAGCACACGTGAATACCTTGCTCCGGAGGAGGTAAGAAGCATGATAGATGTCTCGGCCGACCACATAGCCGCAGCCGATGATGTGGCGGCTTTCCTTTTCTGCTGCTTTTGCGGGTTGAGATATTCAGATGTCGTAGCGCTTAAATGGGAAAACATCATCGCTACTGCCGGAGGCAAAGAGATAGTGATATTCATGAGGAAGACACGCCGCCGGGTGACAGTACCGCTATCGGAACAGGCATGTTCGCTATTGCCACGAGAGGGGGCACCGGATATGAACGTATTCACATTTCCTTCTTACGGAGTCACACTTCGGAGGCTTGAAAAGACGGCAAAAGCCGCAGGCGTAACCAAGAAAGTCACATTCCACGTCTCGCGGCACACATTCGCCACAATGATGCTGACAGCCGGAGCCGACCTCTACACCATCAGTAAGCTCGTGGGGCATACGGATATCAGGACCACTCAGATCTACAGCAAGGTAGTAGACCGAAAAAAGCGCGAGGCCGTCGCCCTCCTCGACAGGCTATTCTGAAATACGCCGGAAAAATTCGAATCAATCTTTTGCCGCCATCAAAAGTTTTCTTAATTTTGCATTATCATGAATAACTCCGACAGATACCTTCAAAGAGCCACCTGGCATGATTACACATCCCGAAGCTCCTATCTCGTGACTTTACGTTCCAATTCTCAGATAGGGCCGTTATCGGATGTCATAGCTAAGAAAACAAGCATAGATTATAAAGCCAGATATAGGCCTACAAAAGCCGGCCTACAGGCTATGACAGCTGTAAGAAACATCAATGTCAATTTCTCATGGGTAGATGTCATGAGGTATTGCATCATGCCCGACCACGTCCATCTTCTGCTTTATGTCAAGGAAAAAACGGATGTTCACCTTGGAAAAATCATAAACAAGTTCGAGATAGAGTGCACTCAGAATCTAAAGGCCGTATTTCCGGAGTATGGAGACATATCCTATTTTCTGCCTGGCTATAATGACAAAATAGTCTATAAAGCCGGAACACTGCAAAGATTCAAGCGATATGTGGAGGATAATCCTCTGAGGTATGCTTTGCGCCGTGAACATCCGGAATTTTTCAACCGTCTGCAGAATGTTTGCATAGACGGAGACTATTTTACGGTATATGGCAATTTCTTTCTTTTGCGTCATCCTATGATAAGCAATGTAAGGGTAAGCAGAAGTTTTTCGGAGGCTGAGATAAGCGATATGCGTAAGGAATGGGAAGAGACGATACGGGCACAAGGAGTGCTGGTGTCGCCGTTCTATAATCCGAAAGAGAAGGAAATCAGAGATATGGGTATTGAATCCGGTGCCAGGATCATCAAGGTAGTGGAAAATGGCCTTCCGGAAAGATTCAAGCCATCCGGTAGGGATTTTGACTTATGTTGCGAAGGACGACTGCTCATTATCGCGCCCGCAGTGCATCAGACCCGAAAAGTAGTCCTTTCCAGAGATATGTGCCAATATGGGAATAAGATTGCAAAAAAAATCGCTGACGGGGCCCTCAGCATGAATCTAATCGGAGGAAGAAAGAAGCTTTAAGCGCTCTTCTGCTCCCCGTGGGAGCAGCACTCAACCGAAAACACTGCCTGCGCAGGCTTTCCCAGATTCTATATTGGGGCAGGCTCGTGTTTTCGGTCGGGTGCGGTGCCCAGGGGGCACCGGAGCAGTAAAAAATAAGGGAAAGTCGGCAAAAAGGGCTGAAGCGAGGCAATCACTTCAGCTCTTTTTTATTGCGCCGTTGTTACTTGCGGCTTAGACTCATATTTCTATATGGCTGATTGTCAGATGATATCCTGATCTTTTGCCGACTTTGGTAAAACAAAACCATATATTTTTACTAAAATTATCAAAGATGAAAAGATTGCTATCACTTATGGCAGTACTGACGGCAGTGATTGCTTCGGCGCTGGGACAGCGCACGGCAAGCGGCTACGTCTACTCTGTCAGCGATGATCAACCTGTGATCGGAGCAACCGTCTTGGTGAAGGGAACGACAGTCGGGACATCGACCGACCTCGACGGAAACTTCATCCTGAACAACATCCCCGCCAACGCTACAAAGCTGGTGATTTCCTACGTAGGAATGCACACACAGGAAGTAGCCGTAGGCGAAGACCTTAAGATCGGTCTTCTCAGTGACTCCCAGCAACTCGACGACCTCATGGTAGTGGCCTACGGCACCGCTAAGAAATCCGAATACACAGGTGCGGCATCCGTAGTGAACGCCTCGACAATCGAAGACCGTCTGGTGACCAACGTCACCAACGCCCTCAACGGTGCGGTGGCCGGTGTACAGACCCTTAACTCCAACGGCCAGCCTGGTACGGGCTCCACGATACGCATCCGCGGTGTAGGCTCTATCAACGCTGACATGAACCCTCTTTATGTACTTGACGGCGTGCCGTATGACGGCGACATCGCAGCGCTTAACCCGAGCGATATAGAATCGATGACAGTACTTAAGGACGCAGCTGCAGCCGCACTTTATGGTGCTCGCGGCGCCAACGGCGTCATCCTCATCACTACGAAGCGTGGCAAGATGGGCTCTACAAAAGTTACAGTCGACGCACGCTGGGGCGCCAACAGCCGCGAAGTGACCAACTACGATGTGATCAAGAGTCCGGCACAGTACTATGAGCTTAGTTATGCCGCACAGCGCAACTCAGCTCTATACAACCTCGGTTACGATGCAGAAAGAGCGCATGCCTATGCCAACAGCCAGATGCTTGCTTCACTCGGCTATCAGGTATATACAGTTCCCGATGGCGAATACCTCATCGGCATGGATGGTAAGATCAACCCCAATGCAACGCTCGGCTATCAGTATGGTGGCTACTACTTCACTCCCGATGATTGGGCCGACGCCACATTCCGCAACGGACTGCGTCAGGAATACAACCTCAGTGTATCGGGTGCCAACGAAAAGTTCAACTACTATTTCAACGGTTCATATACAAAAGATGAAGGCACTATCAAGAACTCAAGCTACGAGCGTGCCTCCACACGTCTGAGCGTGGACTACAACGTGACCAACTGGCTGAAACTCGGCACCAACCTCAGCTACGCCTATGCCAAGAGCGACTATCCACGCGATATGGACTCAGATTCCTCATCCAGCAACGGAAACGCCTTCTTTGCCGCCAACAACATGGCGCCGATCTATCCGATTTATGTGCGTGACGCACAGGGCAACATCCTATATGACGAGTCTTACGGCAAGCCTATCTACGACTACGGTGATTCCAAGTCGACTCCGTTCGCCCGTCCGTTCATCTCCCAGGCAAACCCTGCCGGACAGCTTATCTACGATTCCCGCGAGTTCCTTAAAGATATCTTCAACGGGAAATGGTATCTCCAGCTTACCCCGATAGATGGCCTGACCCTTACAGGAACCCTGGGCTACAACCTCGACAACACACGCTACCATATGGTCCTTAACGGACTTTACGGCCAGTTCACCACCACGGGCGGTAGCGCCACCCAGCAGACAGAACGCACGTCTGGCGTGACTCTCCAAGGCATAGCCAACTATCAGCATACCTTCGGAGACGTACATAACTTCCAGGCGATGGTAGGCTATGAAAGCTACAGCTACCGCTATGAACTTCTTGAAGGCACAGGCCAGGGCCTTTACAATCCTTTCTCATGGGCCATCAACAATACTCTCTTCAATGATGGCCGCAGATCATACGGATATTTAGACCAGTATTCTACGCGCGGTATTTTCGGCCAGCTCAACTACAACTACGACAGCCGCTACTTCCTTACAGGCATGTATCGCCGCGACGCTTCCTCACGCTTCGCTCCCAAACACCGCTGGGGTAACTTCTTCTCTGTGTCCGCAGCCTGGGACATCGCAAAGGAGAACTTCATGGAAAGCTCACGCACATGGCTCAACCAGCTCAAGCTCCGCGCCAGCTTCGGCCAGCAGGGCAACGACAATATCGGCAACCTCTACGCTTACCTTGACCAATATTCAATCAGCGGCACAACAAGCTGGAGCGACGGCGTGCTGGCTTACAAGGGCAACCCCGACCTGACCTGGGAGACATCCAACTCCTTCAATGTAGGTTTTGACTATGCGTTCCTCAACGGTATGGTGACCGGTACGCTCGAGTATTTCAACCGCCAGACATCCGACATGCTCTACAACCGCCCGGTGTCTCCTTCGCTTGGCTATACGTCGATACCGATGAATATCGGCTCGATGCGCAACAACGGTATGGAACTTGAAGTGAACTATACTCCCATCAAGACCGACAAACTCGAATGGTCGATCAACCTAAACGGCACATGGATTGAAAACAAGATCCTCCATCTTTCTCCCGAACTCAACGGAGAATGGATCAGCGGCAACCGCGTCTACCGCGAAGGCAAATCGATGTATCAGCTCTACCTCGTGAAGTATGCCGGCGTAGACCCCGCTACAGGCAAAGCCCTTTACTGGGGCTGGGACTACAAGGACGGCAACAGAATCGACGGAAGCTATCATGTCAAGGACGCATATGACTCCAAAGACCGTCAGGATTCAGGCAACCTCATGCCGAAGATCTACGGCGGTTTCGGCACCAACCTCTCGGCCTATGGCTTCGATCTTTCGGTAGCGTTCAGCTATCAGGTGGGTGGCAAGATCTTCGACTCAGGCTATCAGTCGCTTATGGGCTCAGGCTATTCATCTGACTACGGCCATAACTGGCATAAGGACATCCTCAACGCATGGACTCCTGACAACCGCTACACCGATGTGCCCCGCCTTGACGCATCTGACAGCTATACCTTCACAAGATATAACACAGACAGAGGCCTGATCTCGAGCAACTATCTCTCGCTGAACAACATCACCCTCGGCTACACCATTCCGGCAAGCGCAACCAAGAAATTCGGTGTTAACGCACTCAGGGTCTATGTATCGGCCGACAATGTGGCTCTCTGGAGCGCACGCAAGGGTCTTGACCCCCGCCAGAGCTTTACCTCTTCCACAACCTCCACCTACACTGCAGTGCGCTGCATATCGGGAGGCCTGAAAATTGAATTCTAATCTCAATAAGCGAAAAAATGAAGACAACATATAAATTTCTTCCGGCGATCGCAGCCCTGGCCTTCATGGGCTCCTGCAATGATCTTGACACAGAGCCGATGGGCGGCACAATCACGTCGGATCAGAAAGAGGAAGTGGTAGCCAACGACCCCTCCATGGCGGAGGCAAGTGTCAATGGCCTTCCGATGATGACGAAGCAATTTTGCGGAATCATGGATGACACAAGTTATCAGAGCGATTTCGGATGGCCTTCCTGCATGCTCCTTATGGACACAAGAACCGCCGACATGCCCGCTCCCGGAACCGGCTACAACTGGTTTTCCTCACCGCTGGACTACAGCGACAGGACAGACAACACACTGCCTACACGCTATATGTGGGGCACGAACTACAACATGATCTACTCCTGCAACTCCATTCTCAAGAGCATAGATCCCGAGACTACCAATGAGACCCTTCAGTACTACATGGCACAGGCGTTGGGCTACCGCGCATGGGCATATTTCAACCTCGCGCAGATGTATCAGTTCACGTACGTCGGCAATCAGGACAAGCCTTGCGTGCCCATCATCACAGAAGCCAACAGCGACCAGGCAGCTGTAGAGGGTGCTCCGCGTGCTACCGTGCAGGAAGTGTATGACCAAATACTGAGCGATATCAACAAGACCATTGATCTGCTTAAGGCAACAGGCCACATCGCACCTGCCGACCGTCTTGGGAAGCAGTTCATGACTGCTTCCACCGCTACGGGCATCCGCGCACGCATCAACCTCGTGATGAATAAATGGCAGGATGCCGCCACAGACGCAGAGTATGTGATACAAAACAGTAAGTGCACGCCCTACTCAATCGCACAGGTGTCGAAGCCTTCTTTCTGGGATGCAAGCGACGGCTCCTGGCTCTTCGCCATAGACATTGAATCTGGCGAAGTGGGCAACCTACATTGCTGGCCGGGTCACGCAGTGACTTTCTATGAGGGCGGATACTCAGGCGTAGCTGTATTCAGGAAGATCAATAAGGCGCTCTTTGAGTCGATTCCGGATTCCGACGTGCGTAAGGGTTGGTGGTGTGACGCCAACGGCACCAGTCCCAACCTCGACGCAGCGCATGCCGACGTGCTATACAGCCTTGTGGAAAAGGAATCAGACCTTGCATATGTAAATGTGAAATTCGATACGTATCAGAGCATGTTCACCGGTGTGTGCTATCTAAATGATCTCCCCTTGATGCGAATCGAGGAGATGTATCTGACCCTTGCCGAGGCTCAGGCGATGTCGGGCAATACGGCAGGCGGCGTAGCTACACTCAACAGCTTCATACAGACCTACCGCAATCCTCAGTATAACTGCAGGCTCACTTCCGCTACTGAGATTCAGGACGAGATATGGAAACAGCGCCGTATCGAGCTTTGGGGCGAGGGTCTGGCATACTATGACCTCCAGCGCCTGAAAAAGCCGGTAGACCGCGTAGGTGGAGGCTATGAATCCGCTTTTGTCTTCAATATTCCTGCCGACGACCCTGTGCGTATCTACATGATACCTCTGACCGAAATGCAGAGCAACTCCGCCATAGGCTCCAACAACGAGCAGGGCGCAGCTCCTACTCCGATAGCTGAGTAAAAAACTTTAAATCAAGACAGAAATGAACGTATTTAAAAAAATATCAGTAGCCGCATCGGTAATTGCGGTAGCGACCCTTTCCTCCTGCTCCGACAAGGGGTATTGGGATGAGGCTCCTCTGGATGCTGGATTATCGTTCCAATGCTCTTCCTACAATGAAACCCTTTCTCCGGGAGCCAACGAGATCGTAATACCACTCCAACGCAGTGTCAATGCAGTCGAAGAGACCGTAGACATCACCTTCACACCTGATGCCAACTGTCCGTCGGACATCATCGTCCCCTCTCAGGTGACTTTCGCCGCCGGCAGTAATAGTACGGATATCGTCATCAAGATTGAGAACGCTACACCACCCTATTCCTACACCGGAAAACTGCAATTCTCTGGCGATACGAGCTATAGCGGTATATCGGCCCTTACACTCAACTGTCCTGTCAGCTATACATGGTTCAGCCTCGGAACAGGTGGATTTATCGATGCCTGGGTTATGGACAATGCCGAAGATATGTTCCAGGTAGAGATCCTAAAGGCTGAAGGATTCGAGCGTTACCGCGTGATGAATCCCTATAAGGAATACTATACAACCATCGGTCCTGCTTCTTGGGAGGATTGGATTGCTTCTACGGGTCCCTCTTACGTTGAATTCTGGGAAAATGCCGACGGAAAGCTCTCATTCAATTCCTATTCCACAGGTCTTAACTATGAAGGAGTCGATGGTCAGGCAATCGGTGCTTACTCATGGACAGCTTTTGGAGGAAGCAGCGACTATACAGGTGAGTACGACATGTGGTATGAACCGGGATATGCCGTGCTTTCTCCAGTATACTACATCAATGGAGTTGGTGGTTTCGGCCAGCAGCAGTTCGCAGTGCAGATTGAACTCCCTAAATAACTTCGACAGCAATCCATTTCATTATAATACACACTCTGAGGGGAGCCAGCCGTGATGGCCGGCTCCCCTTTTTTGCGTCATTGGTTGCTGTCGCCTCCGTAGAGTTCCTTCGGGAAGGAGATGAGGCGCACGTCGAGGTCGCGGACGCGGACATCAAGGGCGTTCTCGTTGTAGATGCCGAAGGTGTGGCCGCGCAGCCATCCCTCGCCGTCGCAGGGACGGCGGTCGTAGACTCCCTTCTGCCAGGGAGTGACGTCGACGAGGTCGATGCGGACATTGTCGAGAAGTATGTCGCGGATCTTGCCCGGAGTGTCGCAACCGATGAAGATGCCGTTTTCCGAAGTCGCGAATATGTTGGTGAACCGTATGTCCTTCACCGGTCCGCACGCTCCCTTGACAGCTCCTTTCGGGAAACGCCAGCCGGCGTCCTTATGGTTGCCCACAGCCCGCGGATAGGATGTGATGTAGATCGGTTCAGACTGTCCCCACCATACTTCCGAGAAGAGGTGGCAGTCGAGGATGATGTTGGAAAACGTCACATTCTCCACGCTTCCCTCGTCGCGGTTCTGGATGCCGATGCCCCGGTTGGAATCGCGGATGATGCAGTTGTCGAAAGCGACATGCGAGATGCGGTCCATATTTTCCGACCCTATCTTTACGGCGCAGCTGCGCGAGGTCATGATGCAGTTGCTGACCGTAATGTCGTAGCATGGACCGTATTCCTCGAATTCCCGACGGTTCTTGAGGCAGATGCAGTCGTCGCCGCTCTCGATGTAGCAGTCGGAAATGCGCACCTTGTGGGAGTGGTCGATGTCTATGCCGTCGCCGTTGCGCACCTTGAGGTTGTTGAGCAGTGAGATGCCGGATATGGCCACGTCATGGCATCCTACGAGGTGGACCGTCCAATATGCCGAGTTGGCTATGGTCACGTCTGAAATGCGCACATTCTCGCAGCCGAACAGAGTCAGCACATGCGGCCTGGGATCGAAAGTCGTGACGGGCTTCAATTCATAGGAATCGTCGAGCTCCGCACCCATGAAGGCCACGGCGTTGCCGTCGATGCGTCCGGTGCCGGAGATCGACACGTTTTTCAGGTCGCTGCCCGACAGCCACATCATTCCTTCCCCTTCGTTGGCGCGGAAAGCCGACTCCTTATATATGGACTCGTCAGGGTTGGCGAGCAGGGTGGCGTTGGGCTGCATGTGCAGGTCGATGTCGGATTTCAGATGAAGAGGTCCGGAGAGGAAGGTATGTCCGGAGGGAAACAGCACAGTGCCTCCTCCCGTTGAGGAGCAGGCGTCGATGGCCTTCTGAATCGCCACGGCGTCGTCGGCATGGCCGTCGCCCTTCGCTCCGAAATCCATCACGTCTACATCCTTCGCCCCGGCCGCTAAAGCCCATAATCCCATCCCCAATGCGATATATCTCAAATTCATGGATCTTATAAATAAACCATTTAAACTACCTAAACACCTTAAACCTTCCTCAATAATGGAACGAGGATCCTCCGAGGAATTCGCGCAGCAGCGATGTCGGAGGTATCTGGTCGACCGGAATGGGGTCGAAATATTCAAGGAAGCGCAGCAGACGATAGGCGTTGGCGTATTCCGGCACATTGTGTGGCACCTGCCTGAGGATGGGCTCGGCATATTCCTTCATCACTCCGAGTTCGAAAAGAAGCGATGAGTTGAACGTGGCGTCGGCGTTTTCCTGGAAGGGGAATATCCATCTCTCCTCTCCGCGGCGCACCGACGGCCAGCGGCGTATGGTCTCATAGGCCGATATGTGGCGGTAGCGGTAGTCGCGCACTATGCGGCGCAGCAGGCGGTTGTCGTTGGGGGATATCCAGTTGTGGTCGTCGATGGAGAGGGTGGTGAGGGCCGACACATACACCTTGAAGACCGATGAGGCGTCAATGGCCGGTATGAGGTCGGGATTGAGGCCGTGGATGCCTTCCATTATAAGGACGTCGGTCGGCTCGAGATGCAGGGGCTTTTCCTTCTCTATGCGTTTGCCGAACTCAAAACTGTAGGTAGGCAGGTTGACGGTCTCTCCTGCCAGCAGGCGTGAAAGGTCGGAGTTAAGGCGCTCGAGGTCGAGCGCGTGGAGATGCTCGAAGTCATAGTCGCCGGTTTCGTCGCGTGGTGTGTTGTCGCGGTCTACGAAATAGTCGTCGAGCGAGATCATCTTGGGCGTTACGAGCGACGTCATAAGCTGCACGGCCAGCCGCTTGCAGGTAGTGGTCTTTCCGGAAGACGACGGACCGGCCAGGAGCACGATTTTCGCACCCTTCGCTACGATCTCGTCGGCTATACGCCCGATCTGACGCTCATGCATGGCTTCGGCTACATTGATGAGGTCGCGTACGGCGCGGCTTCGCACCGACATGTTGAGCTCCCCTACGGTGCGCACCTTCACCACTTCGTTGAAGTGCATGTAGTCGGTGAAGGCCTTGAACATCTTTGTCTGCCTTTCCGGCAGGAGGGCATGCTCGGGCTCCTTAGGGTCGCGGCCCATGAGTATGAAGCCGTCGGCATAGGGATGCAGACCGAAGACGGGCGCATAGCCCGTAGAGGGCGGGAGCGCGCCGTAGTAGCTGTCGGCAAGTCCGTCGAGGGTATAGTAGACGGTATACAGCTGTCCGGTGGTCTCAAAGAGAAGCACCTTGCTGAAGAGGTTCTGCTCCCGAAGTTTCGGCAGGAGGTCGGAGGTGAGGCGTTCGTGGCGCTGGAAGGGGAGGTCGGCGTCGGCGAGTTCCTTCATGCGTGCCTGAAGCGCCATGATCTGCTCCGGCTTCAGTATGTATGGCTCCGAACTGCCTACCTCGAATATGCGGCAGAAGTATCCTCGGAATATGCTGTGCTCGATGCGCAGCTGAATGCCGGGCATCATCTCGCTTACGGCCTTATAGAGCATAAAGCAGAGCGCGCGCGTATATACGCGGCGTCCGGACTCGGAGAGGTCGGAGAAATACTCCACCTGCTTCGGAGCGAAGATGGGGAAGCGAAGGTCTTCGGTCTTGTTGTTGACGCGGCAGCAGATGGGGCGGAAGGGGAGAGCCACAGCGCCGTCTTCGATGAGCGAGAGGGGAGAGCAGCCTCCGTGCGACTCTACGTATCTGTCTTGATTCTTGATGTAGATTTCCATGAGTGGGCGGTTTTAAGGGTTAGAATGTCGTCAAGTGCCTTCAGTGCTGTTGCGGCAACAAGGCACTTAAAGACCTTAAAGAGGGGGCTGACAAGGGCTCCAAGCCCCTGAAATCGGTCTTTTTCACTGCAAAGATAAGAAAATTAATCCGGAAAGTGCAAAAAAACGCTGAAAAATTTGGTCAATTCAAAAAAGAGCATTAACTTTGCACTCGCAAAAAGCCCCCACGCCGCTTGCAAGCGGGAAAGGCTGTTGCGAAAGGAGGCCCATTCGTCTATCGGTTAGGACGAGAGATTTTCATTCTCTAAAGAGCAGTTCGACTCTGCTATGGGCTACTAATAACAATAAAAGCAGAAATTACAGAAATGGCAAATCATAAGTCATCACTTAAAAGAATCCGTCAGGCTGAGAAGCGTAGACTCGAGAACCGTTACTGGGCTAAGACAGCACGCAACGCCGTGCGCAAGGTCCGCAAGATGGAAGATGCAGCAGAAGCTCAGGCTGCTTACAACAAGGTAAGCGCACTTCTCCAGCGTCTTGGTCGCAAGAACGTGATCTCGAAGAACAAAGCAGCTAACCTCTGCAGCGGCCTTCAGATTCACATCAACAAGCTTACAGCTGCCGCAAAGTAATATTTCGGCCGGCTGAATGATGGCCCATTCGTCTATCGGTTAGGACGAGAGATTTTCATTCTCTAAAGAGCAGTTCGACTCTGCTATGGGCTACTCCCCAAATCCATCCTATCCCCCGAGACCCGTTGCCTCCCCCGAGGCGCGGGTCTCAACTTTTTTTAAGACTTGAGTCATGACAACACGAAAACGCCTGACATCCATCTCTCTCCTCATGGCTTCAGCCATATGGAGCGCCAGGGCCGACAGCCTTTGGGATTCATTTGTCGCCCCAACTCAAGAGGCCCGTACGAAACTCTGGTGGTTTCACGGAGAGACCGAGACTACAAGGGAGGGTATCGACGCCGACCTCCGTGCATTCAAGGATGCCGGGATAGGCGGGGTGGTCTTCTACGATCAGACGCATGGCAGCCAGGAAGGGGCATGCCCGGCTCTATCGCCTGAATGGTGGGAGATGATGAAATATGCCGCTGTAAAGGCAAAAGAACTCGGACTGACATTCGATGTCGCTTCCACCAATGGCTATGTGGCGGGCGGACCATGGATCTCAGCTGAAGACGGAATGCAAAAGATCATAACGCTCCGTCCGGGAGATAAAGCGCCTAATGGATTCAAGCCTTTGACGGAAATCACCATCCCCCGGCCCTCGGACGATTCCTTCATAGACACCCTCATCCTTAAGGAGCGCGTCACCATCCTTGACAACAAACCGCTTCAGATCGTGGCCGACCTTCAGACGCCTAAGGAGATACGCACCATAAGCTACACTTCCAAGCCAAGAGGGAAAGGGGCTTATGGCTCCATGAACATTCCCGGCAAACCGCAGAAGGATTACTTCGGTGCGGGATATATCCTGTTTCCTCCTCTGGGCGAACTGCAATGCAGCGAAGACGGCATCAACTGGACTACAGTGACAGAACTGCGCGGCATAGAAGACATAATAGGGCATAAGAGCGCGCAGCGAACCATCAACTTCCCTCCTGTGACCTCCCGCTACTTCCGACTGAACATCCACGACTGGCAAGGAGATTCTGAGAAGCACAACAATCTATACTTGGAAAACGTACGTCTGATGAGCTACGACATGACCGACAACTGGGAAAACAAGAGCGGCCTGCGCAGCGAACTGCCATCGGAATGCCTTGTAGACATTAAGTCTGATTTCAAGCCCTTTGCCGGAAAAGCGACAATCGGATATGCCCCTACCGGAGGACATGCAAAGCATGGACGCTCGCGCATAGTCTGGAATGGCGATACCCTCACGGCCAAGACATGGCCCGAAGCCGACATATTGAGCGCGAAAGCGGCCGAGCTCCATTACAACAGTTATTTCAAGACCATCCACGATACTCTTTCCTCCATAGGATGCAAACCGAAGGGAATGCAGATCGACAGCCATGAAGCAGGGATAGCAAACTGGACATCGGAGATGCCGGCGCATTTCAGCAGGCTGCGAGGCTACGACATCAGCAAATGGATTCCTGCACTCGGAGGATATATCGTCGACAACCGGGAAGCCACGGAGAATTTCCTCAGAGACTTCAGGCTTACCTTAAGCGAGCTCATAAGGGAACAGTTTTACGGCACCCTCGATTCCCTTTGCAGACGCGACGGGGTGACGTTGACATCCCAGGCCATGCTCGGAAGCACCAACGACAACATAGCGTCACGTGGCATGGTAGCCAAACCTCAGGGAGAGTTCTGGGGCTATCAGGAAAACGGCAACTACGACTGTCTGGATGCTGCATCGGCTGCCCATCTCTATGGAAAAAGAATAGCCTCGGGAGAGGCGTTCACAGATTCCCCTTATTTCTTCCCTGAGAATGAAAGCGACTCTATATGGAAGGAACGCGGATGGCATAAGCTGCTAAGGATAGCAAACCTTGCATACTGCAAAGGCATAAATGAGTTTGTGGTGTGCGCTTCATCCTATCAGCCATGGCCCGACCGCAAATATGACGACGATGCAAGCGCCCATCCCTACATCTTCCATAGGCACAATCCCGCATGGGACAAAAGCCGGGAACACTTCTGGGAATATCAAGCGCGTTGCTCGCAGATGATGCAGACCGGAAAGCCGGTGGTAGATATTCTCGTCTACATAGGCAGCGACCTTCCTGCCAAGACCATGGCATTCAAGCTTCCCGAGATTCCCGAAGGATATCTTTTCGATGTCTGCACCCCAGCCTCACTGAAGCATTGGATGGAGAATGACCGGGAGTTTTCGCCTGAATATCGGATTCTTGCCGTGCAGGCACGTTCTGACATTTCAGAGGAAGCGGAAGAGATGTTTGAAACTTTAAAGGATCGTGGTATGATCATAGTGCGCTGTGATAAAGGGGAGGAGATAGCTGATGCGCTGACAAAATCAGGCCTTTCTCCAGATATCAGAATCCAAAGCGACGATGAGCCGGACAGCAAAGTCTATTTCAATCATCGGCAGACTGAGGATGCCGACATCTACTTCGTCTACAACCATAGTGGCAAGCCTTATTCAGCTCCGCTCAGCTTACGCACCGAGAGAACCGATATTGAATTCTGGAATCCTCTCTCCGGCGAAAGAGAAGGAAATACCGACAATATTCTGCAGCTGGCTCCATACGCAAGTACTATTCTGATTGCAAGATAAGTGGTAATGCATAACTTATATCAATGCATAATTAGCTACGCTCAAGCTAAAGCAAGTCATAATGCATAATTCATAATTGGCTACGCAATAAAACAAAGGCTCCAAAGACTTTACGGTCTTTGATGCCTTTGTTTTTAGAGGCTTTTGGTTTCTAAGGGCTTTTAGTTTTGGTGCTGGATCATTCCGCTGTGATCACGAAGCCGTCTCTTTTCGAGAGGCTTACCTGCACTTTAGCCGGATCCTTCACTTTAAGGCTCTTCGCCTTTAGCGGCCCCTTGCCGTCTTCGGAGTAGAGGGTCACTTCCTGTCCTTTCGTGAGCATCGGGAGGTCGAGGGTCAGCTTAAGCGGCTTTTCCTCTGCCGATACGCCTGCGATATACCATTTCCCGTCAGTGCTCTTGCGCGCCAGCACTACATACCTGCCAGGATAGCCGTCGATGAATACTGTGTCGTCCCACGTCGTAGGCACCGCTTTCATGAATGCGATGGCGTCGGCCGGGGCGTCTGTCAGGTTGTTGGGGGCGAGGGCGAAGTTCTGCACAGGATTCTGGAAGAGTATGGAGGTGGCCAGCTGGAAGGCATCGGAGGTGCGTCGTGTGGATCCTCCGTCGTTCTTGCGGTTAAGGCGTTTGTTGAGCACGGTGCCTCCGTATTCCATCACTCCCGCCGCGTTGCGTATGAAGGGGTGGAGCGTGGCGTTGAAATCCTCCATGTCGCAGAAATCCTGGCTGAACACAAGATTTTCTGATGCCAGGACTGCTTCGCTGCCTACATAGTTGGGATACATCCGTTCCCATCCTCTCGGCATGGTGCAGCCGTGGAAGATTACGCTTATGCCATGGTCGTTGGCATCGCTCAGTATGTCTTCATAGAGGCGCATCGTCTCCTGCTTGTCGCCGCCGAAGAAATCCACCTTTATTCCCTTTATGCCGAGGCTCTCGAGCCATTTCATCTCCTCCTTGCGCGGGATAGGACGCGACATTCTATTGACCGGACCCTGCTCAATGTCGTTCCACCATCCCGACGATGAGTACCATATGAGAAGGTTGACGCCTTTCGACTGCGCGTATTTGGCCAGTCGGGCTATCCCTTCCTTGCCTATGTTATTGTCCCACCAGTTGTCGATCAGTACGTTCTCATACCCCATATCGGCAGCGAAATCGATATATTTGATCTGGTCATCGTAGTTGATCGAGTTGTCTTGCCATAGTATCCAACTCCATGTGCCGCGTCCCGGCTTCACTTCGAAGTCTGATTCATAGAGCGGCTCTACGAGATTCCACGGTATGGTAGTCTCTACAATCGGTTTGAGTGTCTTGCCTACGGTGATGGTGCGCCAAGGAGTTTTTCCCGGGAGGCTTATGGCCGGAGCTGCGGAGCCGTTGCCGTTGTTTTCCTCCGCCATCGGGTATTCTATGGCGAACACGCCGTCGTTATAGTCACCCAGGCGGCTGCCGCAGAAATATCCGTCTACACCCGTTTCAGTCAGGAGCGCCCAGCCGTTGTCGCCGACATGGAAAAGGGCCGGGAAAGTGAAACCGTGGCCATATTGCGAGCGTTCGCTGAGCGGGGCATCGGCCTTATAGTTTTCCTCATATGAGGGTTTGGTGCGTTTCCAGCCGATCATCGCGTCGCTCTGCGGGGTCAGGAAAGTAGTGGTGAAGTCGGGGAAACGGAATCCGGACGCCTCCTTTTCTATTATGATGCTGCGTGTGTCTCCCTCCACGGGGATTACGTAGCGGAATGCGAGGTCGTTGTTGCCCACCTGCCATTCGATGCTCATATCGCGGTGCTTTCCGGCCGTATAGCTCTCCGTCAGCGTGTTGGCGTGCCAGTCGATATGGCTTTTCTTGATTTTGGCCTGGTCAAACGATTTGTCTGTCCTTCCTGTCTTCTCTCCCGTCAGGGTTAGGCCTTTGGAGAAATCTCCGATGTTTGAGAGAAATCCGAGCGGCGAATCGAGTAGGATCGGCAGTCCGTCGTAGGTCACCGAGTATTGGGGCTGTCCTTCCGGTGAAAGCGATGTGGTCAGCACGAGGCGTCCGTCAGGACTGCTGAGGGTAGCCGCGGATGCCCATAGCGCACCACAGCCCATGATGCATAAGACTTGTTTCCTAAGTTTCATGATTGTAGATTAATTGATGGAATCCTATAAAGATGATTTTATCCGAAAATGTCAG
Organism: uncultured Porphyromonadaceae bacterium; assembly: GCA_947175295.1. Lineage (GTDB taxonomy): Bacteria > Bacteroidota > Bacteroidia > Bacteroidales > Muribaculaceae > Lepagella. The sequence continues at coordinate 50,014 of CAMWMK010000007.1, forward strand.
AATGAGTACCTGTATCAACCATAAGGAGAATTAATTCATAGTCATTCTGTTCCCATACCAAGAGCCAATCGGGCTGAATATGACATTCCCATTTACCAATATGTTTTCCGACAAGCTTATGTGGCTTATATTTTTTGTCTACAGTTCCATTGGTTTCTAATTGCAGGATAATATCTTGCAATAGATTCATATTCAGTCCACGTTTCTTGCATTTCTTTACAGACCTATCAAAATGCTTGGTAGTACCTATTCTATATTTCATATACCAAGCTTCTTGAACATATCTTCTGCAGATTCATAGTAAGTCACTCTTCCGGCCTCGATATCTTCCAGCGCTTCGTCTAACCCACATTTTTTCTTCTTAACCGACTTTGCTATAGAAACTCCTTCCAGGGCGTTGAGTATTTTCTTTAAGTGAGGAAGTATTGATTTGTCCTCGATATTGATCGTTAACTGTGTCATATAATTGAAGGTATAAAGGGATATGTCTCTTTATATCGACATGTCCGGATGTTTTTATGCAAAGTTAATAAAAAAAATTCATAGTTCATTTGGGTGGATGCGAAATTTTTAATAACTTTGTGAAAACCGAAAAATTTGAATCTTACATGGAATATAAAAGAATACTTCTAAAGCTCTCCGGAGAATCTCTCATGGGAGCTCAGGGATATGGAATCGATCGTGACCGTCTGGAGGCTTATGCCCGCCAGATTAAGGAGATAGCCCAGGCCGGAGTGGAGGTGGGCATCGTAATCGGAGGGGGCAACATCTTCCGAGGCCTATCGGGGGCATCCAAGGGTTTCGACCGCGTCAAGGGAGACCAGATGGGAATGCTCGCTACGGTGATCAACTCACTGGCCCTTTCCTCAGCCCTCGAGTCTGCAGGGCAGCCGGCACAGGTATTCACAGCCATCAATATGTTTCCGATCGGGAAGCCCTACAGCAAATGGGAGGCTATCGACGCCATGAAGCAGGGGAAAGTGGCCATCATGAGCTGCGGTACGGGTCAGCCTTTCTTCACTACCGACACCGGCTCCGCACTCCGCGCCATTGAGATTGAGGCCGACGTAATGCTGAAGGGCACACGCGTCGACGGCGTCTACACCGCTGATCCCGAAAAGGATCCGAAAGCCACCAAATTCGACAAGATCACCTACGACGCAGTCATTTCAATGGGCCTCAAGGTGATGGACCTCACCGCCACCGCCCTCTGCAAGGAAAACGGCATGCCCATCTACGTCTTCAACATGGACAAGGAAGGCAATCTCCTCAAGATGATGCAGGGCGACAACGTGGGCACACTCGTCTACTGAATTCATAATGCATAATCCATAATGCATAATCAGGTGTCATACGGATGTCCTTAAGAGCACCAAACAATTGGATAATCAATAAAATATATAAAGCATGGAAGTAAAAGAATATCTCGACAATGCCCAGGAGTCGATGGAGCTCGCCGCCGACTATCTGGAAGAGACCCTCGCCCGCATCCGCGCAGGCAAGGCATCTGCCAAACTCCTCGACGGAATCCGCGTAGACTACTACGGCAGCCAGGCCCCGATCTCCAACGTGGCCAACGTCTCAGTGCCCGACGCACGCACCATCGCCATCACTCCCTGGGAGAAGGGTATGTTCCGCGTCATAGAAAAGGCCATCATCGACTCCGACCTCGGCATCATGCCTGAAAACAACGGCGAGGTGATACGTCTCGGCATTCCCCCGTTGACTGAAGACCGCCGTAAGCAGCTCGTGAAGCAGTGCAAGGCTGAGGCCGAAACAGCCAAGGTGTCGGTGCGCAACGCGCGCCGCGAAGCCATCGACGGCCTTAAGAAGGAAATCAAGCAGGGCCTAAGCGAAGACATGGAGAAGGACGCTGAAGCTAAAGTGCAGAAACTCCACGACAAATACCTCAAGCAGATCGACGACATCTTCGCCGCCAAAGAGAAGGAGATCCTTACCGTCTGATGCCGCTCTGTGAGCATTCCGAATCTCATATATGATATCATACACGACGCGGAGACGTGAGGCATCACGTTTCCCGTTGTCTTTTTTATTTAATCCTAAATATCATGAAAAAAATTATATTGGCAGGTGCGATAGCCGCCTTCGCAGCTCCTCTCTACGCCCAGACCTTCAAGGAATGGCTCGACCCCGAGGTGAACGCCGTAAATCGCGCTCCCATGCGCTCCGAGGCTTTCGCCTTCCGGAAAGGAGAGCACGGCTCTTCAAAAACCGACCGACAGAGCTCGGCCAACTACCTTTCACTCAACGGCGACTGGAAATTCAACTGGGTCAACGACGCCTCTTCGCGTCCTACCGATTTCTGGAAGAAAGACTTCAACGACAAGGGCTGGGACACGATAAAGGTGCCCGGATGCTGGGAACTTAACGGCTACGGCGACCCTCTCTACACCAACACTCCCTACGCCTGGGACCGTTTCTTCCGCAACGATCCTCCAAACGTGCCCGACCAGGAAAACCATGTCGGCACTTACCGCCGCGAGATACTCGTGCCCGCCTCATGGAAGGGGAAGGAGATATTCGCACACTTCGGTTCCGTAACATCCAACATCTATCTCTGGGTCAACGGCAAATATGTAGGCTACAGCGAAGACAGCAAGCTCGAGGCTGAGTTCAACCTAACTCCCTACCTTATTCCCGGCAAGGAAAACCTCATCTGTTTTCAGGTGTTCCGCTGGTGCGACGGCAGCTATCTTGAAGACCAGGATTTCTGGCGCCTCTCGGGAGTGGGACGCGACTGCTATCTCTTCGCCCGCGATAAGAACCGCATCGCCGACATCCGCGTCACTCCCGACCTGACCGACAACTATACCGACGGCGTGCTCGACATCGACCTCACGCTCACCGCCAACAAGCCCGTAACCCTTACGCTGACCGACGCCGAGGGAAACACGGTGGCTACCCAAAAGGTGTCCAAGTCTGGCAAGGCTTCGATGAATGTGGCCAATCCCAACAAGTGGACGGCCGAGACTCCGTATCTCTATACCCTTACCGCCACCATGGACGGCAACGACGAGGTGATACCTGTCAGCGTCGGTTTCCGCAAGATCGAACTGGCGGGCAATCAGATTCTCGTTAACGGCAAGCCCGTGCTCTTCAAGGGTGCCGACCGCCATGAGCTCGACCCCGACGGAGGCTACGTGATGAGCCCCGAGCGCATGATCGAAGACATCCAGCTCATGAAGAAGCTCAACATGAACGCCGTGCGCACCTGCCACTATCCCGACGATGAACTCTGGTATGAGCTCTGCGACCGCTACGGCCTTTATGTAGTGGCCGAGGCCAACGTGGAGAGCCACGGCATGGGCTACAAGGAGAAGACACTTGCCAAGAATCCGGCATTCCACAAAGCCCATCAGGAGCGCAACCAGCGCAACGTGATCCGCAACTTCAACCATCCTTCCGTAATCTTCTGGAGCCTCGGCAACGAGGCCGGCTACGGCCCTAATTTCGAGGATGCCTACGACTGGGTGAAGGCATTCGATCCCTCGCGCGCCACTCAGTATGAGCAGGCCCGCAAAGACGGAAAGACCGACATCTTCTGCCCGATGTATTACGGCTATGAAGGCATGGAGGCATGGGGCAGGGAAAACGCTCCCAAACCTCTCATCCAGTGCGAATACGCCCACGCTATGGGCAATTCGATGGGTGGCTTCAAGGAATACTGGGACCTCATCAGGAAGTATCCCAACCTCCAGGGAGGTTTCATATGGGATTTCGTCGACCAGGGTCTACGCGCCAAGGATGAGAACGGAGTGGAATACTTCACCTATGGCGGCGACTACAATCCCTACGACGCCAGCGACAACAACTTCAACTGCAACGGCGTGGTAAGCCCCGACCGTGTGCCCAATCCGCACGCCGACGAGGTGCGCTACTACTACCAGAACGTCTGGACCACTCCCGCCGACATAAAGGCCGGAAAGGTAAACGTCTACAACGAGAACTTCTTCCGCGACCTCTCCGACCTGAATCTCGACTGGACGCTGCTCCACGACGGCCTTCCGGTGCGCTCGGGACGCGTCGCCGAGCTCAACGTGGCTCCCGGTGCCACAGAGCAGATCGCTATCCCTTACGGCGATATCTCCGACAAGGGCGAGTGGCTCCTCAACGTAAGCTATACCCTGAAGGAGACCGACGGACTCCTGCCCGCAGACTACACCGTGGCCCGCGACCAGCTTGAAGTCCTGATGGCTCCGGGCGAGCGCGCCGGAGGCGTAGCCGCCAATCCCAATGCTGTGACTGTGGCTCCGGAGGTGAAAGACAGTCATGTCGATTTCCTTAAGGTGGAGGGACAGGATTTCATGATTGAGTTCAACCGCCATACCGGTTTCATGACCCGATATGAGGTAGACGGCATGTCGCTTCTTGCCGAGGGGGGGCAGCTTGCCCCCAACTTCTGGCGCGCACCGACCGACAACGACTTCGGCGCCGGACTCCAGCGCAAATACGAGGCCTGGCGCAAGCCCGAGATGAAGCTCACTTCCTTCAGTTTCAGGGAAGACGGAGGAAAGGTATATGTAGATGCGGCCTACGACATGCCTCAGGTGAAGGGGTCGCTCCTCATGGCCTATGTAGTCGACGATAAGGGAGAGGTATCGGTAAGCGAGAGCTTTACCCCGACGCCGGGCGCCGAGGTAAGCAATATGTTCCGCTTCGGCATGCAGATGCAGATGCCGGAGGAGTTCGACGCCATAGAGTATTATGGTCGCGGACCGATAGAGAACTATTCCGACCGCAACCACTCCACATTCCTCGGCGTATACAATCAGAAGGTAGCCGACCAGTATTATCCCTACATCCGTCCGCAGGAGACCGGCACGAAGACCGACGTGCGCTACTGGAAGCAGCTCAACGCCGCGGGTAACGGTCTGGAGTTCACGGCGCAGGATCCCTTCTCCATTTCCGCCCTCAACTACACCATCGACAGTCTCGACGACTATCCTGAGAAGAAGCAGAGCCACGGTTCGCTCGTGAAGAAGGCAGACATCACCAACGTCTGCATCGACAAGACGCAGATGGGACTTGGCTGCGTCAACAGCTGGGGAGCTCTACCCTTGAAGGACTACATGCTCCCCTACGGCGCCTACACCTTCTCTTTCACGATGAGCCCCGTCTTCCACCAGATCCAGCCCAAGTATTGATTATGGGAGGGCGGTTTCCCAACCGCCCCGCGCAGACATAAATAAGTTAACTGAAAAAGCCGAATCCCTCGCGTGGGATTCGGCTTTAAATATCTCAAGGCCTAAGATTCAAGAATTAAGACTCACTTCTTTGTGAAGGATACCTTGCGGTCCGGGCCGTTGAGCTCGAAGCTCAGTACGGTGCCGTCTTTCGTCACTTCCACATCATCGATCTTGGAATACTGCGAGAGGCTGCCAAGGAAGGTGGAGGTCACGGCGCCAAGTCCGTCAGGACCGTCTACCGCTGCCACGTCAAGCGTGTTCTGGTCAAACGAGATGAAATAGTCGTCGTTATCCTTGTCCTCACGTGTCCATTTACCCTCTACAGAGGCCTTGACGGTATAATTGATGGCATTGCCTACGGAATCAGGTGCTGTGATCACATAGTCTGTGGTCATCTTCACTGGACCGTTGCTCTTGTCGGAACCCTGGCTGAATTCGAAGGTGGTCACCGCTGTCGCGGAAGTCGAACCCTCTATGGCCGGTACCACTGTCTCAGGAGCGGAAGAGGTCCATGTGCCGAGAAATTCGTTTTTGTCCTCAGAGCAGGAGGAGATGGCGGCTGCGCCGAAGAGAAGGGCGGCGCCTACTGCGAGCTGATTGATTGCTTTCATAGTCATATGTTTTTATAATTCATCACCATTACAACAATCTAATGTTTAAATGGTTTAGAAGGTTTAAATGGTTTAGGAGGTTTAAATGGTTTATGGGTGTAAACTTCCTAAACCCCCTAAACCCCCTAAACCCTCTAAACCCTCTAAACCCCTTAAACTATTTCTCCCTCCAGAGATACATCCTGTCGGAGGCTCGTATCTTCTCCGGCACGGGAAGGGAGAACCTGTCGCCCTTCCTGACCTCCGCCACAGGGTCGGTGGTAAGCCTCAGCTCCTCTACCTTGAAGATCAGCGCGCCGGTGGTCGGGCCAGTGACTACTACTTCGTCGCCCGGCTTGAGCACGCCGCTCTCCATCTGGAACTCGCCTACGCCCAGACGGTCGTAGTATCTCACTCCCTTCGCTATGTATTCCTTCACCCGCGTGCTGCTGCTGCCATACTTGCCGCTCCATTCCCCGAGGCGCTGGCCTAAGTAGTAGCCGTCCCAGTAGCCGCGGTTGAATACCTTCGCGAGGCGCGCTTCCCAGCCTTCGAGCTTTTCGTCGGTGAAGCCGCCGTCACAGATGGCCTCCAACGCTTCGGAGTAGCATTCCACTACTTCCTTCACGTATTCCGGACCCCTTGCGCGTCCCTCTATCTTGAAGACACGCACTCCCGCATCCACCATCCTGTTGAGGAAATGGATGGTCTTCAGGTCTTTCGGACTCATTATGTATTGGTTGTCCACCTCAAGCTGGTCGCCGGTCTCCTTGTCGGTGACAGTATACGATCTCCGGCATATCTGGGTGCACGCGCCCCGGTTGGCCGCCGAGTTCATCTGATGCAGTGAGAGATAGCACTTGCCGCTTACAGCCATGCAGAGTGCGCCGTGGCAGAACATCTCCAGCCTTACCGGCTCTCCGTTCGGGCCCTTGAGGCCTTCCTTCTCGATGGCCTCGTGTATGGCCTTCACCTGGTCGAGGTTGAGCTCACGGGCCAGCACCATCACGTCGGCAAACTGCGAGTAGAAGCGCACGGCCTCTATGTTGGTGACATTGACCTGAGTGGAGATATGCACCTCCTGTCCTATCTGCCGCGCGTAGAGTATCGCCGCCATGTCTGAGGCAATGATGGCCGAAATCCCGGCAGCCTTCGCACGGTCGATTATCTTATGCAGCAGATCCATGTCGTTGTCGTAGATCACCGTGTTGACGGTCAGGTAGGTCTTCACCCCCTTCTCTCCGCAGCGGCGCACTATCTCGTCCATATCGTCGGCCGTGAAGTTGGCGCTCGACCGCGAACGCATATTGAGTCCCTCGATGCCGAAATATACGGCATCGGCACCCGCCTGCAGGGCGGCCGCCAGCGACTCCCAGCTCCCCACGGGAGCCATTATCTCAAAATCCTTTCTATTCATATCATTCAAAAAAACTATACTGCGCGAAGCGCCGATACTGTGCAGCCGATACTGCGCAGCCCATACTGCGCGCAGCGCCGATACTTCTCCTCTCAGTTCTTGGCGATATAGATGGTGATGACTCCAAGTGTCAGCGACTTATAGCTTGCGTCTTGAAATCCGGCCCTCTCCATCATCGCCGTCATATCGCCGCGCTGCGGGCAGGCGGCGATCGACTCTGGCAGATACGAATAGGCACGCGTATCCTTCGACACCATCCTTCCGATGAAGGGAATGACGTTTCTCGAATACAGCCTGTATCCGCTCCTGATCAGAGGATTGGAAGGCTCCGAAAGCTCTATTACGCAGAGCACGCCTCCCGGCTTCAGCACCCTCCGCATCTCGCGGTAGCCGTCTTCCAGGCGCTCGAAGTTACGCACTCCGTATGCCACCGTCACCATATCGAAGGTCCCGTCGCGGAAAGGCATCTCCAGGCTGTCGCCCTCCATGAAGGAGATCTTCCCCCGGGCGCCGCTGTCCATCGATGCCAGTTTCCTGTCCGCTATCGCCAGCATGCCGGGCGAGAGGTCGAGGCCCGTGATCTCGGCGTGCGGAAACAGCTCATGCAGCCGAAACGACACGTCGCCCGTGCCGCACGCCACATCCAGCACCTTCTTCGGCACCGCTTCCGGCAGTTTCCTCGCCGCCATGTCGAGGGCCTTGTTGCGCCAGCGTATATGCAGGCCGCCCGTCATCATGGTGTTCATGAAGTCGTAGGAAGGGGCGATGGCGTCAAACATCTCGCCTACCTGCTTCCCCTTGGCCTCCTCCTCATTATACGGCTTTATTTCCTCAGCCTTACTCATCTCGTCTTATTATGTTTTTTATTTTTTCTGTGCCGATACTGCGGAGCCGATACTTAATACTCAATCTCCTTAAAGTAGCTCCTCCTCCGCTTATGCTGGCGGTTGACGAAGGAATCCCACTGGTTCTGCACCTTCGCGTTGCTCTCCAGCTCCGGATTCGACTCCACATACCTGTAGCCGTGGTCGATATACGCCGGTATCAGGTCTTGGAAAAGCAGCGCGTTGACTCCCTTTCCCTGATACTCCGGCTTGATGGCCACGAGCAGGAGGTCTACCCGGTCGTTCTTTCCTTTCAGGCCCTTCAGCAGATGTATCCAGCCGAAAGGAAGCATCTTTCCCTTCGACTTCTGCAGGGCCTTGCTCATCGAAGGCATCGATATGCCTACGCCTACGAGCTTGTCGTCAGCATCCACGATGCAGCTCACCAGGCTCAGGTCGAGCAGCCCTAAATATACGTCGATATAGTGCTCTATCTGCCTGTCGGTAAGAGGGGAGTACTGGTATAGCTTCTCATAGGCCTCGTTGATCAGCTGGAAGAGGGCATATCCGTATTTCTCCTTTATCTCCTTCTTGCTCTTGAACTTCGCTACCTTTAGCCCGAATTTCTTCTTCACTATCTCCGAGATCCTGTTGTGCTTCTCGGGAATAGCGTCGGGCACCTCCATGAGGTATTCCACCCAGTCAGTGTCCTTCTCATAGCCTAAGGCGTGCATATGCTCCGGATAATAGGAATAGTTGTAGATCGTGGCCATAGTGCTCAGCTGGTCGTAGCCTTCCACGAGCATTCCCTCATAGTCGAGGTCGGTGAAGCCGAGGGGCCCCACTATTCGTTTCAGTCCGCGCTCCTTACCCCACTCCTCCACTTTCTCAAGCAGTCCGCGGCTCACCTCGATCTCGTCGGGGAAGTCGATGAAGCCGAAGCGGATGTCTTTCGCCCCGTGCTTCTCGTTGAGGGTATTGTTGATGATGCCCGCTATGCGCCCCACCGGCCTCCCATTGCGGTAGGCCATCCAGCAGCGCACGTCGCAGAAATCGTAGGCGGGATTCTTCTTCGGGTCGAGTGTGTCCACGTCGTCGCTGACCAGCGGCGGCACGAAGTAAGGGTTGTCCTCATACATGTCGATCTGCAGCTGTACGAACTTCTTCAGTTCATTCCGTGTGAGTGGTATTTCCTTTATCTCGATCATCTCGGTTTAGTTTCAATGGTTTTATAGTGGTGTCTTTCCTACTTGCTTGTCGCGTAGCTTCCATCGGTGCGCAGCAGGTTTGTCTTAGGGTGATGCTGTGTCTGCTTTCACCGCAGCCACAGCGTGATGGCGATAAGCGCTCCCAGCATTACGATTATGAATCCCAGCAGCATGATTATGGTGGATGTCCGGCTTCTCTGGCTCAGCGCCAGCTTCAGCTCCTGCACGCTGTTGATGGTCCCTTCCGGGTCGGCGGCCTTCTTCGCCACGCGCCGGAGTTTCGGCAGCTGCTCCGGGAGCGCGTCGAGCACTTCGTTGAGCAGCCTTCCGTAGTCGATGATGTCCTGCTTCGTATCCTGCGGTTCCAGACGGTCGCGGTGGTCGTAGCCTACGTTGATCAGTTTCAGGTTTTCGTTATATTCCGTGAAGATGATGTTGTCCGCAGTGATGGGCCGATGCATTATGTGGTTTTCCTGGATATACTCCAGCGCGTCGGGGAGCTGCGTCTCCAGCCTGTGGATTATCTTGGGCGTCAGTCGCTTCTCATCTATCAGTCGGCGCAGCGAATATCCGTAGGCGTCGTCGGTCACTATCGCGCGTCCTATGCCGGGCACATCCTCGAAGTCGTTCACCATCACGATGTTGGCGTGGGCGAGATTGTAGCGTGTATCGAACTCCTTCTCGATTATGGCCTGGTATTTCGGATCGTCGCGGTATTGCTCCTTGAGAGCCTTGAGCATTATCCACTTGCCGTGTTTCTTCACGGTATACACGTCGTATATATCCTCCTCCCATTCCGGCAGGAGCGTGAGTTCCGACCAACGCCCCGTCGGGTCGTTGATCGGAATCAGTTTCTCGTCCTTGCTTATATACATAACTTAGAATTCTCAATTGATAATGTCGAATCCCGTGTATTTGCGCAGGCATTCCGGAATGATGATGCCCTCCGGCGTCTGGTTGTTTTCCAGAAGGGCCGCCACGATGCGGGGCAGAGCCAGCGCGCTGCCGTTGAGCGTGTGGCAGAGGTGGATCTTCTTGTCGGCGCCGCGGTAGCGGCATTTCAGGCGGTTGGCCTGATAGGTCTCGAAGTTAGATACCGAGCTCACTTCCAGCCAGCGCTTCTGCGCCGCGCTGAACACCTCGAAGTCGAACGTGATGGCCGACGTGAAGCTCATGTCGCCGCCGCAGAGGCGCAGTATGTGCCAGGGGAGGCCGAGTTTCTCAAGCAGGCCCTGCACGTGGTCTTTCATCTCCTCGAGGGCGGCATAGCTGTCTTCGGGCTTCTCGATGCGCACTATCTCCACCTTGTCAAACTGATGCAGGCGGTTGAGGCCGCGTACGTCCTTGCCGTAGCTGCCCGCCTCGCGGCGCCAGCAGGGGGAATAGGCGCAGTTCTTCTTCGGAAGCTCAGCCTCGGGGATGATGACGTCGCGGTAGATGTTGGTCACCGGCACTTCGGCTGTCGGGATGAGGTAGAGGTTGTCGAGCTGCACGTGATACATCTGGCCTTCCTTGTCGGGCAGCTGGCCCGTGCCGTAGCCCGACGCCTCGTTCACTACGAATGGAGGCTCCACCTCGATGTAGCCGGCCTTCCAGGCCTCGTCGAGGAAGAACTGCTGCAGCGCCCTCTGAAGGCGTGCGCCCTTGCCGATGTAGAAGGGGAAGCCGGCTCCGGTTACCTTCACGCCCATCTCGAAGTCTATGATGTTGTATTTCTTCGCGAGGTCCCAGTGGGGGAGGGCATCCTCCGGAAGCTCGGGGATGACGCCGCCGGTCTTCTCCACCACGTTGTCTTCTGCCGTCTTGCCCTCGGGCACACCCTCATAGGGAAGGTTGGGCACCGTAAGCAGAAGCTGGGTCATCTTCTGCTCGCACTCCGCCAGGCGGTCCTGGAGTCCGGCGGTCTCGCCCTTGATGCGGGCCACTTCCGCCTTGGCCTGCTCGGCCTCCTCCTTCTTGCCCTCCTTCATCAGGGCGCCTATCGACTTCGACAGCTTGTTGAGCTGAGCCGAATCGCTCTCGGTCTTCTGCTGGAGGCGGCGACGCTCCGCGTCGATTTCAAGTATCTCGGTGATGACGGCCCTGCCGTCGAAGCCCTTCACCGCGAGCCTGCTGATCACGAATTCCGGATCAGCCTTTATGGTGCTTAAAAGAAGCATGGTCTAATTTAGAATTTAGATTTTGGAATTTAGAATTTAGAATTTAGAATGCGTGATTCTTTATCCATCCATGATATCTCATGTTGCATCATGCTGCATCAGGATAAATCATGAATCTCTGACAACTGTCAATTATGAAAGCAGCGTCTTCACCACGCCCTGGATGGTGCGTCCGTCGGCGCGTCCCGCGAGCCTCTTGGTGGCTACCCCCATCACCTTGCCCATCTCCTTGGCGCTTGTGGCGCCCGTCTCGGCTATGATGGCCTTCAGCTCGGCCTCGAGCTCTTCCGGAGTCAGCTGCTTCGGCAGATACTCCTCAAGCACGGCTGCCTCGGCCAACTCGTTGTCGGCAAGCTCCTGGCGACTGTTTTCCACGTAGATGCGGGCGCTCTCCTTGCGCTGCTTCACCATCTTGGTAAGTATCTTGATGGCCTGCTCGTCGGTCAGTTCGCCGTTGGCCCCCGGAGCCGTCTTGGCCTCGAGAAACTCCTTCTTCGCTCCGCGCAGCGCCTCCAGGCGCACCTTGTCGCGGGCTTTCATCGCGGCCTGTATGTCGGCCGAAACCTTATCGAAAAGTGACATATCTTCTGATATTTTTATTTTTAATTAAATTTCAATAGTTCTCTTCATCCACCCCCATACTTCCCTACCGCTACCGCGAAGCCGATACCGCGCGAAGCGCCGATACTCAATACCCCCACCGCTCCCACCACCTTTGCGGCCTTTGCGTGAGCCCCCCGCGTGTTTCAAACTGCAAAAATAACTGATTTTCGTGTCTTTTCCTAATTTCAGCCCCTCAAATTTGCAATATCCCCATTTTTCCGCTAATTTTGCATTGCTTTCTCACGCAAAGGCCGCAGAGGTAGTGGGGACGCAGGGGAATACATATTCTCGGCTGACTTTGCGTGATCGGCAAAAAGACAAGACAATAAAAACAACATTAGAAGCCCATCGGCCCCGATAGGGAAGCATCGATAGATATTGGGGCTCCCCCCTTCAGGGGGCCGGGGGGCTTCTACCGTAATCATTAGATAGATTATGTTCAAGATAGTAAGCAAACGCCTCCTCTCGCCTGCCATCACCGAGATGAAGGTCCTCGCCCCCCGAGTAGCCGAATCGGCCCTCCCGGGGCAGTTCGTCATAGTCCGTGTCGACGAGTTCAGCGAACGCATACCCCTGACCATCTGCGACTACGACCGCGAGGGGGGCACCGTGACCATCGTCACACAGACCATCGGCCGCTCCACGGAAAAGATCAACGCCCTCAATGAAGGCGACTTCTTCCTCGACTTCGCCGGCCCCCTCGGCCAGCCCTCCGACCTCATCGACATAGTAAATGGGAGGGCGGTTTCTAACCGCCCCGTGCCGTCAGAAGATCGCGCAGCCGGTTTGTCTTCGGGTGAAACAAGCGACCGCGCAGCCTCTGAAGACTCCCCCAAAGTCCTCTTCGTAGCAGGAGGCGTCGGCACTGCCCCCGTCTATCCCCAGGCCAAATGGCTCGCCGAGCACGGCGTCCGCGCCGACGTCATCATAGGCGCCAAGACCGCCGACCTCTTCACCTACGTCGACGAGATGCGCGAAGTGGCCGACGTCCACCTCTGCACCGACGACGGCTCCGCCGGATTCCACGGCATGGTCCCCGCCCTCATGGAAGACCTCATAGTGCGTCAGGGCAGGAAATACGACCATTGCGTCATCATCGGCCCCATGATCATGATGAAGTTCGCCACCCTCAAGGCAAAGGAACACGGACTGCCCGCCGTGGTCAGCCTCAACGCCCTTATGGTAGACGGCACCGGGATGTGCGGTGCCTGCCGTGTCACCGTTGGCGGCCAGACCCGCTTCACATGCGTCGAAGGTCCCGAATTCGACGGCTGGCAGGTAGACTTCGACG
>CAMWMK010000008.1 GCA_947175295.1 uncultured Porphyromonadaceae bacterium
CAATCGGAGAATATGCTTTCGAAGATTGTAGCTGTCTGACATCTATAGAGATACCCAACTCAGTGACAACAATCGGAGAATATGCTTTCGAAGATTGTAGCTGTCTGACATCTATAGAGATACCTAAATCAGTAACATCAATTGGAGAATATGCTTTCTATAATAGCGGACTGCTGAGTGTTTTATTTAACGCTGAGAATTGCGAGACTTGTTATAAGGTTTTTCCTGAAACTATAGAATCACTTGTCATAGGCGATAATGTAACCCATATACCTGCGTATGCTTTTCAAGGTCTACACGTACTGACATCTGTTGAAATACCCAACTCCGTGACATCAATTGGAGATGGAGCTTTCTCTTACTGCTGGGAACTTACCTCCATCAACATACCCAGCTCAGTGACATCTATCAGTGATGATCTTTTCTGCGAATGTCCGTCTCTTGCCTCTATAGAAATCCCTTCTTCGGTGACATCAATCGGCAGATATGCTTTCTGTGATTGCCGGGCTTTGACCTCTATAGAGATACCCAACTCAGTGACGTCAATCGGTTATCGTGCATTTGTTTGGTGTCATGGCCTGACTTCCTTGATCATTCCCCCTTCCGTTACGTCGGTAGATAATGATGCTTTCATAGAATGCAATAACCTTGTTAGGTCTGCATATCCGAATCATTTGCAATGCAGTGGCAGTGGCCGTTGGATCGCGTATAATCCCAAGGATGCTTTCATTGAAGACGGATTCGTATTTGGCCGGGATAAGTCCGAAATATACTTCACTCCTCTTACGCTTGACGGCGATTACACCATACCTTCCTCAGTGAAATCAATCGGACCATATGCCTTCTCGAATTGCAGCGATCTTTCATCGATCTATATGTCCGACTCAGTTAATGAAATCGGAGAATCGGCATTCGAATCGGCAGGACTTACCTCTATTGAAATACCCGCTTCGGTGACATCGATCGGCAGTAGAGCTTTCGCAGGGTGCGACAGGCTCGAGAAAGTCAAGGTCATGGCGGAACTTCCGCCTGTCATGGCCGAAGGAGCGTTCGACGGGCTGTTTGGCAAGACCGAGCTTTCGGTGCCGAGTGGCGCTCTCGGTAATTATCTCGCTGGAAACTGGAGTCTCTTCGATAAGATCAGTGTAGCTGAATCGGGCCAGATGCTCAAGGATTACTCCGACGACTTACTGACCTACCGCCTTGATCCCTATGGAAGGGCGGCCTTCATCAAGAGCGGCCAGTACGCTTCTTCCGTGAGCATTCCGACGAGCGTCAACCTCAATGGCGATGGAGTATATTTCGTGAAGGGAATCGGCTACAAGGCATTCGACGGCGTCAGGATAGGAGACGTAGTATTCAGTTCAGACAGTCGGCTCGAAAGCATCGGCGAGTATGCTTTTCAGGAAACCAGAATCACATCGCTCAACCTTCCGTCTACCGTAGAGCGTGTCCACGCATATGCCTTCTCCGGTTGCGACCGCATGAGAACGGCCACGTTCGGAAGCAGCCTCAAGTCGATCGGTGATTACGCTTTCCAGGGTTTCAACGGCCTTCAGAAGGTGGTGCTCCCCCCTTCGCTGGAGACTATCGGCGACTACGCGTTTGCGTATTCACCCTCTCTGACAACCGTAACGATGGGTCATAACGTCAAGTCTATCGGAAACTACGCTTTCTGTGAGAGTCCGGTAGTAGTGATCTACATCACCGCTCCCCAACCCCCGATGGCCGACAACAACACCTTCAGCAATTATAACGCCAACCTCTGGCTGCCGGATAAGGATGCCGTAGCCGCATATTTCGATGCGCCTTCGTGCTGGTATCGCTTCCATACCTTTGAGATGATAGAGCCGACCGGCATCGAGATGACCGGCGACAAGAAAATCGACGGCGTACCGGGACAGCAGATTCAGCTTAAGGCCGTCTTACAGCCGGGCAACGTCACTCTTTCCGCTGTGTTCTGGCGCTCTACAAATCCGGCGGTCGCTACAGTGGATGCCAACGGCCTCGTCACCCTCAGCTCGGGCAACGGAGGCATTCAGACCCGCAGCGGAGAGGATTCCTGCATGATCATCGCCGAGTCGCTTTATGCCGACGGTCCTATAGTGGAGGTGCCGGTGCATGTAGAGGGCTTAGGTGTGGATGAAATCGAATCAGACGGCTTCGGCGACTCCATCGACTATACGCGCCCCTACGAGGTATACAACATGAGCGGCCTCAAGGTAGCGGACTCGACCGACGGCCTGACTAATGGACTCTACATCATCCGCCAAGGCAGCGCAGCGGTGAAGACCATGGTAAACACCAACTACTAACTTAATTAAACCCTGATGTGATGGCCGGATGCAACCCTGCATCCGGCTTTTTTCATCACCATAGGCCGATTCACTCGCTCAATAAGCAATATTGGTAGGAAAATCAGCGAAAAGGATTTGTGTCCGATAAAAAAAAGATGTAAATTTGCAACATGAAATCAAGACACCTCGCAGCCGCGATTATGGCAACTGCATTATTGACGACAAACGCTGAAAACATGAACACAACGACTATCAAACTTCCTGCAGAGGAACTGAACATCACCCAGGAATGGGACAAGGTGTTCCCGAAGAGTAATAAGGTAGAACATAAAAAAGTAACGTTCCCCAACCGTTACGGCATAACGCTTGTGGCGGATGTCTACATGCCCAAAGGGGCCAAGGGACCTCTCCCCGCCGTTGCTGTATGCGGGCCGTTCGGTGCGGTAAAAGAGCAGAGCTCGGGCCTTTACGCCCAGGAAATGGCTGAACGCGGTTTCTATGCCTTAGCGTTCGACCCGTCTTTCACCGGCGAAAGCGGAGGACATCCGAGATATATGACTTCTCCCGACATCAACACCGAGGATTTCAGTGCGGCGGTTGATTATCTCGTTACCAATCCCATGGTAGAACCGGAAGCCGTAGGCATCATCGGCATCTGTGGCTGGGGAGGCATAGCCTTAAATGCCGCTGCATCTGATCCACGCATAAAAGCAACGGTCGCCTCCACTATGTATGACATGAGCCGTGTTGACTCCAACGGCTATTTCGACAGCGCCGACAGCGCTGAAGCACGCAATGAGATGCGCAAGACCCTTGCCGCACAGCGTACGGAAGATTTCCGAACCGGCACCCCCAAACCGGGCGGAGGGGTTCCGGACGTCCTTCCGGAGGATGCTCCACAGTTCTTCAAAGACTATCACGCCTATTATAAGACAGAGCGCGGATACCATCCCAGGTCGCTCAATTCAAACGGCGGACGCAATGTGACGGCCGTCATCCCCTGGATCAATTCACCGCTTATGAGCCGCATTGACGAGATTGAGAATGCAGTAATGATAGTACATGGGGAAAAGGCCCATTCGTTCTATTTCGGCAGTGACGCCTATAAACGTCTCAATGTCACTCCGGGAAAGGACAACAACAAGCTCTTCATGGTCATACCCGGAGCCTCCCATACCGACCTATACGATCAGAAAGACAAGATTCCTTTCGACGCAATAGAAAGTTTCTTTCATGAATATCTGAATTGAATCCATTGAATGCCTGACAGACAGGAATCCATGTCATCAATGGAAATAAAACCCGCATAACGCGATGAAACGAGTAGTAATAACGCTAATAAGCATAACCTATATTTTCACCCTTATGGCTCAGACAAAAATAGTGCAGACAGCCGGACGCGATGCGCTCGGAGAGTTTGCTCCCGAGTTCGCGCATCTAAACGACGACATACTCTTTGGAGAGGTATGGAGCAGAAACGACCTGCTTTCCATGCGCGACCGCAGTATGGTCACCATAACCTCCCTCATCTCACAGGGCATCACCGACAGTTCGCTCACATATCATCTTCAGGAAGCAAAGAAAAACGGTATCACCCGTACGGAGGCGGCAGAGATCATCACCCACATCGCCTTTTATGCAGGTTGGCCAAAGGCCTGGGCGGCGTTCCGTCTTGCCAAAGACGTATGGAATGAAGACATCAAGGGAGATGATGCGAAAGCGGCGTTTCAGCGCCAGATGATATTCCCCATAGGAGAACCCAATACGGCATATGCCAAATATTTCATCGGCAACAGCTATTTGGCTCAGATTTCCGACTCCCAGATACCTTTCGCAAATGTAACCTTTGAACCTGGATGCCGCAACAACTGGCATATACACAAGGCTGAAAAAGGGGGCGGACAGATGCTTGTCGGCGTAGCGGGGCGTGGCTGGTATCAGGAGGAAGGGAAACCTGCCGTAGAGATTCTTCCCGGCACGGTAGTCCATATTCCGGCCAACGTGAAGCACTGGCATGGAGCGGCCAAGGATTCATGGTTTGCCCATCTGGCATTCGCCGTTCCGGGAGAAGAGTCCGAAAACGTATGGCTCGAACCAGTGACCGACGAGCAATATCTTACAATCGAGTAATTTAAGTTTCGCAAGCTCACTTAAGGGTTAAAGGTTAAGGGTTAAGGGTAATGTCACTAAAATAAGCATCCGCTAAATGCAGCCCCTCCGGGGCTGATGATACAGGGGATTGCATATTCCCCCGATTTCATCGGGGGTTAACAGGATGATTGCC
Organism: uncultured Porphyromonadaceae bacterium; assembly: GCA_947175295.1. Taxonomy (GTDB): domain Bacteria; phylum Bacteroidota; class Bacteroidia; order Bacteroidales; family Muribaculaceae; genus Lepagella. The sequence goes on from CAMWMK010000008.1 coordinate 4,582, forward strand.
CTCCGGGCAATTTCGCATCATGGCTTATTTTAGTGACATTAGGGTTAAGGGTTAAGGGTTAAATAATACTTGGAAAGAGGATGATTTGAATAGAAAAAGATCATTCCCGGATTAACCTTATAACCTTTTAACCTTCAACTTAAGCTTGCGGAAGTTGAAGGTCATGACTATAATTTGAACAGCTACTTAAACGAAATACGGCAAGACTCACGTCGGTGAGTCTTGCCGTAAGCATAATAACAGGAGAGGCCGGCACATCCTGAAGCGATCATGCTTTTTCTATGGAGTTTAGCTTTCGAAACATCCAGCGGCATATGAGAAAGAAGTATGCCGTCAAGCAGAACCATAAGATGTATGTGGATGTGGGCGAAACCATCTCATTTGCACGTAATTTCACGCACAACCACCGAGAAAGTACATTTTTTTGTAACGGAGATAATAGAAATATAAGAATTTTTCATTAACTTTGCATCGCCGTTAGGTGAACGGATTATTTTTTATCCGTGTGAGGGAATCCGGTGTAAGACCGGAACAGTGCCAGCTACTGTAATGCCCTGTCAAGTATCTTCCGATAATGGCCACTTCAGCATAGAGGGAAGGCCGGAAAGGTATGGGCAAAGTCAGGAAACCTGCCTAACGACATATTAGAATTATTATTTCTGGGACAAAATAATTAACTATGACAATAGACAACAGACACAGTGAACCAAGAATCATTATGGTCACCGGAGGGCAGCGAAGCGGAAAAAGCGCTTTTGCAGAAAGTCTGGCTTTAAACATATCACCTCACCCTACCTATCTCGCTACCGCCAGAGTTTTTGACGATGAAATGAAGCAGAGAGTGAGGGTACATCAGGAACGCAGGGGTGAGCTATGGAGAAATATCGAAGCTCCCCTTGGAATCGACTCATTATGCTTTTCCAAACACGAAGTAGTGCTGATAGATTGCCTCACGCTATGGGCTATGAACTGGATGTTTGAGAAAAACGAGAACATCGGGGAAGCCCTTTCAGCACTTAAAAGCCAAATAAGCCTGGTGATGGAATCCGGAGCGATAGCAATAATAGTCACCAATGAGATCGGCCTGGGAGGAGTAAGTGAGAATGAATTGCAACGAAAATTCACCGACTTACAAGGTATGATAAACCAATACGTCAGTTCCATAGCCGATGAAGTATATATGGTAGTCTCGGGCATACCAATGAAAATAAAGTCACTGTCATGAAAGAATTCAATATCCATCCAATTTCGCGGACAATAGAAGCGGCCATCAAGGATAAAATAGACAATCTCACAAAACCCAAAGGCTCCTTAGGACGACTGGAGGAAATAGCCGAACAGATATGCCTGATTCAACAGACACTTAACCCTACACTCCGACAGCCGCATAATGTGCTTTTCGCAGGCGATCACGGAATTATCGAAGAAGGCGTAAGCGTATCTCCGAAAGAAGTGACATGGCAACAGCTCAGCCACTTCTCGAAGGGGGGTGCCGGCATAAACTTCCTGTGTGACCAGCATGGTTTCAAACTTATATTGGTCGACGCAGGGGTTGACTACGACATTCCATCGGGACACGGAATCGTCGATATGAAGGTAGGGCGCGGAACCCGCAATTTCCTTCATGGTCCGGCCATGACTGAAGAGGAACTGACTCTCTGCATCGAAAGAGGATCCAAAACAGTAGAGGAGATACATGGCGCTACAGGGTGCAACATCATCAGCTTCGGAGAAATGGGAAGCGGCAACACTTCACCCTCAGCAGTATGGATGCATCTTTTCACCGGAATACCATTGGAAAAATGCATCGGTGCCGGGGCGGGACTGGACAACGCCGGGATACGACACAAATATGAAGTGCTGTCAAAGGCGGTAGCCAATTATGACGGAGCAGACACAGTTGAAGCTAAAATCGCATGGTTTGGTGGTTTTGAGATGGTAATGGCTATCGGAGGAATGCTGAAGGCAGCAGAACTTGGAATGACAATCATAGTAGACGGATTCATCATGACAAGCGTGATGCTTGCAGCTTCGAAGCTATATCCTGCCGTAATGGAATATGCCGTTTTCGGACATCAGGGTGACGAGAGCGGCCATAAACAGATGCTTGAGGCAATGGGAGCAAGAGCGCTTCTCCACCTCGACCTTCGTCTCGGAGAAGGATCAGGAGCCGTATGCGCCTATCCTATCATAGAATCGGCAGTAAGGATGATCAACAGAATGGACAGCTTCCAGTCTGTCAATGTAACTAAATATTTCTGATGAAACATATAGCGGCGGCCCTGACCTTCTTCACACGTATACCAATCTGGAAATGGACTGAGATTCCTCAGAAATACTATTCATCGGTTGTGGGCTTCTGGCCAATGACCGGATGGGTGACAGGAGGCCTCACAACGTTGCTGTTATGGCTTGCGGCCCAGGCATTTCCGATGTTGCCGGCTGTCATCATCGCCCTCACCGGCAGGATACTCCTTACAGGCGGGCTGCATGAAGACGGACTCGCTGATTTCTGCGACGGATTCGGAGGAGGCACAAGCAAAGACCGGATTCTCGCGATAATGAAGGATTCCCACATCGGGACCTACGGAGTGTTGGGATTGATCTTCTACAGTCTTTGGTATGTATCCATAGCCATGTCTCTTCCACTAATGACAGCGGTGGCCGCCATCATCGCCTCCGATGCCTTTGCCAAAGCCTGCGCAGCCCAGCTCATCAATCTTCTCCCCTATTCCAGACCGGAAGGAGCCAAAAACAGAATCAGTTATGAGCGCATGACGATATGGCAGTCATTGATTGCGGTGTCGTCAGGAATGTTGCCGGTCTGCCTATTGGCATACATCGATATGTTGCTTATGGTGTCGATAACCGCTCCAATTATCGTCATCAGTCTGTTGACACTATATTTGAAGCATAAGATCGGAGGCTATACAGGAGACTGCTGCGGGGCGGCCTGTCTGCTGTGCGAGTTATCGATGCTTGCCGCGATAGCCATGATCTACAATACTCAAACTCCATGAAGATAACACTCATAAGACATACATCCGTAGCCGTCAGAAGAGGAATATGCTACGGACATACGGATGTGGAACTGGCTGAAACATTTCCACAAGAAGCTGAGAAAGTGGCTGAAAGATTAGGATCTGAATCTTTTGATAAAGTCTTTACCAGTCCACTTAGCCGCTGCCGGAAACTCGCCGCATACTGTGGTTTTCCCGATGCAATACCTGATGCACGCATCATTGAAATGAATTTCGGAGAATGGGAGATGCACGACTTCAATGAGATAAAGGATCCACGGCTTCAGGAATGGTTTGACGACTACATGAATGTCGCTCCGACGGGAGGAGAATCAGCGATGCAACAAAGGAGCCGCTTCATAGACTTCATAGAATCCCTACGCCTCGAGACACCCAATGCATCCAGCGTAGCGGTGTTCACTCACGGAGGTATCCTCGTACACGCCCTCAACATCTTCACCGGCCGGGATTACGATTCCCTATTCAGGAGCATTCCGCCGTTTGGCTCAGTAATAACACTAAGTAGCTGTTCAAATTAAAACGATACAATAAAAGTTCATGTCATGAATAGCTACTTAACAATCTGAAAATGACAATCAGGATTATAGCGAGGATTTCAGTACGGCGGTTGATGCAAATGGCCTTTGTGGCGTCAACAGAGGTGAAATCCCTGTGGTGTTCTCCAATGAAGGGTTTGTCTACACATTCACCGAAGTAATCGTGCGGACCACCGAAACAGCAGTCAAGAATGCCGGCTAAAGCCGCCTCAGGATAACCGCTGTTCGGACTGAGATGTTGACTTCCATATTTCCAGACAAACCGCAAGAGCCTCCACCTGCCGGACACCAGTATCATCAGAATCGCTGTCAACCTTGCCGGCAAATAGTTGGCTATATCGTCGATACGTGCTGCCGCACATCCGAAATCCTTATATCTGGAGTTGCGGTAGCCTATCATCGAATCGAGCGTATTGACCATTTTATAGGCCATCATGCCCGGCACACCTAAAACAGCATACCAGCAGAGCGGAGCGATCACTCCATCGCTGAGATTCTCGGCCAAGGTCTCAAGCGCGGCGGTACGTATTTCCTGAGCGGAAAGACACGACGTGTCACGTCCAACAATCCGACCAACCTGTCGACGACCAGATTCAACGGACTCATCAACCGCATCGAATGTCATTCTCACCTCTCTGATAAGAGTTGTACCGGCAAGACAGTAAAATACCAATATTGACTGCACCGCTATATCGAGCCACCATACGGATGAAAGGAATCTCAAGAACAGCCATGTCACTGCAAACGTGCCAACTATTAGAAAGACAGACACCAAGGCACCTTTAATCTTTCTGTGAGTACCTTTATTCAAAAGATGCTCCAGACTTGAAATAGCTTTGCCAAACCAGACCACAGGATGAGGCAGCCCGGCAGGATCGCCAAACATAAGGTCGAGAATCCAACCTATAAGCAAGGGAGAGAGGTTTACAACGATATCCATTCCTCAATACATTTTATAAGCAGCATGTTACTCTCATGATCCTGAGCAGCAACACGAAAATAAGAATCATCCAATGTCTCGAAATTAGACGCATCCCTGATAAGCAGCCCAAACCTTTCCATAAGCCACTCCTTCAGTTGAGACGCCTTTCCTTTAGGCAACCTGCACAGGATGAAATTACAATAAGTGTCATGACATTCAATACCATGACTTCGTAAAGCCTCGGATATGCCTAACGCTTCCTTATGCAGCAGATATCTATCAATGTAATAATCATTCATATGATCCAAAAGATAAAGAGACGACTCGATTGCAAAAGAATTCACAGACCATGGCATCCGCATCATACGGAGACCGGATATTATATCTGCCGGGGCTACCGCATAACCTATACGAAGTCCCGGAACGGCAAACCGCTTGGTCAGCGACTGAAGCATAATCACATTCTTTCGTGACAATACATCACTGACCGTAAGGACATCAACGACAGAATAGTCCGCATATGCCTGATCAAGGACAAACAATGTATCACGCATGGTGTCAATGATCTTGAGAAGTTCCTCCCGAACAAAGGCCTTTCCCGTAGGATTATTGGGATTGCAGAGCCACACCACATCTGCTTTGCAGGCAGCAAGAGCTCCTTCCAAAACGGTTGATTCTCGGATAAACAGGACTTCATGCCCGAACATTGCGCATGCATCCTGATATTCACGAAAAGTCGGGACTACAACGGCAGACCTCGATCCCTGCATCTTTCGGGCTATGAGATAGATCGCCTCGGTAGCTCCATTCGTCACGATTATATTGTCGGGCGAAACGCCATATGTCTCACTTAGTTTCTTCTCCACGCCGAGCGGTTCAGGTTCCGGATAATTAGACAGAAGTCCCTGACACGAGGCAAGATGCCTCATCAATCCCGAATGGTCGACACCCTGATGAATGTTGGTGCTGAAATTAACCCTTACCTTACCGCCGTAGCGGAAAACATCATCTCCATGTCCGTCAATCATAATCCATCATTATTTTATAGATTCGGTCAATATCAACGTATTCCCTAAGCCATGCGGCAAGAGCATCATACTGAGACTCCTTGAAAGCATGATAATCAAAAGATGCCGTAGACTTCCGCGCTATATATGGAGCCAAAATATAATCCAACACCACCGGGTTATCGAGAATTCCATGTATATAGGAACCGAAACACCGCTCATCAATAAAACATCCGTCTTGGCTCCCTTCAGTATTCAGAGTCAATGGAGATTTGGATTCGGTATGTCCCATATGGATTTCATAACCCTCACATATTTCTTCGGAATCAAGAAAACGAAATTGAACCTGCCTTGTAGTCTTGGTATTGGTAAGAACGGTGGAGACAGGTAGGAGTCCCAATCCGGGCAACTCCCTGATATCACCCTCCACCCCATACGGATCGGACAGCGTTGTACCCATCATCTGATACCCGCCACAAATTCCTATTACACTCTTTCCCGCCTCTCTCGCCCGGATTATCCGACGGGCGAACCCCTTCTTGCGAAGATGGTTAAGATCAGCAAGAGTATTCTTACTTCCCGGAATTATGATGATGTCGGCTTCATCTACATCTTCGGGAACTGTAAGATAGAAGAGATTTACCTCGGGATGACGCTCCAGCATATTGAAATCAGTAAAATTAGAGATATGCGGCAAAGCAACAACACCTACCTTTACCTTATTCTCGGCAATCAATTTGTTTTTATTTTCAAGAGCAACGGAATCCTCTTCCTCTATCTTTATATGATCAGCCATCGGCACGACTCCAAGGACAGGAATGCCACACAATTCCTCCAACAAGCGTCTTCCACTCTCAAACAACCTTAGATCACCTCTGAACTTGTTGATGATTATCCCTTTGATACGACTGCGGTCTTCCGGAGTCTGGAGCATGACCGATCCGTATACGCTTGCAAAAACCCCTCCCCTGTCGATATCGGCTACCAGAATAACATTTGCTCCGGCATAGCGGGCCATAGACATGTTGACGATATCCCCGTCACGCAGATTCAGTTCAGAAATGCTGCCTGCACCTTCAAGCACAATAGGATTATAACGGGATGAAAGCCTGTCGAACGCCTCATGAGCCAATCTGCGCAGTTCCTCTTTTCCCTCCTTGCGGAAATAGGAATAGGCATCCCGATTGCCAAAGGGTCTTCCATTTAATACAACCTGTGAGGTGTGTTCACCGGATGGTTTCAAAAGAATCGGATTCATATCGGCAGAACAGGGAATACCGGCAGCCTCCGCCTGAACCGCCTGAGCCCTGCCTATTTCCAGACCATCGGGAGTGGCAAAGGAATTCAGCGCCATATTCTGGGCCTTGAACGGAGCCGGAGAGTATCCGTCATGAAGAAAGATACGACACAATCCGGTTGCGATGAGGCTTTTACCAACATCGCTTCCTGTACCGGCCAACATTATAGGTGACAATCGTTTCATTTTAGCTTTCGTTTATATCCAAATTCTCTCCATACTTCTTCACTGCAACCGGAATGCTGAAGTTCATAACGCGCCATGATAAAGAAAAGGTCAGACAGACGGTTGACGTACTGAAGAATATTCTCAGGCACCGGATCCAGATCATTAAGATGCCATAGATTCCTCTCCGCCCTTCTCGCAGTCACTCTCGCCTGTTGCATCACGGTAGCCAATTGTGTTCCTCCCGGCAGGATGAAACTATCGGGAGGTGTACACTGCGAATTGATGTCGTCGATCCAACGTTCCAGTTCACCGACAAGATTATCCGGAAGTTGATTAGGATTATTCGCGCGTTGTTCGTCCAGCGTAGCTACAAGACTCATCAGGCTCATTAGATTGACTTGTATTTCACGGAGCTTAGGCTGCCACATATGATCGGAAGCCAGCGATGTGCGTAAAGCACCCACTGCTACGTTAAGTTCATCAAGAGTGCCGTTAGCCTCTATGCGAATATCGGTTTTAGGCACCCTCAATCCACCATGAATGGCAGTAGCGCCTTTATCTCCAGTCCTTGTGTATATCCTGTTCATTGATTCCAAAGTTTAAATATGTCTGCCTCTCCCCAATAGAGGTGAGTGTATCCTGCGAAGGTATTACGGTATCTATATACCGGGGTCGCTACATGCAATCCCTTCACATTGAGCTGTTGCGCCACGGATGTAAGATCTGCTGAATCCAAAGTATGGGAATAATGAAATTCATGTCCCCTCAGATTTAATCCGGGGAAACCAACCTGCCTATACCCTAATGTCAGTCGGGCATTATCCATTGTGGTCTTCAAAGGGAAAACTCCACACATCCGCCTCCCGTCGATCTCCTCTGTCAGATATATCATGCCTCCGCATTCAGCCAGTATCTTCCCTCCCGCTTCCGCATATTCCTTTATTGCCTTACGCATACCGGCATTTCGCTCCAGTGCGTCAGCGAAAAGTTCAGGATATCCTCCCGGAAGATAGAGCAAGTCTGCATCAGGAAGAGAAGTATCGTGCAAGGGAGAGAAGTAGTTGATTCTACTACGCAACGCATCTATGTTGACAGGATAGATAAAGTTAAAAGCTTCATCTTTTGCTACGGCAACTACCCTATTATTAACGGCTATCTCATACTGCTTCGGTATGTCTGAATCCACCTCTGTCAGCGAGAGCAGAGTCTCAATATCCACATTACATTCCACTTCTTTAGCCGCCTCATTGATAAACCGCTCTATTTCAGCGACAGAATCGAGTGACAGTCCTAAATGTCGTGACGGTGTCTTAAGGGCATCGTTCTTGCGGATATAGCCTAATGAAGGAATCCCGGTCTCCGCACACGCATCTTTAAGGAATGCATAATGATTTTCAGATGCGACACGATTGAAGACCACGCCTACAACCCTTATGTCATTGCGAAAACGAGTAAATCCATATATAGTGGCGGCGACTGAAAAAGCCGTAGACGCTGCATTGACAAGAAGGACAACCGGAATATCCAGTTTCCCGGCCAAATCGGCACTGCTTCCGGCCATCTTGTCATACCCGTCAAACATACCCATGACTCCCTCAACGATATTTATATCGGAGCCAGCTCCGTATCGACAGTAGATCTCCTTTACGTGCTTTTCAGACGACATGAACAGATCCAGATTTATAGAACTGCGTCCGGTTGCCAGAGTATGGTATTGTGTATCTATATAATCGGGACCGCACTTGAATGGCTGCACCGTCAGCCCCCTTCGCGACAGGGCTTTCATAAGTCCCAGCGAAAGGGTGGTCTTGCCGCTTCCTGACGAAGCCGCCGCTATAAGAAACGAACTCTTTTTCATAGCCATGTCTTACTTAATATCTTACCGTCGTCTGCTATGAGGACAGCATCTAAATTCCCTTTAAAAATCTCAGAGCAATGCAAAAGACAGCGTCTTAAAAGCTCAGGAAAAAAGCGTGCAGCATCGGCATCATTAAGAAGTGAAGAAAGTTCCCTTGCAAGAGAAAGACCGGATATGACTTCCTTGGAATCTCCCGAGCAACCGCATTCCTCGGCCAAAGACTTAAGGAAATTCCTGTTTACCGTCACTTTATGGCTGTGTGTATCCATATTGCCTTCCGCGAGTTTCACCGCCTTTCCCAACATAAGACCAATAACGAGGTGATTGACTCCACACTCCTCTGCTATCTTCATGGTCTCTCCAATAGCATTGCCATAATGAATAAAGGCCTGTTGAGGCAACCCGGGGAAAATAGCCTTCATGTATTTCTCGCTTTTGCCACCGGAATTCACAACCACCATTTCGCAACCATTGGCCAACGCCACATTCACCTCTCTCCTGATGGACTCCAGAAACGCTTCATGTGAGAATGGACGCACTATGCCGGATGTGCCGATAATGGAAACCCCACCCACGACGCCAACCCTTGGATTGAAAGTCTTTTCCGCAAGTTCTTCTCCACCTTCCAGAGACACCGTCACGTCAAGTCCACCATCATATAAAGCCGAAAGTTCGGAACTCATCATAGAGCGCGGAACCGGATTGATGGCCGCCTCTCCCACAGGGAGTCCAAGTCCGGGCAGAGTAACAGTCCCGATCCCCTCTCCTCCAAAGAAGCGGATTCCATCATGCTCCGCAAATGAAACCTTAACAGATATCAATGACTTGTCGGTCACATCCGGATCGTCGCCGGCATCCTTGATTACTCCGGCTACAGCAAAAGCCTTTCCAACCGTTATTGAGTCTACGGGCATATGAAGGGTCTCTCCTTCCGGTATCTTGAATTCGATGTCTCTCACCTTCTTCCCGGTCAATAATGCCATCAGGGCAGCCTTAGCTGCAGCTGTGGCACAAGAACCTGTAGTAAAACCTGTATGCAACGAATAAAAGTCAGGCAACAGCCCTTCTATCTCACGTCTAAGTCCATGACGACCGTCTACGACAATAAAGTCATCCGACAGTTGCGGACGCTTGACTACAAAAACCTTAATTCCGTAACGCTCAGCCGCCTCGATCTTTTCTAAAAAACCACCGGTCTCTCCACTTTCCTTGGTCAGAACAGCATCCGGCTGAATAGTCTGAATTAAGGAATCCACAGAACAGTCATCATAATATACAAGTCTATCCATAGGGAATCCTTCTTCCGTCGCAATCCTGACAGACTCATCGCGCTGCAGTATACGGAACCAAGTCTCATGCTTACTCCAATATGGTTTGAGATTCCTTATGGTCTGCACTCCGGTCAACGCAAGAAGTCTTTCAGTTCCTGCATTCTCCATGACTTTCACCGCCTCCTCAAAGCCGTCGCACCAAACTATGTTTTCGTAGCCAACGTAAGGATACCTGCGCTCAAACCTTATGACCGGAATGCCAAGTTCACGGCTGACCTTGTCTACTGTGGAATGCAGCGACGATGCAAACGGATGCGCCGCATCAATTATCAGACGTATCGCGTTAGCGCTACAGAAGCCAACTATGTCCGAGTGTGTCATTGCGCCATGAATGTGTTGGCCATGAGCACATTCTATCTTCTGAAGATCTCCCCGCGTCGAGTAGAAATAGTGTCCCACGCCTTCGTCGAGCGTCTTCACCGATATACGACCTTCCGTCGTTCCACCGAAAACAAGTATCATTTCCTGAAAAGATGCTTGAAACCATCATTATAAAGGCGTGACAGCCCTTCACGATTGTCTATCGCCTCGCCCACCACAAGAAGAGTAGTCAGAGTGAGCTGATTATCATGAACTATCTTTGCCAGATCCTTAAGCTGACCACGATAGATCTTCTCTTCTTTCCAAGTCAGTTTGTAGCATGCAGCTACAGGAGTCTCAGGGGGATATGCCATCAAAAGCTCCCTCTGCACATCATCTACGATTCCAGCGCTGAGATATATGCACATCGTGCTCTGTGACGCTGCAAGTCTATGAAGCTGCTCTTTTTCCGGCATTGGTGTGCGACCCTCCCCTCTCGTCAGAATAATGGTCTGCACTTTTTCGGGAATCGTAAACTGAGATTTCAAAGCGGCAGCCGCCGCCTGGAATGATGAGATACCCGGTGTGATATGGTAGTTCATGCCATACCGGTCAAAGTAGGCCATCTGTTCTTGAATCGCACCATATATGCAAGGGTCGCCTGTATGAAGACGAACCACGAGTTTGTCTCTGTCATAAAATTCCTTCATTAAAGCAAACTGCTCTTCAAGATTCATTGAAGCAGAACTTCTCACTACGCAACCGGGCTTGGCATAGTAAGTCAATTCTATAGGCACAAGACTTCCGGCATATAGGATAAGGTCGGCACGCTCAAGGAAACGCTTTCCACGCACCGATACGAGCTCAGGATCGCCCGGACCAGCCCCTACTATCTCTATATGACCACCACGCAATGCTCCTTTATCAAGAGCGACGGCAAATGTGAAATCAGAGTCTTCAGAAACCTTGCCCTTATGCTTCTCCAATATAATTTTACCATAATCAGACGATTTTATGGCGCAGCTTTCCGCAACCCCCGGAACGCCCGTAACTTCCATCACCTTATCCGAAGCATTCGGGACAACGATGCCTACGAGTTGATCGGGGGTATATATGTTGCACATATGAATGTTTTGCCACTTTGACAGATCAGCAAGAAGAGGCTCGTCTTTCTTCAAATCAATTGTAGAAACCGACTTTATTGCCTTCGGACTGATGCCATTCTCAACCAAAGTCTTGCCGATATACTCCGCCACTCCGTCAGGATTGCAACCGCGCCGGCAACCAATGCCAAGATTCAACACCAACGGACGATAGAAGAGAGTGGGGACATCAAAATCATATACATATGGAGTCACAGCAATAATCAGTTGATATTGCTTCATATCAGTTCGATCAGTGACAACAGAGACATTGGGAGGAAGTGTTGATTCAAGATAATCTGTTCCATTGTCGCGGATATCGAGCAAGAGACCTACCGACTTTCCATTTACAAGCGTAGCAATTGCTTGATTCATCTCTGTTCGCGATGCATCGGTGGCCCAGCCCATACACTTTCCCATAATGTCGAGTTTCCACGCTCCGATGTTATCACTCTGAGTAGTGACCACCGGTCTCGCTCCTAAGATGTGAGCCACTTCCTCACACAAGCGGTTGGCACCACCGACGTGGCCGGAAAGGATCGCTATGGCATTGCGGCCGACACTATCCACACAAATTACAGCCGGATCCGTGTATTTGTCATTTACCATTGGGGCTATCATACGCACACATATTCCCAACGCTCCTATAAAGATAATCGCCTCTATTGCCGTGTAATCAACAGAAGAGAACGCTCTTTGGTCAATAAGTACATACTCGGATCTTTCTTTCTGTATTATCTCTCCTAACTTTAGTCCGGCATCGTTTATATATACTATATATTTCATTTTGCTTTCAGTATTGTTATCGGGTTATGATCATCTAAAATCAGTATGTGCTCAGCTTCAATGACTCCACCGCAGGCATTCACAGTCTTGCGGAATACGTTGCAACTTTCCGCGCTGACAGAGTTAAAGACAATAACTCCGCCTTTGTTTAAAACCTTATATATGCGACCGACCATCTCATCAAGCCTTCCGCCATGTCCACCTATGAACACTGCATCCGGAGCGGGATAGCGACTTAGATCGCAGTCCATAAAGTCTCCGATCACTCCAGTTATCCCGGGCGCTCCAAATTTTCGACTGTTATCAACCAGAAGTTTCCTCGATTCTTCCCTACGCTCGAAGGCCACCACTTCAAGCGTAGGAAACTGAAGCTTGGCCTCTATCGAAACGGAGCCCGTGCAGAAACCAATGTCCCAAAGGGTCTGCCTCCCATAAAGGTCAAGCATTGAGAGTGTCAGCAATCGGACAGGCATCTTAGTGATCATATTAGTTCTTCCCTCAAGATGAAAAAACTCCGTCTCGGGGATTCCGAAATATCTCTTACGGGAATATGTCTTGGAAAGTATAATGCAGTTCGGGTGAGAAAAGGCTTTGCCGGAGGCTTCTTCAAGAGAATAAGACCTGACAAGCTCTTCATCCTCATTCCCAAGATTCTCTCCTACCGTCATCATATAATTGTCATATCCATATTCAAGCAATCTGCCTGCAATCTCCGCAGGTCCCTTTTTATGGTCGGTCAATACACCTATAAGGCGGAACTGCCCGATGACAGCGGCATCAAGCCCCTTCCATGGTCTACCAGTCACCGATACATTCACTATATCCGCATATGGAACAAGCATACGATGGGCAAGCATCTGAATTGAATTGAACGACGGATAGACCGCCATCAGGCAATCAGGGAACTCACGACGAAGAGTAGCGGCAAATCCATAAAACAATGGGTCGCCCGATGCAAACACTATAATCCGCTCATATCCTGAATACTCAGTCCATACCTCATCCAACGGAACGACTATATCAATCCATACACAACCGGAGGGCAGAAGATCCTTCACTATCTCATGATGGCGTCTGCCTCCTGAAAAGACATGGCCGGTGGCGATTATGCCACTCACTTCAGGAGTAAACCACTGACTGCGGCTATCGGACAGTCCAATAACTATAAACTGCTTCTCAGACATCTCTTCCTGGTTTTAACTGCTCCGCATCGGGCCAGCAGAGTATGGAATTGACAAGGGTTGCAGCAAGATTGCTTCCGCCCTTTCTCCCTTCGACTATTATTTTAGGAATATCCTTGAAAGGCTTCACCATATGCTTGCTTTCGCAGACATGCACGAAACCGACCGGAGCCGCGATGATTCCGCAAGGCCTCGCCTTCCCGGAGCGAACCAAGGCACATAGTTCCATAAGGGCCGTCGGAGCGTTGCCAAAGACGTAAAGAGCATCCGGATGTTCCGCAACCGCAAGGCGTATACCAGCCTGTGTACGGGTTATACCCGCCTTTTTTGCAAGCTCTTCTGTCTTTGGATCTGAAAGATAGCATTTGACAGAGAGTCCCAGGCGCTCCAATGCTCCTTTCCTTATACCCGAAGCCGCCATAGTGACATCCGTAATTATGGTCCGAACTTTTCCCGAAGACAAGACATCATAGATCGCTTCCACTGCACCTTCATCAATCTTAATGATATTCTCCATCTCGAAATCAGCTGTGGTATGGATCGCATGCAGAAGAGGCCATTTCATCCCGATCGGAAGATCAGGATCTTTCAGTTCTCGTTCGATTGTCCTGAAGCTTTCAATCATTATCGACTGTCCAACTCCTGTATCCGACCGGAGCTGCGCTCCATAATATCCTCTTGGAGTCACCATATTCGCGTCAAACCGATATGATTGCGAATTACCAATGATAACCACAGTAAACATATCCACGTCTTCGGGATCAAAGTCAATAAGAGTAGTGAGAGTGGCTTTCTCTCCTTCCCTTCCTGCCTGACGCACAAATCCTACAGGAGTGTCCGGGTGTCTACATTCAAGAAACAATTCCTTCAACCTGTAAAGTTCCCAATACCTTCCATGGCTTTTCGGATTATAGACAGCCGTCACAAAATCGGCCTCGGCGGCCGCTTTGATACGCTTCTCTATCAACATCCACGGAGTCATGAGATCACTGAGCGATATGACGCAGAAATCATGTCCGACCGGAGCGCCGAGCAAAGAAGCGGCTTTCTGAAAGGCACTGATTCCGGGAATCACCTCCACCTCAATATCATCACCTCGCTCCCTCAGCATCTCATACACAAGCGGGGCCATACCGTAGATTCCGGCATCGCCGGAACTGATCACAGATACATCCTTTCCGCTTTCCGCTATTTCAAAAGCCTTGAGTATACGGTCGCGCTCCTGGCGCATTCCATTATATACTATCTCGACCTTACCTCCTATCAAAGGCTCAATAAAAGGGATATAGTTTTTATATCCCACAATAACCCTGCTATTGCGGAGTGCCTCCTTTGCCCTTGACGTCATATCGTCAAGTCCACCGGGGCCAAGTCCGATAACCGATATTTTTGCTTTCATCTCATTTATTCAATACATATGTAACCACTTCTACAGGCCTATCGAGATGCCGTCCGGTGACAGACGAAGTCGCATGGTCAGCCTGCACAGTAATCTCTAAATCCTTACCGCATTTTAGTAATGGAGAAATGACATACCTGTCGATCTCTTCAAGTATTTCCACTTTCTTATCCGGATTCCTCAAATGTGAGGCTTCGTCTGCCGCCTCAATGTGGAGCAGAACAAAACCATCGCGGTCAAGAGCCGCAAGGGCGGCTTGCAGTTTTGCTGAATAATCGGTATGACAATCTCCGGTAGCACCGACGACATCCGAAACCGTCATGCCACATGCCTTTCCTATACCCTTAACAAGGTTTGTCCCTGCCACTACAGTGCCTTGAATTTGCCTGAAACCCATAGCCGGCTTACGCCCCGGCGACCATAGCGCAATGCCATTGGCTCCAGTAGAAGAGTCAGAAAGCAGCTCTCTTGAATGAAAAATGATATGATTGAGTGCAACCTGAAGATCACGATTCTTACTTGTGACAGTGAGGGCTGAAGCGTCGAGTCCCAACAACTCGTGAACAGGACTGGCATGAACATCATGCTTACAATCTTTTATGACAAGCAGATTTCTATAGCCGCCTCCGTAATGGAAAGATATAGTATGGCTTCCGAAACACCTATTGAGGAGATGGATCATATTCATTGCCTCATCTTCCGAAAGGTCATCGCAACAATGAGAAACTATGGCATTATTCTCGATCTTAATAAGGTTGCACCGCATACACGTATCCGACGACTCAACTTCAATCCCGGAACCGATTGCTTCCAGCCAGGTACGTCCCGAAAAACCGGGCTCCACATGATTGCCGAGAATATTTAGAATAGCGGTCTCGGACGATGGTCGGTTGCCATGCGGTATGGTAGTCACCATTCGTACACATCCGTTTTCCCTCATAAAGTCAAGTCCAGGCATGAAGGCTACATTTCCCGGAGTCTTGCATCCAAGAACTTCGGATGGTTCATCGTCCATCCCATCTATTATTATCAATATCTTTTTCATTACCATTCACTTTATCTGCGATCAAACAGAAGATCCACAGCATCGAGAAGAGAGTCTATATCAGGATGACAGACACCGTTGAGGCGGATTCCCGATTCATCCGCAAATATCCTGTTGTCATTGTCTTCTGCAACCGCCGAAACGCCGTGACGGGCGAGTGCCTTCCTTACCATATTAGCGACCGGACCCTTACCCTCGAGAGTAATCGAATCAGTCAGTCTATGGTCGATCTTGAACAGGCCGCTCTCTATGTCGAAAGTCACACCATCCTTGTGAAAATATTTTGTCATTTCACCCTTCAGGGCCAGATCCTCCGGAGTGCCGATAGTCACTCCGTGAGGCTTGTCAAGAAGCCATACCTTGTCTGCGATCTGAAGTGCAAGCTCAAGGTCGTGAGTGGAAAGGAAAACCGTCTTGTTCCGTTCCCGGGAAAGTGTCTGAAGCAGCTGCATTATCTCTACCTTGCTGGGATAGTCAAGGAAAGCAGTAGGCTCATCAAGGAAAATCACCGGTGTCTCCTGTGCAAGGGCTTTGGCTATCATCACCTTCTGCCGCTCACCATCGCTGAGGGTCTGCACCATACGACCGCGAAGGCCTTCGATTCCCACCAAAGCGATAGATTCCTCCACAATCAATCTGTCATCAGCAGACATGTGTCCCCAGAAACCCGTATATGGGCTACGGCCCATACCTACAAGCTCATCGACAGACATATTGTTGATGTTAAGGCGTTCGGTCAGAACCACACCGATGATTTTAGACAGTTCGGATTCCGAATAGTCATCCAACGGTCTTTCCCTGATCAGTATTTCTCCTTTTAAAGGAGGCAGAAAAGCCGTCAAAGTCTTAAGTAGTGTTGACTTTCCAGCTCCGTTCGGACCTAAAAGACATGTAAGTTCCCTTGAATACAACGAGGCGTTTATGTCATGTGTTATGACCGTCGTATGCTTTCTGCCAGAGTAACCGGTAGCCAGACCCACGACCTTTATAGTTTCATTACTTTTCATCCCACATCGTTTTTACGCTTATTGAACAATACCCACATCACCACGGGGGCACCTACAAGAGCCGTGACAGAGTTGACCGGCAGCGCTCCCTCAAACCCCGGCATCCTCGCAATAAGATTGCACAGCAGCGCAAGCGACGCGCCTCCCAAAAGCGATGCCGGGAGTATCACCGCATGATTGGATGTGTGGAAGAGGCCTCTGCATATATGAGGAACTGCAAGCCCGAGGAAGACAACGGGGCCGCAATAAGCCGTGACCACAGCGACAAGGACTCCCGAACATCCTATCACCAAAAGTCTCGCCCTCTTGATATTCAATCCCAGGTTTTTAGCATACGAATCTCCTAAAAGGAGAAGATTGAGTGTCTTTATCAGAAAAAAAGAGACCGGCAGAAGCACAAGCATCAATATGATGAATACCGATGTCTGGCCACCGGAAACTCTTGAGAAACTTCCAAGCCCCCATATCACGTATGCCCTGATATCCTCCTCCGCACTGAAAAACTTGAGCACACCGATGATGGCATTGGCGATATATCCTATCATGACTCCCATAATGAGGAGAGTGACGTTGCCTCTTACCTTTTGAGCTACGAAAGCTATGAGCGCCATGATGAGCAATGATCCGACAATCGCAGACATAGTGATGGTAACTTCTCCGATTACACCAAGCTTACTCAGGGCTACCCCTCCTATGCTTCCCGAGAGCAGAACCACGCAGGCGACACCAAGACTGGCTCCGGAACTGATGCCAAGTACAGAAGGACCTGCAAGAGGATTACGGAAAACAGTCTGCATGAGCAGGCCGCTGACCGCAAGTCCTGCTCCGGCCATCATGGCCGTCAAAGACTGTGGCAAGCGTGACTTGATGATTATATTGGTCCATATCACATTGTCTGCTTGCTTACCGAAAAGAATGCCAATAATGTCATCTATAGGAATCTGAACCGAACCTAAGAACAAGTTAAGAATAAAAAATCCTATTATCGACAATCCTAACAAAGACATCAGAACAAAAGTCTTACTCCTGCTCATCTTAAATTATTTTTTCAAAAGGTGGTAATACTCCGGTTTATGATCCGGTAAAATATCGGGATGAAAAACATGTATAAAATCAGAGAGCACCAATTCAGGCTCTACGGGCATACGCTCGTAGAAAGGGACCTCCTTCATGTTGCAATAGATGACACCGTGGTTTTTCCAGGCATCGAAATCAGTATATCTGTTATCCTGCTCCTTGAGGACATCATAGCTATAGTCACCGTCAAAACTATTGACTATCCTCCAATAATCAGCATGGGCTGCATTTGTGTATACTGTCTCGTAGTCAAGTGTGACTCCTCCCGATTCCTCATTGTCCTTCAGGAAATAGTCGCCACCGGCATCCCGAAACAACTGAGCAAGAAAACTCTTACCTCCTACCGCGTACCAGTTTCCTCCACGCATCTCACCGCTGAATACAGTGGGACGGCACTTGACAGTATCAACCATAGCCTTCAGCCCGTTGTAGCGGCTTTCTATTCCTTTGAAAGTAGAATTTGCCAGGGCAGCATTGCCTGTCAGCAGTCCGACTACCTTTATCCACTCAGCCTGCCCCAACGGGGTAAGTTCCTTATATCCGAGATGAGGGATCATCGGAATGTCAATGTTGCGTATGGCGTCATAGCCGCCACGCTTGAACGGCGAGATAAAGATGACGTCCGGATTTATGGCCATTATCACCTCATTGTCGAAATTTCCTTCTATCCCTATCTTATGGGTCTTTCCCTCCTTCAGTTGCTGATTCATCTTTTCATTGTGGAGATGACGGGTACTCGTAATTCCGACCACCTTTTCCGGAATGTCAAGTTTCAGGAAATTGGAGAGCTGGAGGGAGGTCATACAGATCGCTGTTTCCACCGGAACATTCAGGCGTATGTATCCTTCCGGTATCTCTCCTTTATACTCCTTGTCAACGAGAGCAAAGTGAAACCGCTCGGCCTCCTTGTTCTCAGGGTCATTGATGTCAAGAAGTGTAACATCACCTTGATAGCTTACATTGAATCCCTGTGCATGAACCGGTGTGACCATCGATAAAGAATCGACATTCACACCATGGCTTTCAATACCGGCGGAGGAACTTCCCTTACCGGAGCATGACACTGTCAGCAGACCGGCAAGACATATTATCATATATTTCATTCTCATAATACGCAAAATTTTAAAACCGTTCCCCAGAGCTGTCACAGCCCCGGGGAACAGGGTAAAAAAGAAAAACTGTTTTTATCATGATTGAGATTCGTGCCTCTGAGATACCTTGATTTTCGATATGTAGATACCAAGCCCGGTAGCGCATACAAAGACACACCCGAGGCTAAGGATCCACAAGCAGAGGTGGCGGATTGTCTCATGAAGCACAAAATACTTAATGCCGAGATAATGAGTGGCGCTGAAGAGCCATTTCTTCGCCATTCTATTTCGGTTAAGGTATTTCACGTATCCATCCGATGGACTTATGTATAATCTTGACCCATCATTATTGTCAACATCCACTTTCCATACAGGAAGAGGATACCCACCGGGACGGGAAAGATAATATTCATCATAGTCATCCATCTGACTCATGGAATAAGGGGTATCCTTACCGAAATACCTTTCAACAGCCTGCTCCACAACCTCCCTTGAAAGATTGAGAGGAGTTACCGATCCTTCGGAAGAAGCATCTACATATACTTCTTCCGTACCGGTCACAACCAGATATGCCGGAAGATCGCCGAAATGCTCCCATGATATGCTTTTGACATCTTCATATCTGTCAAACAGCTGCCGATAATCCAGACGATAACAACTCAATGGAAGAGGCTTGCGTCCCCATAGCTTTGAGGAGCTGACAAAATAGTCACCCTCATAATCCACCATCCACTTCGGGACCCTCTGCATCGCCAGACTTCCGCTGATGCCCCAAGCAATAAGAAACACTCCGAATATCAATCCTCCGATATGATGATACTTCCAGATTCTGCTCTTAAACGGGGAGCCGAACCCCTGACGTCTCCTTACCGCTACCACAAGATAGTATATACCCATATACATACCGCTCAAGGCGGCTACAAGACAGAACAGTCCACAAGCAAGCAATACACCTTCCCAACGCTTTACGTCCTTACGCAATGCTGGAATATAGAGTTTATGAGGGATGGCTCCTATCCACGACCAGAATCTTTGTGATGATGTAGTGGTCTGTAGTACTTCGCCCGTAGCTTGAGCCACGAATACTTCAGATCTTTCATCATCATCAAAAAAATACCTTAATATAGGCAGGCTTCTTTCATATCGTTCATACATCACCCACTGCTGTCTTTCGCGGAGCGTGTCGATCCTGACAATGCCTGCTCCATTGGCCCAGACCCGGGCGATGCTGTCGATATCAGTACCAGCCAAAGCCTTAGGAGCGATCAATGAATCACCATCAAGCACATACCGACCTCCCGTATCAGGAGTAGCATCCATAGGTGTAGCTACATGGCGGCTTATGCCACTTATGGTCCAGACGTTCTCGCCAGATGTTCTACAGAGGGATACAGTGGCGGCAGCCACCGTATCGGAAAGACCCGGGATATCGTAGAGATACGGCAATCCAATGGAATCAATGGACTGCATATGGCTGTAGCGGTCAGTCGCTGTCACACGAGGGTATCCATGATAGAGCAACACTATGCCCGTCACAAACCACATTATGAAGAAAATGGCGATTACCGTACCGGTGAACCTGTGTAACCGTTGAATTATCCTGTTGGCAGTATTCATAAGGATTCATCAGTTTGTTTACTTGTCGCTCCCGAGATAGCGTATCATGTCGAATGTATAGCCATCAGCAATCGTAGAACCTTTTGTGACTTCCCAAGTATTGAGATCCATCACATATATGCACGGAGCTGAATGCTCGGGGTTGACACCTATGTAGGCTTTATTATTGACCACGAGCGACCGCTGAGCGAAAGTCCCAAGGCAATAGGGAAGGTTGACTCCATTGCATTTCACAGGTTCAAGAGAGTTGGAAGCCATATCGAGGACAGCATAATAGCAGTTGTAATTACTTCCCCAACCGGCCTTTTCCGTATTTGACGCCACCAATCCGCAATATTTCGGATCCTGTATATAGCAAAGGCATTTGCCGGAGCCGAGATAGTCGATCGTAACGAGTTTGCCCTCATGACCGGAATAGGCATTGAACGACTTATCGAAATCATACTGCCCGTTGTTGATACGCAGTAGAGAGCCATACTGACATGTGTAGCTTTCCGCATCCGGCATCTCAGAATTGCAGGCAATGTAGATGTTGTCGTTTTCATCCACCATCATTTTATTCTGAAGAAGCTCGCCATACGCCGTACCCGCCATAAACTCAGCACGGTCTTCGTTGACGATATTCTTGACCTTCATTGTGTCGGCGTCTATGAAAGCCACGTAGAAGCTTGTCTCGTCGCTCTTATCCTGGAAGGCATAGACGATCACATTGTCGCTCGCTCTGTAACGGGCCAGTCCGGATGTACTGAAATAGACCACTTCCTTACCGTCTTTTCCTTTGAATCCGTTAAGTCCAAGGTCTCCTTCGCCAATGATGGAGAGATTGCGGGTGTCATATTTTGTCCAAAGTATCTCTCCTTTATCGCTCTTGGAGCCATTGTCGCCATTGGAGCCGAGTATGACAAGCGTATTGTCTCCAGTCCAGGCATGGCAGTAGCGGCGGTCCTTGAATGTGTTTTTAGCAAACGGGCGTTCCTGAATGGTCTTTACGCCCTCCGGAGTGATCTGATACTTGCCGAAGCAGTCTTTTGAGCGGGGAATCATATAGTAGTACTCCCCCTTGGTGATTGACTCTTCATAAAGGCTGGCGGTGATATCCGTGCCGGCGTTGACAAAGTCATAGACCGCGTCCTTGTCTTCGAGGGAATTTACGCTGAGCACGAGGATAGAAGACTGTGAATTCATACCTCCCGCACCGTCGAGCGTCACAAAGATATCGAAATGCAGGTCGTTGACCTGGGGAGTGCCGGCCACATCTTTCGGGTCGTCCTTACTATCGGAGCATGCAGTAGCTCCAGCCAGCATCGCAAGCGATGCGATGCCGTAAATCAATGATTTCTTCATGTCTTGGATTATTTATTATTAGTGAAGATAAAGTCTGAATTTGACAGTGAATGCACGACCCGGCTTCTGAAGCATGAAATTGTCATAAAGCGCTGAGTCAAATATATTGCTGCATTCAAGCGACACATTATATTGGTCACGCTTCCAACTATAGGTCAGGGATGCGGAGTGCATATTCTGAGTAGGAATCCTCGATTTGGTCTCGAGCCAGCCATAACCCTCCCAGGTCAGGAAAAACCAATGGACATATTGATACAGGTAGTTGAATCTCAATCCATCGTCTTTTGTAAACATCCTATCAAAATTAAGGGTTAGGTCAGCGTTACCGTATAGCCAAGGTTTATTAGGAACTTTATTCCTGTATGTTGCCGACGGCTTTCCGTCGCTTTTCAGCCTATTCATATCCATAGCGAGCTGATAGCTGACATTTCCAGACAATGACAGCCATGAGCCATAACTATATGTAAGCTGTCCTTCACATCCTTTCATCGATACATTTGAGACATTATCATATTGCATCATTCCCTCAGCCTCAGATATCTTAGCCTGGATATAGTCTTGGATTTTTCGATAGAACGCGTCGCCCTCATATGTAATATTACCGTACTCACCCATATCCACACTGCCAAACAACCCAATATTGAAGTTATGGCTTTTCTCCGGATGCAGACGAAGATTGGGATAGACGGTGGTTCCGTTGCCAAGGAGTTCGCGGGCAAGAGGAAGCCTTACTGTATTTTCGTAGGAACCCCTTACCGACAAAGCATCAAAAAAGCTATAGCGAGAACCTAATCCACAGCCAATGTTCTGCTTTGTCGAAGACTTCGGCATTGCATTTGAACCCGTTATCCAGTATTCATCTGTCTGTCCGATCTTTACATGATTTATATAGTCTTTGATAAACAATGTATTGTTAAGCCGGTCGGATGCAAATGATTGCGTATAGGTCAACCCGAGTATTGTCTTTGTAAAATAATCAGTAGAGGGCTCGAATGAAGCATCCATATCATCGTAACGATGATTTCCATTCGCATTCACCATGCAGTTCAAATTAAGTGAATGCCAGTCGCCAAGCGTATAATCAAGATTGACCCTTACCACAGTAAGCGGCCGCCGGTAATGGCGCATCATTCTTGAATTTCCAGATATTTCATTCCTATTCGAGGGAATCCAGCTGCCATCCCAGCTGTATTTGCGATAGGCTGTGTCGATAGTGCATGAATTATCGTTTGTATATGATGCAGTAAGGTTGACCGTCAGTCCATCGGTCAGAAGATTGCGCTTTCTATACCGTAGCAGCAGGCTCCAATCGGAAGTATGACGTTCAGCCTTTCCATACACCACATTCTGCACTGCACCCGTCTGGATATCCTTCCTGACTTCCGACCAACTTCCTCCTATGAAAAACATATCCGCCCAACTTCTTTTCTCCACTCCGACCTCCATCTGTGCCACGGCGGAAAAATAACGGTCGTGGAAGCGTTTCATATCACGCGAGACAAATGCGTCGTCCTCTTCGCTCCAGACACGCACTCCCCTTACCGTATAATCGTTTTTAGAATATCCTATACTCAAAGAAGGCTTTATTATGATACCATGGGAAGATGTATAACTTCCCGCCAGATCTCCTTGATAGGTTTGGTATGATCCGGCACTTACAGATGCGTCAAGGTAATTCTTTTTCCTGCCAGACGTAATGATGTTGATTGCGCCCCCGAGAGCATCCCCACCGAGCGACGCGGGGACTACACCTTTATAAATCTCAATATGGTCGATAAGATTGATCGGGAAATTAGTTACATTGACGCCAGTGCCTTTTGTTTCAAGTGGAACCCCGTCAATAAAATATCTTATGGAGTTGCCAGACATCCCATTAATGGAAAGATCATAATCCGATCCCTTTCCCCCTTCCGACCTTACCCTAACACCGGGAGCTCTGTTTATGATGTCTCCTAATGTCGCAGAGGTATTGACAAGAGGTTTAATATCGATTGCTGTTACATTCAAGGCGCCGGTCTGAAGTTTCTCAAGATTTGATTTACCGTTGACCACCAAGTCCTTAAGCGTATTTGCAAAAACCGGCTCCTCTTCAACGAGCGAATCCGACACCTCGCCAGGTCCCGAATGCCATGCAAAGGCCGGCATATTGCCTAAGCCGAGCGCTATTATAGATATACAAAAAAATTTCTCCATTCCCGGGATCAATTTATTTTTTACCGGTTCTCATGGAGAAAATTGCGGACACATAGGATATATGCCATTAGAGATGACAAATCCGTATTTTTCCACAGACTTTAATCCACGAAAGCCATGAAACTATGTTGTCCTGGCAGGTCTCCTGACTTATCCTGCTCGCCGACGCCTTCCCATCAGCCAAACTGACAGTGGCATTATGTCGGTGAGTTTTGTAGGAATTACAGTAGCGGGTCTGTTCCGGATTCTCACCGGATTCCCTATTAATTGCGTTTCCGCAAACCAAAACGTAGCGCAAAATTACGATTTTTTTTTATTACTACCAAATTTTATGACAATTATTTTTGAAATGACATGAACCGCATTGGCAACCCCGACATAAAATCAACATAAGTATCGCGTATGTCAAAAATTTCCATTAATTTTGCAGTCGCTTTCCTAAGGCGGTAGCGCCTTAGAGAGCACAGTGAAAAATTACACGACAAATAAATGGAAGAGACATTTACGTTCATCATCGAAGTAATAGGCACTATAGCCTTTGCAATCAGCGGTATCCGACTCGCATCATATAAGAAATTCGACCTGTTCGGAGCCTTTACCATAGGATTGGTCACGGCCTGCGGAGGAGGCACTCTGCGCGACGTATTGCTTAACCTGCCCGTCTTCTGGCTGCAGACACCAATCTATATCTATCTTACCATTCTGTCGATGATCATAGTGGTGGCGTTTCGTAAAGTGCTCGTAAGCCACGACCGACTGCTATTCACATTCGACGCAATCGGCCTGGCGCTGTTTGTAGTGATCGGCATGCAGAAGACCCTTGCACTGGGCTATCCGATGTGGGCAGCCATCGGAATGGGTACGGTCACCGGTTCATTCGGCGGAGTGGTGCGCGACATACTGATCAACGAGGAACCGCTGTTTTTCCGGAAAGACATCTATGCTACGGCATGCATAGCGGGAGGAATAGTATATTGGATTGCCGGACTGTTTGACGCTGCTCCTATCTGGCAACAGATAGGGTGCGCAGTGACCGTGATAGGACTGCGCGTCTGCGCCCTACGCTACAACTGGGCACTCCCGGTATTAAACGCTGAAATAAAAAAGGACTGAGGGATGAAGATCAAAGAGAGATTCAGGGAGTTGCCCATAGCCGCCATCGCTGACGAAGTATGCGCTTCGCTGAATGAGTGGCCGCGTCTTGTGGTGACGGCGCCTCCGGGCGCCGGAAAGTCTACGCTTCTGCCGCTTGCGCTTCTGGAAAGCATTCCAGAAGGGAAGATACTGATGCTGGAGCCAAGAAGGATCGCCGCCCGACAGGTGGCGGAAAGGATGGCTGCGATGCTTGACGAGAATATCGGAGCTACGGTAGGATACCGCGTAAGATTTGATACGAAAGTGTCGGCAGCCACACGTATGGAAGTGATCACGGAAGGCATTCTTGAGCGTATGCTGGTAGACGACCCGACCCTTGACGGAGTAGCGGCCGTGATATTCGATGAGTATCATGAAAGAAGCCTCTCATCCGACCTCACGTTGGCTCTTACGAGGGAGATACAGAACGTAATACGTCCGGATCTGAGAATCCTCGTAATGTCGGCCACCATTGACGCTGAAACGCTCTGCAGGAAGATGGATGCGCGGCATCTTCACAGTCAGGGACGATGCCATGAGGTGAAGATAGTCTACGGAGAGGATTTCGATTTCAAGGATTGCGCGTCGGCTGTGGCAAGCGCCATAAGGAAAGCAGTCCGCCTGCACGACAGTAATATCTTGGCGTTTCTTCCGGGTCAGGCGGAGATCATGAAATGCCGGGACATAATTGCAGAAACCATTGACAATGCCGAGATACTCACACTTTTCGGAATGATGAGCGCTGAAGAGCAACGACGCGTACTCCTTCCTAACGAAAGAGGAGGGCGACGAGTGGTGCTTGCCACTCCTATCGCAGAGACGTCGCTCACCATCGAAGGCATCTCAGTAGTGATTGACTCGGGGCTGTACCGAACACCAGTGTTTGAACCTTCGACCGGGCTGAGCCGACTCACCACGGCCCGCATATCGATGGACATGGCCAACCAGAGATCGGGACGCGCAGGACGCCTTATGGCCGGAACATGCTACAGGCTATGGACCAAGGCCACTGAGGCAAGGATGAAAGACTGCAGGCAACCGGAGATCGAGACGTCAGACCTCTCATCAATGATGCTGACTACGGCGGCCTGGGGCGAATCGAATCCAAAACGGCTGCCATGGGTGACTCCTCCCCCATCAGGACACATCGCGAATGCAGAAAACCTACTACTTGCGTTGGGAGCCATCGATGAAGCAGGCAGACTGACAGAAAAAGGCAAACGCGTAGCTCAGCTTCCATGCCATCCCCGCATAGCAAGCATGCTGACCGAGGCGGGCGAACTGAAGGCAACGGCGTGCGACATAGCGGCTCTGCTTGAAGAGAAAGATCCGCTCAACGATGAATCGGATGCCGACATATCCACGCGCATCTCTATGTTAGGACAATACCGGAAGAGCAGATTATCGGGCCCTTGGAAGAGAATCGACAACATCGCAGCCCAATACCGCAGGCTCGTGAAGACCCATCAAAATACCATAGAGCCGGATCCGGAAGACATAGGCAGGCTAATAGCCACGGCATATCCGGAGAGGATAGCTATGCGCGACGACAGCGGCAAATACCGTCTGGCGGCAGGTGGAAACGCTGTATCGCTTCATCCTTCTGATGATCTTGCCCGACATGAGTATCTGGCGGTCGCCTCAATGGGCACCCGCATATTCCTGGCTGCGCCAGTGGGGCGGGATTTCTTAAAATCCATCGGCAAGTGGATGGAATGCGTGATGTGGAACAGCCGTGAAGGCAAGGCTATAGCACGGGAGGAGTTACGCTTAGGACTCATCACGCTTGCTTCCCGCCCGCTCAAAGGAGATGCCCGCGGCGCGATAGCTTCGGCTGTCGCTGCAGCGGCCCCCAAGGAGGGACTGACAATGTTTGACTTCAACGATGATGTGCAGGCCATGCAACTACGCATCGCCGTTGTCGCTTCATGGCATCCTGAACTCGAACTCCCGGATGTAGCCACAGAGAAGATCCTCGCCAATGCCGGAAGCTGGCTTCCGCTATATATCGGACAAGCCACGACAGCGCAGGAACTCCGCCGGATCGACATGCGCAGCGTGATATTCGGCATGCTGAATTACGATCAGCAACAGGCTCTTGACAGAATCGCACCTACATGTGTGAAACTACCGTCGGGACGCAATGTCCGCATACACTACCGTAAAGGCGCTGAAGCCCCCATAGTGAGCGCTCGCCTACAGGATTGCTTCGGCCTGACCGCGACACCGCGGGTCGACGAAGGAAAGCGTCCCGTATTGATGGAGCTTCTTTCACCCGGATTCAAGCCTGTGCAGCTGACTCAGGATATGGAGGGGTTCTGGAAAGAGACATACTTCGAGGTGCGCAAAGAGCTACGCAGGCGATATCCTAAACACCGCTGGCCTGAAGATCCCAATAAAGCCGACGACATGGCAAAGGACCGCAGAAACTGACAGACCCGCAATTAATATGACATGCCATCCGTTTTTAACTTTTTAAACATTGTATACAACTTTTTGGATTTTCTTATGTTATTTTAAATATATAGGTAAATTCTTAAGTAAATTGTCGGTCCGGGATAGCATGTCTGCCTACGATAGTAGGCAGAGGCCTATAAACAGCGGGCGGACAACAGTATAACCATAAAAAAATGTCGAAAGTCACAAAAGAAATGGCCCTCAACTACCATGAGGAGGGCAAGCCGGGTAAAATAGAGATAGTACCCACAAAACCATATGCATCCCAGCACGACCTCGCGCTGGCATATTCGCCGGGCGTGGCATATCCATGTCTGGAAATCCAGAAAAATCCGGAAGACGCCTACAAGTATACAGACAAAGGAAATCTCATAGGCGTCATAAGCAACGGCACAGCCGTATTAGGCCTTGGAGATATCGGGGCTTTGGCCGGCAAGCCCGTGATGGAAGGAAAGGCACTCCTCTTCAAGATATTCGCGGGTCTTGACGCTTTCGACATTGAGATCAATGAGAAAGACCCGGAAAAAATCATCCAGATAGTAAAGGCCATCTCCCCCACTTTCGGAGGCATCAACCTTGAAGACATCAAGGCTCCGGAATGTTTTGAGATCGAGACCCGCCTTAAGGCGGAATGCGATATCCCCATCATGCACGACGACCAGCACGGCACAGCGATCATCTCCGGCGCCGGACTGCTCAACGCCCTCAAGATCCAGGAAAAGAAAATTGAAGATATCCGACTGGTAGTCAATGGAGCCGGAGCGGCGGCCATCAGCTGCACTCGCCTCTATGTGCAGCTTGGCGTAAGAAGGGAAAACGTAGTGATGTGCGACTCCAAGGGAGTGATCCGCGCCGACAGAGCCAACCTGAATGAGCAGAAACGTGAGTTTGCCACTACCCGCGACCTCCACACCCTAAAGGAGGCAATGGTAGGAGCCGACGTGTTCCTCGGTCTTTCAGTAGCAGACGTAGTGACTCCGGAAATGGTGCTTTCCATGGCTGAAAAGCCTGTGGTGTTCGCACTGGCTAATCCGAATCCGGAGATCGACTACAACCTTGCGATGCAGACTCGTCCCGACATCATAGTGGCTACCGGAAGGTCTGACTTCCCCAACCAGATCAACAACGTGATCGGCTTCCCGTATATCTTCCGCGGAGCGCTTGACTGTGGAGCCACCGGCATCAACGAAGCGATGAAGATCGCCGCAGTGCATGCCATCGCAGAACTCGCCAACCAGCCGGTTCCTGCAGTAGTGGACGAAGCCTACGGAATGAACAACATCAAATTCGGGCGCGACTATATCCTTCCGAAAGCGCTCGATCCGCGTCTGCTGCTTTGCGTGGCGCCGGCAGTAGCGCGCGCCGCCGCTGAGTCGGGCATAGCGAAACGCCCGATCACCGACTGGGACGCATACCAGATGAGGCTGCGCGAGCTTATGGGCGATGACGGAAAGATGATGCGCCGCATATCGGAAATGGCGCGCCATACTCCGAAGCGCGTGGTGATCTGCGAAGGCAATATGGACAATATGCTCCGGGCAGCCGTCAGAAGCGGCCATGAGGGGGTATGCCGTCCGGTGGTGCTCGGCAACGAGGAGATGATCGAGAAGCGTGCCGCGCGCCTCGGACTGTCGCTTGACGGAGTAGAGATCATCAATCCACGCCACGACAGGGAAATGGAGACGCGCGAACGCTATGCAAGGATACTGGCCCAGAAGAAGGCGCGCGAAGGCTTCTCCTACGACCTTGCTCTGGAAAAAATGTATGAGCGCTCATATTTCGGCATGATGATGGTGGAGACAGGAGATGCCGACGCATGTCTCTATTCCTCATATTCCGCCGGCGAATCAGCGGCAAGCGATGTGGTATCGATCATAGGCCTGCAGGACAGCTATAAGCATTTCGCCACGATGCACATACTGAATACCCGCAAGGGCACTTTCTTCATCGCAGACACAGCCGTAAACCCGGATGCCGACAAAGCCGCTCTCGTAGACATAGCGCGTCTGGCCGACCATACGGTAAGGTTCTTTGCCAACGAACCTGAAATAGCTATGCTCTCCTACAGCAACTTCGGATCATCGAAGCATGAAGAAGCCACATTGGTGGCCAAGGCCGTAGACGAGCTCCATGAGAAGTATCCTGAAATCAGCGTAGACGGTGAGATGCAGGTGGAATACGCACTTGACACGGAGCTCCGTGACCATACATATCCCTTCAATAAACTTAAAGGAAAGAAGGTGAATACCCTTGTCTTCCCCAACCTCACCGCAGCGAACACTGCTACGCAGATGCTTCTGAGCATGGGTGTAGGCTCGATCATCGGACCTATCCAGATGGGATTGAAAAAACCGGTATATTTCACCAACAGCAATGCCTCCGAGCGTGAGATCATCGACCTGGTGACAATAGCCGCCATCGATGCCATCACGCTGGAACGCAAGTAATACCAACCGACATCCTCCTCTGTTTCATCGGAGAATACCATTATAATCAACCGGGCCGGATCATTGAGATCCGGCCCGGAATAATCTATAACCAGTCTTTATCTTTCGTCAGAACACGTCGGCTAAAACCAGATTGAGATGAGACTTCAGGATCCATCAGATGATAGAGCGGCATCTTCGAATCTCCATCATTAGGCCAGGAAAGGACAAGAGGACCACGCATTATTTTATAAACCGACGAATCAAAGCCAACAGAAACTTTCCGCTCTTCAGCTTCATAGGTCAGTACAATGCTGTCACCCGCCTCAAAAATGCGTTTGATGTGAACAAATCCTTCAGTAGGTTTTATTTCAGCCGGCATTCCATTGACAGTCAATCCTGTCACATTGACATCTGCCGGCACCACAAGAGACAGTACAAACTCTTTAGAAGAGGGGGCATTGAGGAATGAAAACCGCACTTTGTCGCCGAATGGATAATCCGAATCTTCCCGTATTTTCAGATTCTTATCGCGAAGAGTCAGAGTATTGGAGTGAAACACAGGTGCTAAAACAGTATCGCCAACAGTATACCAAGTATATTGTGCTACACGTGGCAGACCCTCACCCCCGCGCATAGTGCAGCACCAATGCGCTTCATCGGCATGAATACCGATTTCGTCAGATTTCCTGCCTACGGGAGTGTCGCAGCCAAAACCGCCGTTGGCTCGCTGCTCCATGCAGATACCGTTGTAGTAGATACGGTCGGCATCGGCAAGATATTCCGGATTGCGGGTAGCCTGCCAGAGCTGCATGGCCACTATGTAGGAGTCAATCACCGCACAGGGTTCTGTCCAGGTATCGAAACGGTCAAACCAGTTATAGTTTTCGAAATTCTCCGTCATTCCACGCTCCTTATAGAGGGCCCAGCGGGATTCTACTTCCGCAATCAGGGAATCATCACCGGTGATGTCTGAATATCTGAGTATACCGCGCAGTGCTGTGAGCGATGCATGCGTCTGTGCCCTCACTCCGGTGAGGTCTATGCCGAGGTAGAGGGCTATCATCTTGTCGATAAGCTGCTTTATCTGAGGATTGCGGTCATGGGCATAGTAATGGATCAGACCTTCCATGCCGATGAAGACGCATCCAACGTCGGAGGAAAGTCGCCATCCATTTACCGTATTCTGGGTGGATCCGCTCATATCGCCTACATCTTTATGGCGGGCTATTGAATCGACGGGATATCTGTCGATGGCATCATCCACAGGCAGGAACAGGTTTTCAACTATGCCGCGGGCTAAATTGAGGGCGGTCGAGTCTCCCTTCCATTCGTAATATTCACACAGGCCCCTCAGAAGCCATCCATGTCCGGAGAGCTGTTGCTCGTCGACGACAGGTGTGTAGATCGTGCCGAGATAACCCTTCTCGTTCAGTTTAGTAGGGAGTATCTTCATCATGGTGTCGAGATAGACGGGGGTGCGTCCCGACGCACGCGAATCAAGCACGAGCGCAAGGATGGTCCTCCCCTCTTTGTCGGCCGGCCATCCTCCGGATTCTTCTTCAGTCCAAAACACTTGCTCCGGCTGATAAAGCGGGGTTTCCAAACGGTCGAAATTGCGTGATATGCGCTCAGCGAGTTCTCCAGATATCGCTATCTCTTCCATCGCTATGGGCTTAAGGGAGGAAGTGCCGGTTGCTCCCCCGCTGCGGCAAGACCACAGACAGGAAAGCGACACGGCCACTGAAACGTAATAATATGCTTTCATTAAAGTAGCTAACTTATTTTACGATTTTCACGCCCTTCGGGGCTTCCACTTTGGTATCGATAGAGCCATCAGCTTTGCGACGATGAGAGATCTTGATCTCTCCTTGCGGCGTGGGATAGGTGCCCTCCACCCATTCGAGGTCGCCGAGATGAGGATTGATGCGCACTTTGGTGCAGCCGGGATCGAGCACTTCTACGCCAAGCACGTGGCGGCTCATCCATGCCGTCGGACCGCTGGCCCAGCCATGGCAGAGACTGTGGCGGAAACCGGGATAGCAGTAAGCTCCGAAATCGCCGTGGATGTCGTCTTCTCCTTCAGCGGGCAGACGGTCGATTGGGCCGGCATTCCTGGTCCAATCAAGATCGAAGTCTTCCCAGAAAGTGGTGGCACCAAGGTCGAGCATACCGCCCCAGTAGGTGCGGATGATGTCCATTGCCTCATCGTAAAGTCCGGCTTTCGCAAGAGCCTCAAGCATGTAGTAGCCGCCGAATGTGGAGAATCCTTTCGGACCGTCGACTGCGATACAATCTTCAGCCGCGATTTTTGGATCCATCACGCCGGCGATCGCCATGAGCGATGCGGCCTGTTTGAGGTCGTTGTGCGGCATCTTCTTCTTATCGAGACGGCGGATTATATCGCGGGCCTTTTCAGCACGGTTCTTGTCGCCGATATAGTTGCAGAGCTGTTCGGCATCCTTCATGGCCCATGTCATAAGCGCACGGTAGCCCGCTTCAACTCCCTCCTTGTTGGGGCTTGAGGGCCAGTCAAGGAATCTGTCTTCGGAAAGACGCTCAGTGCCGTCTTCATCCACGAGCGTATCGATCCGGTCAATAAGCGCAGTGATGTAGGGGGCATGGCGGTCGAGGAATTCCTTATTTCCCGACTGCTTATACCAGTCATGATGAATGATGAGATACCACAGCGAATATGCGCTCATGCCGTTGAACCACTGCGGAAGGGGCCACTGCTCGCAGGCAAGGTCGAGGGTAGCCTCGACGCTGGGATCGCAACCGAAGACGGCAGCTATGGTAGATGTCTCGGGATGCATGTCGCCAAGCCATATGAGGCGGTCGCGCTTGATACCGTCCCATAGGTATTCCTGCATGTTGAGGTGTACTGTGTAGGCTCCGGTATCCCAGATTTTGTTGAGTTTCGGATCTGAGCTCTTGAACGATCCCTTGTAAGGAAGGTCGCGGTAGCGGAGGATGGCGGTTGCTTCCTTGAGGTTGACGGTCATGCCCGAATCAAGAAGGTCGATGCGCACGAAGCGGTAGCCGGTGTTGCCGGTCTCATACTGTCCGTAGAAAGGGAGAGTCAGCACCATGTCGCGGATGGCATGGTCATTGGTAGCTGTGTTGGCCTTAAGGTCAACTTCTGAATTATTGAAATCCTCAGCCACAGATATCTCCGCTGTAGTGAGTTCACTGCAGGCTTCGGCTACAGACTCACCGAAACGCAGACGCATGTGAGGCGTCTTGAGGGGAGAGACTGCGGAAATAAGCAGACGGAGGCTTCCGTGAAGCTCTCGTCCGAAGTCAAGCACGATGGATGCAACGGAGTCGTTGACCGTGGAAAGCTGACACATGCCTGAATTGAATATGTCGGTCTGCCCTGATCCGGGAACCAGAAGGAGTTCCGGATTCGTTACGCCACCTTCCGTAAGCACTACGCGGGTGGGCGTGATGTAGGCACGGCTGAGAGCATCGGCTTTCACCCTCGCGGTGTCGCCTTCTGCGGTAAATACACGGGGCAGCCCGGCCATGGCATTCAAAGATGCCATGCCGAGTGCCACAGTAGTCAGAACTGAGATGAATTTCATAACTTAGTTACTTAACAGATATTTTGATGTTTGTGTTGCCGGCTTTGACGATGTAGAGTCCGGGCGCGAGCTTAGCGGAAACCTCTCCGCACTCTCCTTCCGCTACAGTCTTGCCGGAAAGATCATAGACAGAATAACGTGTGCCCTGAGCGAAGCCTTCAGTTACGATGGATCCATTGACAACGCAGACTTTACCGCCGGTAGCCACAGTGATTGCACTGACTGAACTTGGATCATAACCGATCACTTTGTCGAGCGTGTTGATACGGGCTTCGATGAAATCGCGCACATAGTTTACCTCTGCTTCCCATGAACCGAGAGCCTGCCAGTTGTTGTGGACCATCCGGTCGAGGATAGGCCATCTCATGAAGTTGAGGCGCTGTGATTCGCGGATATTGTCTGCCACACTGTCGATGTATTCCTGAATACTCTCAGGAGTGATGCCGTATTCTTCACGAGCATTTGTCCAAAGCGCTTTCACCTCTTCCACGCCGCTGGGATCATCAATGAAGAAGCGGTAGTAAAGGTCGCGTACGGTTCCTGCGGAAGTGCTGACAGTCCAGAGATATCCCGGGTAATGACCTGAATCAACGTGACGGATATCATTGTCGAGGGCTATATCGAAGTCCCATACGGATGCAACAGCGATATGTTCGTCGCCTCTGGGCTTGACGAGATGGATGCTCCAGAGTTGGTCGGGATTTGCCACGATCTCCTCGATGAGCATATGGCGCTGCCAGGTGTAGGTGTCTACATAATTGCGGTAACCGCGTTTCTCATTGGTGAAGAATCCTCCGAAAGCCGAAGATTCCATTGAGTTGAAGGCTTTCTCTATATAGTCATGCTGCACTGGAAGTATTTCGTCTTCGTCGGGCGACTTGATAGTGACAGGTATTCCACGGCGCGACATGAACCAGGATGTTTCCTGATCCGCATATCCGTCTATCTCGAGATGATATGCTCCTGTGAGTGCATCTCCTTCGATGTCCTTGTCGCTCATCTCTTTGCCTTCGATGCGGCCATCGTTGAGCTCAACCTGGTCGGTAAGCTGATAAGTACCCTTATACTCACCGTTCATCACTACGTCCACCATACGGAGGAACGGCGTATATGGCATCTGCATCCTGCGAGACACCTCAAAGGCTATTGCATTGCGCATAAGGGTCTTGTCGCCGTAGTTGTTGATCAAACACCACTTCTTGGCTTTGGCCGGAGAGCCAAGAACGTTCTGCTTTTTGTCAAACTTGATGCGCCAGGGCTTCTTGGGGAACTGGCGGGAGGCATTGCCTCGCTCGCGGGTGGTGGCTATTGCCTCGATATCGACAGTGTTGTCATTGAGTATGATGATGTTGGAGTCAATGTTGGTCTCTTTATCAAATGGTTCCTGTGCGTCTTTTGTATTTATGACCACAGTGGGAATATTCGTAAACTGGTAGAGGTGAGAGTCGTCGCCGGCCCCGGGATGGCCGTAGAATTCAAGTTCCGCGATGTTGCAGCGGGCATCGGCGGGACCTACATAGCGAACGTAGCGGAAACCGCGCGAACAGTCTACGTTAGCATGGTGCATCGTGCCGATGACGCCGGCTTCAGTGATGATGTAAAGGGGCACTGCATCCATGAAGTCGGGACTGTTGGCACCCTGGAACACACCGAGCACCACTCTGCCCGGGCCGTAATAGTCGTTGCGAGGCGACCATCCTACACGAGTGATCACATGAGGTTCGCCCAGATCAAGACCTACATAGGTGCGGGAACGGTCGTAGGAAGCGAAACATGTAGAGAGATCTCCGTCGAAAGCTTCGGCAGGGGTGTTGACTGAGGTTGTCGGAAGACCGGTAGAATAATCTACTGACTGCGAGCCGAACGGAGTGCCGGACAGAAGTGCGTCGTCGGCAAACGCGAAACCAAACCCCGTACAGATAACGGTTGATAAGGTAAGTAAGCGAAAGTTCATATCTTTACGGTGTTTTAATGAAAGTAAAATAAAAGAAAGAAAATCTAAGGCGCAGACAGTGCCATGAATATCATGGCTACAGCCTGCGCCAGACTTTAATATGTATCTAACAAGTCGTCAGTGTAGTCTGATTTACTTTACTGCAACTTTAGTAGACTTGCCGTTCTGAACCTTGATGTAAAGGTTGCCGGCAGGATTGTCAACACGGATACCCTGGAGATTGTAGTAAACAGCCTCACCATTTGCAGCCTCAACGCCTTCTACAGCGTCTTCACCCATAGCGGGAGCCCAACGGGGATTGTTCACGTAGATGAAGTTTCCGGGTTCAGATTCGTAGCACTGGATCCAGAGGTAGCTCTTGCTGCCGAAGCCCTGACCGAAGCCTTCATTGTTGATAAGGTTGGAAAGGTCGATCTGGGCAGTCTTGAATGCACCCTCCATGCCGGCGTCGTCACCGCTACCCTCGAGCACGATGTCGCCAACGGGCTGAGCGAACCAGTCAGTGCCTTCCTTTACTCCCATCACGTGCATGGTGAAGCCATCCATAACGCTGTACTCGAATGTGAAGTGGTTGTTCTTAGGGTTGATTGGAAGTACACGTGTGTTGGTGCCTATGATAGCCTGCTGAGCAAATGTGCCGTCTTCGTTCTTTTCAAGATCATCGAAAGTGAAGTAGTTGGAGTCAGTGAAATCATCAAACTCCTCGCGGAGGCCGTGGAAAGCAAAGAGATTCTCCGGCTGCTCTGCGGAAGAAGCGTTGATTTCTGCGGTAGCCTCTTCGTTGGTCATCACACGACCGTTCTTGATGAGAAGGCTGAAAGGACCCGGCTTGCCGTTACTGTTGTTCTGGGCAAGGATCATGTAAGGCTCATACATCGTACCACCATCCGGGTTTGGCTGCCAAGACTCGGAGATCCAGTCCCACTCCTCAGTATTGATGAAGGGTACGTAGTAGGTGAGCCACTCGTCATTCGGTTCGAATGCCTCCTGAAGTTCCATCTCTGTGCAGATGGAACGACCGTCGTCCCATGTACGGCGAACACCCATATAGGTGAAGATATCGGTGTTGACCTTGTAGTCAAACGCGAGTACGTAGCTGCCCGGAGCAGGCACCTCGAACTTGTTGATACCGATGATGGTGTTGCCGAAGTCTCCTGTCGGGTTACCGGCTTCATCAGTAGGACGGGTATCCGCTCCTTCAGAGATGTACTCGAATACACCTTCATCGTTCGTACCCACGATAGCGATATCGCTACGGTTGGCAACGGGGAAGAACGTTACGGGGATAGCCTCAGCACTTGCTGAGAGCGCTGTTGCGGCTGCCGCCGCAGAGAGAAAGAAAAATTTAAACTTCATAGTTTAGCTTTTTTCGGTTATTAAAATGTGTCTTTGAAATTGAACTTGTTAGATATATGGATAAAGTAAATCAGTCTGTTTATTTCTTTTTGTCATTCGCGATACCATCTTTAACGATATTATAGTAGACGAAAGGATCCCCAAGGGTTTCATAATTGCGGTGGTATGCGCTCTGGGAGCCCAAGCAGTCTGCAATACCCCAGAAAATACCATCACATACGTCGTCATACGATCCGAAGACAGTGTATTCCTCTGCCCCAAGGGCCCAGTCTACTCGATCAGCCCACTCTGCGGCATCTATCCTGCACCATGTGGATGGATGAACACCACCATTGGGAGCGCAAAAGCGAACCTTGCCGTCAGACGACTGAGAGAAATTACGGTAGCCCCAGCCATCTGTCTTTGTAGGGAGGATACGCTCGTTCACCTCGGTGGTACCGATACGGAATTTAGCGAGATAGTCTTTCTCATTATCGGGAGTCTCAGCCCACTGCTCCTCGAAAGTGCGGCCCGGGAGGAATATGAGAAGCATGGGGCGGTCATCACCGTAGCCGTAGTGCTGATAGTGGGGAAGCTGAGCGTAGTTGTCCCAGACTTTCTTTGCGATATCGTTCCAGTACTTCATGGTCCAGGCACGTGTGTTACCGAGGAAAATGAAGAACTTCATGTCTTTCTCCGCGCATACCTTCACGATATTGTCGAGCATAGGCAGGAACATATCATCGAAATTCTCCCCTTTCTTTCCATTGTCGTAATACGGGAGATCCCATTGAGAAGGATTTGTGAAGTCGATTGAAACCACATTGATTCCTGCATCCTTAATTTTCTGGAGAATATCCCGGCACTGCTCAATGTCGTTATAGTCATGGTCAGGATTCCACTGACCGTTGACTAGAAACTTAGTGCCGTTGTTCATGCTGCGGCAGCATGGCATCACGTGAGTGACCGGGGTTCCTGCCCAAGCGGCTGACGCTGACGCGAGCATGGCTGTAAGAGCGATTGTTTTAAATTTTGCAGTCATTGCTGATGTTCGAATTTATTTGTTGTTTCGAGGAGTTTTAGAGAAAATCTTATAAAGAGAAGAGTTGTCAAACTTGGGACGGCGGTCATAGTAGTAGAGGCCGTTCTGCTCCTGCTCTACGTCGGTGAGCTGGGTGTAGCAGTAGCCTGCTATATGGTCGCCGAGGTTGACGATAGCGTCTACCTGCCCTTCAAGACGATTGAGGAATTCAGCCTCGCTTTTGGGCGCTTCGCCGTAGCCCCATGCCGCAGCGTCGCCGTCGGAAGTCTCGCCTGTCCATTTGATGCCGCCAAACTCATCAACGATAAATGGCATCTTGCCGTCGTAGGTGGGGAAAGGATAGTCAGGAATCCGGCGCGTGTTGAAGCCGATGTTCGGTATGTTCATGCCACGGGCATGGTTGAGCTGCATGAATCGGGCTGCATAATCTTCGGAACGCTCCGGATCGTAAAGCTGGCGTGAGAGGGCTGCGGGATCCTGCTCATAAGTGTGGACGGTCCAGACATCCGTCTTCACGTGGCAACCGCCGCTGGCGTCGTTGACCGGACGGGTGGGATCGATACGCTTGGTGAGGTCGTAGAGCGATGCTACGAAGCGGGGATAGTTGCGTGTGTCGGGCCACCATTCTTCATTGAGCGGGGTCCACATGATTATGGAGGGATGGTTGATATCACGGTCGAGGATCTCGCTCCATTCACTTAAGAAATTGGCTTCTGCCAATTCGTTGTTTGCATCCATACCCCAGGAGGGTGCCTCACCCCAGGTGATGTAGCCGAGTTTATCGGCCCAATAATGGAATCGGGGTTCAAACACCTTCTGATGCAGACGGGCACCGTTGAAACCGGCAGCCTTCGACATCTCGATGTCATGACGGAGAGCCTCATCGGAAGGAGCTGTCCAGATGCCGTCGGGGTAGAAACCCTGGTCGAGGACAAGGCGCTGGAAGTAAGGTTCGCCATTAAGGTAGATCTTGTTGCCTCGCGCCTCTATTTCGCGTATACCTGTATAGGAGTTGACAGTATCGATCACTTTGCCGTTCTCTTCTTCCACTGTATAGACGATGTCGT
The DNA here is from genome assembly GCA_947175295.1 of uncultured Porphyromonadaceae bacterium. GTDB lineage: Bacteria > Bacteroidota > Bacteroidia > Bacteroidales > Muribaculaceae > Lepagella. The sequence continues at coordinate 43,926 of CAMWMK010000008.1, forward strand.
ATAGGAAGGGAGATTCCGGCGACCAAAGCTTCGGCGACTTGACCGGGAGTACGGCTACCGACTGTCCATCGGCCTTTACGGAGGCCTTGGCCACTGTACGGTCGCCATCCTTAAGCGCAACTTTGAGTGTATGACCCTCTGCGCCCGGATAGAACACGGGACGAACTACAATCTGCTTCTGGGCAAGGTCTGTAGTGACCTTCGCATCCTTAAGACTGCCGGGAGCTACAGCCTCAAGCCAGACGGTCTGCCAGATACCGGTGGTGCGTGTGTAGTTGCAGCCATTGGAAGCATCCTTCAGGCTTTGCTTGCCGGCACCTTGAAGTTCGGAGCGCAGGTCGCTTGTGGCATAGACCACTACATTAGCATTCTGTCCCGGAGTGACGTAGGGAGTGATGTTGACATCTACCGGGGAGCTACCACCTCTGTGAAGAGCCATGAGATGCCCGTTGACATACACTTCCGCATTATAGTAGATGGCTCCGAAATGCAGGATTATCTCTTTGCCTGTCCATGCCGAAGGGATTTCCACTTCGTGCTGATACCAGATTCCATTGATGAAATCCCTATAGCCAACCCCGGAAAGTGAACTCTCCGGGCAGAAAGGTACGGTAATCTTTCCGTCAAAACCATTGGAGTTCGGATAGTTTTTCTCAAGTCCGGAGAGCGACTGATCCAAAGTATAGCTCCATGTTCCGTTAAGGTTGACCCAGTCGGCACGCTCGAAGTCGGGGCGCGGATATTCCGGACGGGGCACATCGGCGTTTGCCGACATGGTGCCTGCAAGAAAAGCGAACACCGGCACGAGGAGCGATTTTATATTCATAATGCTTGTCTTCATATTGTTCAGTCAAACTTGAATGAGATAAATTTCATGAGATCCACACCGTTCTTGCCACGGAAGCGGAAGAATATCGGACGCACACCGATGAGCGACATCGCCGGCTCCGGATCCACATCGACAGTGAAGGTCATGGGAGTATTGCCGTTGCCCTCCGGCACTGTGATCACAGCCAGACGGGGAAGGGAAAGTGTGTTGGCGAAGACCTCTATCGTGCCGCCGGCCTCAGGCACTACAGTCACTGTAAGTTTTTTAGGCTCGCGTGTGAAGTCGAAGTAGCGGAAGGCGGAGGTGTTGTTGTTGCGGATATTGGTCACCATCTCGAGTCCAGGGGTGTTAGTGTGGTAATCTGCAGGCTTCACGAGCGATACGCGTGCATCGCCGGTGAGATAGCAGGTGCGCCATGCCTCCATAGTCTCAAAAGGATTGAGCGGACCGCCCGCGCCCTGAGTGGTCATCTCAACGCGGTTGATGGTGCCGTCGGGGTTGAAGGTGATAGGCTCGACGCATGCCTTGCGCATACGCTCGGATCCGTTGGTGGAGCGATGATAGAATACATACCATTTTCCATCGATCTCAGCTATGCTGCCATGGTTGTTCCATACGTTCGGGTCGCAGCCGAAGTTATCTACGATCACACCCTTGTATTCGTAGGGGCCCATCAGATTGCGCGACATTGAGTAGCCGATGCTGGTAGGCATACCGCGCTGGCTGATGTCGGCATATACGAGATAGTACCAATCGCCACGCTTGAGCACTTGAATGCCTTCATGGAAGAAGTGATCGCGTTCGGTGATTATGCTGTCGGTGACAGTAGATTGATCGATCGACATCAGATCATCTGCCAGACGTGCGCACTTGGCTGAGAACTGACCGTAGAAGAGATAGGGTTTGCCGTCGGTATCGACGAAGACTGCCGGATCAATCTGATAAGCGCCCTTGAGAAGTTTACCGTTCTTGAACGGACCTGCAGGGCTATCCCCCACCGCCACTCCTTCTACGTCGGGCGAACCTCCCTGGCAATAGAAGAGATAGTACTTATCTCCCTTTTTCAGGCAGTCGGGAGCAAAGAGGAGCTCTTCGTTGTATTTCACTTCATCGTCGTCTCCGCGCGATGCGAATACATAGGGATGGAGCTTGAAGGTCTTCATATCGTCTGACGACCACACGTCGTAGTCATACGAACAATAATAGTCAAGCGCCTCGTCACGTGAGCCATAGACATATACCGGACCACCCTTTTTCCACTGATGGGCGGAGGGATCGGCCATATACATGCCCTGCGGGACTATGGGGTTCTGCCCTGCTGCCGTGGCGCCCGCCACGGCAGTAAGCAGAGATAGATATGCTTTATTGATGGGTTTCATTTCGTTTAGTTGTTATAGACGGTTGGCGTATCAAGCAGACCTGAACGGAAGAGCACGTAGCCGTTGGTGAACGCATCTCCCTCACTGAGGAACATCTCGGGACCGTAAGCCCAGATGCGGGCGGGAAGCTGATGGAGCGGGCCAAATGTATTGCGTCGTGTCAGAACCACATCGAGATAAAGGGGTTCGTCACCCTCGGGCACGTATGCCTCATATGGCTCGAATGCCACTATCGAACTCTTGTCGCCACGGCGAAGCTTCATGCAGGCTCCGACGAAGTCGTCGGACTTGACAGCCTTTATGCCGTCGGCATCATTGATGCGATAGGATACCGTGCCGGAGTAGAAGGGCAGACGCTGGCCTGTGATGTCGCCGATGGCAAGTGACTCGGGAAGTGTAGTGATACGCGGATTGGTAGCAAGAATACCGTCGGCATTCGTATGGATGCGAGGACGGGCATTGGGAACTTCCGCAAGACCGGAAAGATCTACATCAACACCGAAATCTCCGATGATATACATTGTCTCGAAATTGACATCTTCCGTGAAGGAACATTCCACTGAAATGTCATTCCTGCCTGTGGTGAGCTGCGACTTGTCGAGCTTGATCTTCTTGAAGCAGTGATCAATCCACCATCCTGAAGGAGCAGTAGTGAGAGGACTGCCATTCACTGTGATCTCAAATATGGAAGGAGTCTCCAGACAGAGATACATGTCGCCCTCAGGCATATCCGCAATCTCAAACGGATAGGAAAGCTTCACCTTGCCATAGACAGGCTTGTCGGCTCCTTTGAATTTTGTGAAGAACCAAGGCTGGAGCATAGCACCGCCACGATACTTGAGATCATAGTTGCGACGGATGGCCTGATCTACCTTAAGCACCTCTGTCGGCTGGCTTACAATACTCTTTCCATCGACCGAGCAGGTAGCGAAGTCAAGCGGAAGCACGTTGGGTTCGTTGAGTTCGTAGGCGAATGTGGTCTGAGTGAGAGCCGTGCCGTTGGCATCGTTGAAGTCAACGGCCGGAAGAGCACCAGGGAAAGTCTTGGGAGTCACCATATAGATGTGCTCCTGAAGGCCTGCGAAGTCAACTTCGAAGCTTTCGTCGGAAGCGCCTGCTGTGACATTCATTTCATATACCTTACCGTCACGGCAGTTCCATTCGCTGAGGCTGCCCTCGGAAGGAAGCGTGATGGATACATTGTCGTATACATTTTCACGACTCATGTTGATGAACGCATAGATGGTGCGGTCGCCGTCTTTGCGAACCTGACAGTAGATGTCGGATATGTTGTTGCCGTTGGCATCGGTGATCTTAGCCATTGGAGCTACATCCTTGCTCACTGCGTCTACGATAGCCGTCTCTGTGTAGGGAACGCAAGTGGCATTAGATGTAAGAAACGAAGTGATGTCGTTGTTCTTCTCCACGTTGATCATCGTAGGAAGATCACCCGCCGCTACAATCTTACCACCCTCTTCAGCAAACTTGCGGAGAAGGTCAAGTGTCTCGCTACGCATAGTGACCATATTGCCTACAAATACAGTAGTGTATTCGGATTCACCCATTCGTATCACAGGCTTGCCATCCTTATCCTTCTCGATTTTGGCCAGACGTGACATAATTTCCTCATCGCCATAGTCAAAGTCGATGTGGTTGCCTTCCAGCCAATGGAAGAGGTCTGCATAACGGTTCTGCATTTCTGCGATTACCGGAGATTTAGCATTAAGGTTGTCGAAGGCATCGATTGAAACCTGGGCCATCACGCTCTCGATGGGATTGACTACCAGAAGGTCGCATTCAGGCTTGCCCTGTGAAAGGAGCATGCCCATACGCGCGTAATAGTCTTCTACATAGCTGTAGTCCTTATACCATCCTGACTGGAAATTGACAGAGGCAGGATAGTCGCGCTTGGCTTCCCCTTCCATAGTGTACCAAGAAAGGTGGGGACAGCGGAGGTTGATGCCGAAGAGCGCCTGCCAGTCGCCGATTTCCTTATAGTCGTCGAAAGTCATCTGCCATCCTGTGCAGCCGTCAAGCTCTGAGAGGAGCATCTTCTTGCCCGTCTGGCGCGCAACACTCTGAAGCTGCTTAGCCACCCAGTAGTTGCGGTTGCTCTGCGTAAGGATGTCGATGCCGGGAACGTGCATGAACTCATAAGTACGCATCAGTGAACCCTGCATTGATACCTGCGACACGAAGTCGTCTTCATGCAGTACGTGGCCGGTGAGTTCCATTCCATTTTTGTCACACCACTCATAGAGAGGCTTTACGAAGTTGTCGAGGAAGAGCTGCTGAGCTACATTGCAGTACTGCCATTTCACCTTGTCGTAGGTCTCGCCATCCTGATGGAGGAAAAGACGTGGAAGTTCATCTATGATATCAGTGCCGTAGGCTTCCTTGTATTTAGCAGGGAGCGCATTTGTCCAGGGAGCCATCAGCGGACGGTTGGCGTTATCGTTGCTGAAAGCAGTGAAGAGAGGTCCGCGATGAGGCTCATCGAAGAATATTCCCTTGATGGAGGAGCCAACGCGGTTGCCGCATTTCTCCTTATATTTCTCATGGGTAAGCGCGATGAAGGTGTCTGTAGCCTCACGGTTCATGGCATCCACATAGGAGTAACCGTTGACAAAGTCGGTGTCAGCGGCTTTCTCGCGGAAGAATGCGAGTATGCTTTCCTCCGGCTTTACGGATGAGAGTTGGTCGGCGCCTTTGAGGCGACGGAGATTAGTGTAGTTGGTGCTGTCGAGCTTGCAGGCAAACACTGCTTCATACGTGTCGTCCCATTTGAAGTCATTAGGGCGATGGATCTTCATGGTCATGAAGTTCATCCGAAACTCCGGATTCTGGGTGACGTAACCACCGGCGGTGCCGGATGGCCAACGGTCTTCATCGTAAAGCCAGTTTTCCAGACCTCTTTCTTTGCCGTAGTCAGCTACGGCATTGGTGAGTTCAAACCATTCATCACCAAGATATTCCGACTGCAGACCCACACGGGAATGCATGAAGTAGCCTCCGAATCCCATAGAGTCAAGCACGGCCACCTGACGGAGGAGTTCGTCCTTGTCAAGCTTGCCGTTCCAAGCCCAGAAAGGCTTCGCCCTCCACTGAGCGGACGGATTGGCGAACTCTTCAAGCAGCTGCTTGTCGCTCAGATGATCGGATTTACCGTTATGGCAAGCGGAGAGAAGAGTCAGCAGTGCTGCTGTGGGTATGAATATGTTATTGTATCGCATGAATTATAATGTTAGAATTTAAATTCCTTTGATTGTTTGATGTCTCGGGAAGAGGATCCGGCTTCGATTACGTAGGGAGCTGAATCGCGCATCCATGAGTGGGTAGTCACATCATAGTAGGTGAAAGCATCCTCGCCAAGGGGAAGAGTCACGGTAGTCGTCTCACCGGGAGCCAGCTCGATCTTATCGAATGCCTTGAGTTCGCGGACGGGACGCTCCACTGATGCCTCGGGTTGACCGACGTAGATCTGCACTACTTCGCTGCCCTTTCGCTTACCGGTGTTGGTGACATTTACGGATACTGAAGAGCCGTCCGGGGCCACGTTAAGGTCGGAGTAGTCAAAAGTAGTGTAGCTCAAGCCATAGCCGAACGGGAACAACGGGGCCTGATCGTACTTATCGTAGTAGCGATAGCCTACATTGAGTTTCTCGTTGCAATAGACGTTGTCGAAATCCTGATGGGAAAGCACATTGAGAGGTGCCTGAGCATAGTCTACAGGCCAGGAAAATGTGAGACGACCGGAGGGATTCACATCGCCGAACACAACTTCGGCAAGCGCCTGACCGCCGAACATGCCGGGATAGAACATATCCACTACCGCGGGTACGTTACCGAGCCAAGGAAGAGTGACGGGAGAACCGTGGTAGAGAGCCACTGCCGTCTTCTTGTTGAGGGCAGAGAGCTGATTGATGAGCTCTGTCTGCCCCTCGGGGAATTCCATCGAAAGACGGTCGCGACCCTCGCAGTCGAGATTATGGTCGAGCCCACCTACGAAAACCACAAGATCGGCTTTCTTTATGTCATTCCTATATGGTTTGAGGGCATTGGCGATTGTCTTCTGATCACCCTGCATCGACCAATCGAGCTTAAGTGAAGGATTATCCTTAGCCCAATAGTTCATCTCTGTAGAGTTCTTGGCACCTTCCGGAGTGCGACGGTAGGAAACACGTATAGGATATTCCTTACCTTCCTCGAGCTGCACCATCGAATAGCCTGTCTGAGGCACACCGGCCTCGCCATTCTTGAGGGTAGGAGCACCCATGTCCTCCACCCAGAGCTCTGCGTAGTCATCGCTGCTGAGACGGAAGATGTAGAGACCGGTAGCAGGGGCCTTGAACGTTCCGTTGATGACTGCACGAAGCTCATCATGGCGGATATCATCGGAAGGAGACTCATTGAACCAACGGAAGCTGAATTCCTCGCTCACCGCAGATGCGTGATGACTGCCGGTGGGATCGGAGTAATCCACAGTAAGGTTTCCATTCAGGCGATCGCCACCAAGCGTCACGAACTCTGCCTCGCCCGTAAGGGGGATCGTCGTGATGTTGACCTTGTCGCCCAGACGAGTACGGAATCCATCGAGTACAGTGGTTTCGAAAGGAGACTGAGCGCCGGAGGAACCGCCGAGGCCAAGCACATCGAAGCGACGGTCGACCGACGGACCGATCAGGACTATATTCTTTACTTTATCCGGATTAACGGGAAGTAGGTTTTTATCATTCTTAAGAAGGGTGATGCCTTCGCGGGCCATGTCGAGAGCCACCTGCTGATGTTCAGGTGTGTTGACCTGCGGAGCAGGTTTGGTAGCTTTGTCGCCCATCTTGCCGATATTGTAGCGTACCTGAAGATGACGGCGAACCATCTCGTCGAGTACCTCCATAGGAACTTTTCCTTCTTCTACAGCAACGGCGAGTTTTTCGCCGAAAGGCACGTCGGAATAATGTCCCCAGGGCATATCCATATCAAGACCGGCAAGAGCTGCCGGTACGGTTGAGCGTGAATGGCAGAAGTCGGTCATTACGATTCCGTTGAACCCCCATTCGTTCTTAAGCACCTGATTGAGGAGCCATCCGTTGTCGCTGCATAGCAGACCGTTCAGTCCATTTGCGGCGGTCATCACCGACCATGGATCGGACTCCTTCACTGCGATTTCAAATCCCTTGAGATAAAGCTCACGAAGCGTGCGCTCGTCAGCCCAGGTCATATAGAGGTTCCGGTTGAGGTCGCGTCCATTGACGGCGAAATGCTTAGCGCAAGCTATGATGTCTTCATCCTGCATGCCTCGGATCTGGGCAGCAGCGATTTTACCACTTACCACAGGATCTTCAGACATGTATTCGAAGAAACGTCCGCCAAGCGGATCTCGATTTATATTGAATGCTGGACCAAACACAACAGAGACATTCCGGGCACGGGCCTCCTCCCCTATCACTCTACCGGCCTTTTCAGCAAGGTCTGTGTTCCAAGTGGCAGCGAAGCCGAGACCGGAAGGGAATGTAGTGACATCGGGAATCACCACACCGCGCGGACCATCGGATCCATACAATTCAGGAATTCCAAGACGCTCCACTCCGGGGAAGACAACTTCGCCGAAGCGCTCACCGCCAAATGTCATGCGCACTTTTTCCTCAAGTGTCATCTGCCCTATCAAATCGCTTATCCGGCGATCTATCTCAGCCTGAGTCAAGGCTGCAGCAGAAAGGAATGCGGAGGAGAGCAAAGCCGCTGTGAAGAGTTTCTTAAACATATCTACTGTTGTGTTGATTAATTAGTTCTGAGAGTAAATTGATATTTTTTCTATCGTATAGTCGCCAGACACGGGCACTATCTTAAGATTGTGCTCACGGTCGGATGAAAGAGGCACGTCAAACGAGATGATTCTCGTGCTGTTGCCTGCAGGGCCTGTATGCGCGACATTGCTGCGGGCTATGAGAGTGGAATTGTCGTAGAGAGCCCATTCAGAATTTAGGTCACGCGATTCCACTACGTATTCGATATCGTATGTACCCGTAGCCGGAACCATGAATTTCATTTGATCGTCAGGAGAGAAGGCAGCTATCTGCTTTCCTCTGGCAGGAATGTGATAGGGCACTCTTGAGATCTCCACATCAGCGATTCGGCAGTCTGTCTTCGGCAGGAAGCGCACATATCTCACTGTGCGGTCGGAAGAGGGAGCCATCCAATTAATACGGTCGCATGAGACGGCAACTTCGGCATCGGAATTCCTCTTGTCGGGAGTGCGGGCCACAATGCCATCGATCAGGAACTCTCCCATCAGGTCTATTTCAAGATAGGGAGCGACGCTATCGACCGGAGTCACCACAGCCTCCCACCATGTTGCATTGTCGCCGTCGATAGCCTTGTGGGGCTCGTGCCCGGCGAGAAATGCTGTGGAGTTGGCCACTTTGCCATGAGCTAAGTTGACCTTGCGGGAAAGCGAAGGCGCAGGCTTAGCCTTGTCATTGCGGCTTGTAGGCACCGGACGTCCGGACTCGAAATGCATCGGATCAATGGCAAGAGCTCGGGTCTCCCAGCTGCCATCCGTGTTGGCATGAGCCGCATACCATAGTTCCGAACCATCAGGCGAAGGAGTGATGCATCCATGGCCTGGAAGCCATGGACCGGTCAGCACTTCACCCTGCTCCACATAATCGACGCTGTATGGGCTGTTGCCCTTCAACGATTCCATTTCCATATAGTAAGTCGGATCTATTCGCGCATAAAAACGAAGGTAATCGTTGTCGCTCTTCACCATAAAGGGACCCTCCTTGTTGTCGCGGTGGCCGATGAATTCATTGGTGATTCTTGTCCAGTCGTAATCCAGAGGTGCGATCCACTCGCTGTCGAGTAGATACGACTTTCCGTCTGTATCGATGAAGATGCTGGGATCCAGACCCTTTTTAGGAAGGAATGAATGGAAAGTGAACGGACCGTCGGGCGAGGGAGCTTTCTGCACCATGAATGTATTGCCGGGATTCCAGGTGTTGCAGGTAGTGATGATGTAGTAGTCATCACCCTTACGATGCATCTCAGATGCCCACATAGGGCGATCGCGCACTTCGCCTTCAAAGGCAAGCACCGGGCCTGACCAATTGACGAGGTCGCGTGATTTCCACACGCCGACCCACTGCATATCCCAGTCGCCGGGACAAGGAGTGCCAGTCAGATAATACCAGTCGCCATACTTCTGGATGTAGGCATCGGCAACCCTTGGCGCAAGAGGAAACTCCTCTTGCGCATGGATTGTACAAAGTCCCCCGGAGAGTAATGCCATTCCAAACAATATCGTTTGTCCCTTATTCATTCCTTATGTAAATGTAGTATTAACGATTATTCAGCGAAGTAGTGATAGTTGTAGCGACGCTCCGGAGCCGACTCACCATTCTTGAAGAACTCGGTGATGTCGTCGAGAGCCTGAATGTTGTCTACCCAATGGAAATAGAAGTTAGGCTTGTCGCCGACGCTAAGCGCCGAACGAGGAACAGCGATTTCCATCTCGTTGCCCTTGACGGTGAAGGGGCAGGATGCCATAGTCTCCCACTTGTCGTCCTTGCGAGCCTTGGTGGTGGTGGTGGTGGCTGAAGTCACTTCCATATTGACTACGAAGTCATAGCCTTCCCATCCGGTCGACTTGTCGCGGTCGGCATCTATGTAGAGCATCATCCAGTTGTTGTCAGTGCTCGGTGTCAAATCATTAGCGGTGCTTACATAGAAGTAGATGTTGTCATTGTCGTAAGCCACACGTGATGTCGCGATGTCGTTGCGGGATGTATTGTTGTTGTAACGCTTGTCATACGGAGCACCCTGAGCGTTGCGCTTCGGGTTTTCGCCTACGAAGTCGTTGAAGACAGGAGTGACTTCGTTCCATTCTCCAAACGAGCCATCGATAGCGATAGTCTGCGCAGCTGATCCTGCTACAGGAGCCTTCATGCCCTTGTACTGACGGATGTAGTCGGCCATCTGATAGAAGAAGTTGTCTGAGAGCTTGCCAGCAGCCGGCTCGATGTCGCGGTTGAACTCCTCATTGAATTCATCTACGAAATACATGTCGCCTTCCTTGCAGACACGCCCCTGGAACTTGAATCCGGCACCAACAAGACCTGCGTCAACGGTCCATGCACCAGCTTTCCATTCGTTCCATCCGGTGATGCAGAGGATCGGAGCCTTCTCTTCCTTAGCCCACTGCCACTGCTCCTCGAAGAATTTGCCGTGGCTGAAAGTCTCGGCACACAGCCACTTTACATCATATGCAGGAGTATAATCGTGGGTAGAAGATGAACTGCCGTAGAGATGCGCGTCCCAAAGCGGAGCACCGAGACCCTTGGAAATGCAGCACTGTTCCTTCTTACCGTCGATGAAAGCGCACGCACGCTGATCCCACTTGTTGAAGAAACGCCACTTGTGTTCGTTCTCCTTATTGTTGGCGAGATCGGCCCAGCAAACACGCCATGTGAAGGAATTATTGAGGGCTGTATTGCTGCTGTGCTGACGGGGAGAAAGCACGAGGGGCTTACCATCAAGCATAAACCAGCAGTTGGCATATTTTGCATCGCCATAGAACTCAGTAAACCATTGGTTGAGCTCATAGTCGAGCGAATACTCCGGACGCTCCTGGTCATCGGCATTGAAGAATGGAACAATGCGGGGAGGCTGATACCCCTTGGCCTGCATGTCCATGATCACCTTAAGTAGCTTGTGGGTCTCCGGAGCATGGATCACGCAGTTGGTGAAGTCGAGATAGAGGAAGTCAATACCTACGAGCGTAAAGAGGTTGATATGCTTCTGAAGCACATATTCATCGTCGGAACGATAGTAGCCGAGCTCAGGTTCTCCCCAATAGTAATCAGCAAACTCCCAGTTTGTAAATCCCGGGTCTTTCTCGAGAACCTTGGTCACATCATAGTTACCCTTGTCACGGTCGCGACGGAGGTCGCTATGCCAAAGCCAGTAGAAAAGTCCTACGTAGCGGTTGCCATAGCGGTCGCCACACTCCTCATAGCCTGGAAGCGTGCGACCGAGTCCGTCTGTCGCAACAAGGTTATCACCGAAAGCCTCTACCGGAAGAGTAGCGCCTTCAATAAGGGTCCAGCGATCCGGTTCCTTTTCCGTGGGGAGCGGATCAACGTCGTAGCTGGGCATAGTATCCTGGCAAGCTCCAAGCGTAAACCCTGAAGAAAGCACGGTTGCTGTAGCCAAGAAATTTACATATCTTTTCATTACGTTTCTTTTTAGATGTTGGTAATAACAGGTAAGTATGGTAAAGATCAATCGATCTTAGTCACATCATAAGGCACGGAATCCTCCCACTCCATGAAGTGGCCGAGAAGGCTCCAACCCCAGAAGGGATCAAGACCGCAGCCCTCCCCTGTCTCAGAGTTGTAGTACTCACGGTTGCCGGCTTCCTTCACGATCTTCTGAGTGTAGTGGGCCACGATGGATGCAAGCTGGTCCTTGCCATAATTGCGCAGACCGTGATACACCATATAGTTGGTGGGAATCCATACATTGGCACGCCATGAACAACCCACGTCGTTAGGGAGAAGTATCGTGCTATACCAAGGTTCAGATTTGGATAGAGCCGCCATAGGGGCAGGAGTCCAGAACTCCTCCGGATTGAAGAGATATTCTGTGGTCATGCGGTCGACCTGCTCGGGAGTGGCCACTTCGCAGAACATAGGAGCGAACGATGAGATGGAACGCACAGGAATCATATTGCCTTTCTGCTTGTACATGTTGACACGGGCGATCTCATTGTACTTGTCCATCGGACCGTCGGGATTCACCTTAAGGTCGTAGTAGAATCCATCCTCGTCATCCCACATCATTGTGCGGATACGTTCGGCAAGTTCATCGCTCTTCTTGCGATATTCCGCAGCGAGCTTCTTGTCGCCAGCCATTTCGGCAAGACGCGCGAAAGCACGGGTCTCACGAACGAGATAGGAATTGAGGTCGACACCCTCACAAACCTGATCGAGCCACAGACCTGCACGTTCGAGCTGATTGTCCATACCGGTGTGAGGAGCGCTCATCCACTCACTCAGGCCGTTGCCGTTGCTGTCCATATTGACCAACCAATAGTCGATATACTTCTGCAGTCGCTTCATATATTCCGGAGTGAGAATCCAATCCTTGTCGCCATACTGATCGCAGACAAGAAGAGCGATCTGGGAGAGGAAAGGCTTCACATGCTCATTGTCGTGAAACTTGTTGCCAGGTACCGACCGGACGATAAAACCGTCTTCACGCTGATTGTCGAGGAAGATAGTCACGCCATTCTTGATGTAGTCGGCAGGCCAACCCATGTAAAGCTGGACGATAGATTCGAAATACTGGTCCCAGTCGTAGAGCGTTCGGTAGCTGTAGCCGGTGAAGTAGTCAAGGCCAGACCCTTCATCGGTCATGATACCGTTTTTCATAAGAGAGTCCACATCGGCAAGTTCAGTCCGGAGTGTCTTGAGTGATTCGAGATCAGCAATGCGGGGAGCCACGACCTGAGCCTTCTTTGCCGACATGCAAGTAGCAGCGGACAGACAGGTTAATGCGAGTGTAGCTATATACTTATTCATTTCAGTTATATTATTCTTTTACGTAAGGAAGTATTATGTCACGCCACTTCAGGTAGCCATCCACCATGAGATGCAGACCGTCGTTGGTGTAGGATAGATTCATTTTATCGGTGCCGGGAATGCAGAAATGGGAGTAAAGGTCGATAAACTCCACTCCACGTTCTTTGCAGAGCTGCTCCAGCTTAGCGTTGTATTCTTTGATCTGTTCGCTCTTGTCCATATGGCCCCAGAAGATATTGTAGGTATCATTGATGGGAAGAATACTCTGGACATAGAGACGTGTAGAGGGAGAAAGAGAGGCTGTGCGGTCAATGATCTGCTTCATCACATTGATTACTGAATCAGGAGAAGCACCGTTGGCGATGTCATTGACTCCTATCATAAGGAAAACCTTGGAAGGCTTTCCCTTGAGTGTAGATTGAAGACGGTCGCGAACTCCGCGAGATGTGTCGCCGTTGATACCGCGGTTTTTAACGTGCGGATTGGATAACAATTCACACCACTCGCAACCGTTGGTTATGCTGTTGCCGAGGAAAATGATGTCGGATGAGTCTGACGGAAGAGTGTCAAACAGGGATACCCGCTGATAATAATACTCTGAGTGTTTCTGAGCAAATACATTAGCACCTGACATCATCAGGACCAAGAGGAGAATATGTGAGTAAATGTTTGTTTTCATTTCCGACGATTTATTAGAAGATTTGAAAAAAGTACAGTGTCGGAGTCGGATTAGGGAACTCCGACACTGCTTTTCGAACCTAATTTATTAACCTAAAACATTTATTTTAACCTATTGAAACTCAAGTATAAATATATTATCAATCAGTAAACAGGTTTTCAATTCAGATTATTCCCATCCAGGATTCTGGTGTCGAACGCCGCTAAGAGCCTGGATACGGATCACTTCGTTGCCGGGAATCGGGGAAAGGAGATACTTCTCATTGCTGCAGTTGCGGGTGTCATCAACAACGAAACGTTCGAAGCGGGGATTGCCGTCGGCGGCTACGGTCACCTTCATGCCTGTGATGACATTGAAATTGCTGTCGAGTATCTTCCAACGACGCACGTCGTAGTAACGCTGCTCTTCGAAGGCGAATTCCACACGGCGCTCATTACGAACGCGCTTAATGAACTCCTCTTGGCTGAGGCCACTGAGAGCAGGCATCTTCACTCGATTTCTAACCTCATTGACTGCGTCGTATGCTGCTTGAGGAACATTTACATTCGCCATAGCGGCAGCTTCGGCATAATTGAGAAGTAGCTCAGCAAAACGGAACTGACGGAAATAACCGTCGCTGTTGGTATTGAGGTTTGATCCAAAGTTGTTGTATTTGCGCAGATAGTAGCCGGTCGGGGTATGCTTTTTGTCCTGCTTGCCAAGGTCGATGCTTTCGGCACCACCGTTGCTTGTATCTACGGTACTGTTATTGTTGAGGGCCTTCCTACCGCCATGATAATAGACAGTAGAAGCAAGACGCGGATCACGGTTTGCATAGGGATTCAACTCATCATAGAGATTCGCATCCGGATTGATGATGGGTTGGAGATGCTTGCTGTCTGCATAGCCGAGGATTGGCTGTATGCCGTCAACAGTCTCATACATATCGACGAGTTCCTGACTCGGGCAGTTGCCTGCGCTCAAAGAACCGGTGACCGAGGGAAGACCGCTTGAGATCCATACAGAAAGCTGGTCGCGAGTTTCGAGAATAGTCTCCTTGTCGGTCACTCGTGCACCGTCAGGGCGGGTATTGAAATATGTATCATAGGCACTGATGTTCTGCTGGGCATTACCGGATTTAGTAAAAAGTTCATAGCCATTCTCACGGAGGGCATCAAGACTTTCCTTGGTGATCTTCTCGGCATCACTCCAAGTGATGGAACCATCGCTGTAAAGAGGGCTCGCTGCGAAGAGGGCGGCCTGCGACTTAATGGCATATGCCACTCCCTTTGTCATCATGCCCCGGAGGGCATCATTACTGGTAGTGTTCCATTTAAGTTCATCGCTTGCAAGGGCCTCGTCGCAATCTGCGAAAATCTGACGTGCCACTTCGCCGAAACTCTTGAACTCTGCTTTACCGAAATCAAAGTCTGCGTCATATGACTGAGTTGTGTAGGGAATCTCATTGTAGCGTTTTGCAAGCTCAAGTGAATATAAAGCACGAAGCACAAGACACTGTACCCTCCAAGCCTCCCGATCAGCCTCCATATTGACAACGGCGTTATTAATATTCTCGAGGAAAGTGTTGCACTGATTGAGACCCTTGAAGTATTCGCTCCAGCACCCGTAAGTATAGATATTGCAGACCTTTCCAGAACGCTGCGCACCATTGTAAAGGACAGTGGCATAGAAACGCTTGTCGCGGCCTTCATAAGGATTGTTTTCATCATAACCCGAGCCTGGATTGTAGTTGGGTTCAAGATGATATTCGTCGTTGTAAGGACGGGCGAGATTTAGCACGCTCTTGCCGGTGGCAATCATATCATAGGCATCCACGAGTTCCTGGGTAGGACAGATACCTGCCCAATATCCTTTGTCGCCATAACCGGCAGGAGCATTGAACATACTGAGATTTGATCCCTGACCTGTGAACTGGAAGATTGTCTCCTTGTCTCGTGGAGTCGTAGAAAGATCCTGCTGAAGAGCGAAAAGCTCCTGATAAGGATTGTCGCCATAGACCGCCGGATTAGCAACAACAGTATAAAGTTCATAACCATTACTTACAAGTTGCTCATAACTGTCCTTGCACACCTGATATGCCCATTCCCACATATCTTCGCCTTCATTATTGAGCGGGCTTGCTGCAAACAAAGCTGCCTCTGCCTTGATGGCACAGGCCATAGCCTTGTTCATGCGCATCTTATATGTCGGACTGTCCCAACGCCAGGGCAAGGACGGACAAGCGAGCGCTGCCTCACAGTCTTCGATGATTGCCTCCGCATTCCTACGATATGTGCCACGGCCAAGAGTCGCGAAGTCATAGTCAAGGGCAAAGACCTCTTTCACGACGGGAAGCGGTCCATGAAGCTTTATGAGCTCATTCATGAAGAACGCACGGAGGATCTTGGCCTCAGCCTCCCAGACGGGACGATCGCTCTCTGTAGTCATCGCAGCTTCAGGAAGATACTGGAGGAATTCGTTGATTGACCGAATCTGTCCCCAGTAACGCTCCCAGTACATGGCGTCGAAACCTCCGACATGGCCGATGCACCAGCGCCAATCATTATCAGCAGTTGTCCTTCCCTCATAACAGTCGGCTATCGCAAAACCTGCAGCATTGACGAATCCTTCATCAGAAAGAGGAATACGTGCATTCTGCCAGAAATAGACACCGCGGTTCCCACGACGTGGAAGATGATTGAAGCACGTCTTGAACGCGGCCGCCGTTCCTCTTGGATCCTGGTAGGCTTCATCAATCGGGAGACGGCCATCAGGAGTCACGTCAAGGGCATCGTTGCAAGAAGCAATCGACAAACCGACCATTACTGCGCCAAGAAGTAAGGATTTATGTAGTGATTTCATATCGAAAATTATCAGAAAGTAACGTTAATACCGAAGTTATATACACGCATCGTAGGATAAGCCATAACTGCCTGCTCGATATCGTAGACAGAAGTGCGCTGTTTGTCCCAAGTCAGGAGGTTATTGCCGTTGACATACACCCTGATATCCTGAGCGTGAAGCGGACGGGTGATTGAAGAAGGGAAAGAATATCCGATCTCAAGGTTCTTAAGCCGAAGGAACGAACCATCCATTACATAGAAGTCGTTGGTCACATGGCTTGTGCTTCCTCCAGCTGAGGAAAGACGCGGCCAAGTAATCTTCTCACCTGCCTCATATCTCTCCTGACTCCAGCGACCAAGCTGCTGGGAGTAGATTCCTCCACCCTGGCCATGCTCCTCGAAGATACCCCAACCCTGACGGTTGACAGAATAATCGGTCACACCGGAGAAAAGACAGGAGAGGTCGAAGCCTTTCCAGTTTGCAGAAAGATTGAAACCGTAGGTTATGCCCGGGAAGGCTGTGGACTTACCAACAGGAGCGAGGTCTTTCGTATCGATCACTCCATCGTCGTTAAGGTCCTGGTAGACGAAGTCGCCGGGGCGTGGAACTCCAATGCCATATGAGGCATAATTATCTATCGCCTCCTGAGAGTTGAAAAATCCGGATCCGTCAAGACCGAGTTCGGGATTGACCTCATAGTTGATCCGATAGCCCCATTGCTGTCCGTAGCAGAAACCTGTCGTACGGTACTGATAAGCATAATCGTCTCCAAGGGGGACTTCATCAAACTTAGTGATCTTATTCTTCGTATGAGAAAAATTAGCTCCAATCCCCAAAGTGAAGTCTCTTCCGATCGGCTGACGCCACTGTGCTGAAATTTCAAAACCATGGTTTTCCATCTCACCCATATTGACTTTCGGAAGGACACCGCCGGGAAGGCCCTGGAGAGTAGGAATAGTATTACGGCCGATAAGCATATGGTCGCGGTTTTCCCAAAACACATCACCTGTCAGCGTCAGATAGTTGAAAAATGTAAGGTCAACACCAACGTTGGTCTTAGTAGCTACCTCCCAAGTGATGTCCGGGTTACCGATACCGAGATAAGATACGTTATAGCCATTACCAATACCGAGCGAAGGCATATCGTAGATTCCGTTCTCACGAGAATCCCAGTAAGCTCCAGTTCCTACAATTCCTACATTGTCAAGGAAAAGGAATCGACTGCCCCCGATATTGTCATTTCCGACCTTACCCCACGATCCACGAAGCTTGAAGTTGGTGACAGCTGTAGCGACAGGAGCCCAGAACTTCTCATTGCTAACCACCCACCCAGCGGAAACCGCGGGGAAGAAACCGAAGCGCTTTTTCGGTGAGAATTGCTCGGATCCATTGTAACCCATGTTGAATTCGATGAGATAACGTGAGTCGTAAGCATATTGAAAACGTCCGGAAAGTCCGATCACATTATAAGGAAGGACTCCGTCGCCACCGGTAGCCTCAGTTCGGCGATAGTCGCGTTGAAGTAGAAGCATGGCTCCAACATCGTGAAGGTCGGCAAAAGTACGGTTATAGTTAAGATACCACTGAAGGTTGACAAAATAGCTTGAGAATGTGCTCTTACTGAGTCCCAGCTCACCGTCTTCCGGCTTGTTCACATCCGCCAGCCTCCATACGTAATCTTCCTGAGTCCTATCAAGATAGTAAGCCGCATAGTCCTTAGCGGCAAACTGATAGGTGTTAGCCTTTGACTCGAACGATACAAGGCCGCGTGTAGATAGCCCCGGGGTGATAAACGATAGATCAAAGATAAGGTTACCTATTACGTTCACACCGGCACGGGTCTGCTTCTCGTAGCCGGTACGGGTAAGGTTGCCATACGCACTTGGATCGTTTCGGCCGTTCTCGTCGACAATAAGCATTCCCGGAGCCATATCAGACAGCTGGCCATTATACTCGAACGGATACGGATTGTCTTCCGGAGTGACAGGACCGGGAGTCGTAGGACGAAGCACGTAGGCCCAAGGATCAATATTATCGAATCCGTCACCTGATAACAAAGGTTTCCCCATTCTATAAACGGTCCGGTGGGATTGTCGGCCACCGCCACCGCAAGGCAAAGGCCCA